>JAHLLD010000005.1 GCA_020444325.1 bacterium
CCGGAGCCGTCGCCCCCGTTGCCGTTTCCATTCCCGCCGTTATTGTTGTTTCCGTTGCCGGAGCCGTCACCCCCGTTATTATTCCCATTCCCGCCGTTATTGTTGTTTCCGTTGCCGGAGCCGTCGCCCCCGTTGCCGTTCCCATTCCCACCGTCATTGCCGTTGTTGGTCAGTCCGGCATCGGCGAAGGTGTTGTCGTCGCCTGTCTTGATGGTGGTGGCGTCAGGATAGTAGCCCTGTTGCTCGGCGAAAATGCCGATGTCTTTTTCATCGGTGCCTTCCGGGAGCGTGAGTACGTACTTCCCGGTTTCGGGATCGGGTTTGGCGCTGGCGATGATGTCACCGGTTTTGAGATCCTGGGCGATGATGTTTGCATCAGGAAGGGGATTGCCGTCCTGGTCCACAGCATCACCGGTCACGACAGCGACGGATTCCTGCGGACGCACGGCTTTCGGCAGCGTAATCTGGTAGATGTCGTTTTCGCCCAGGCCGTCGGCCTGATTGGAGGTTGAGAAGAACGCGTACTTGCCGTCCGGGGTAACTCGGTAGCCCCAGTCGTCGTCGCTGCCGTTGACGTCCTTCCCGAGATTGATCGGTTCGCTCCACTCAGTCCATGTGCGCGTGTTGGTCCGGACGGATTTGAAGACATCCATTTTTCCGAGTCCGGGGTGTCCGTCAGAGCTGAAATACAATGTCTTTCCATCGGGGTGCAGGAAGGCGGAGCGCTCGGCGTAGGGTGTGTTGATGGTCGGACCGAGGTTGATCGGGGGCTGCCAGTACACGCCCTGGCGCACGGCGACGAAGATGTCGGTGTTGCCTGCGACGCTGCCATGGTAGCGCGTGTTTTTCGGGACGCGTTCGCCGACGACGCCTTCGCGGTCGGATGTAAAGAGTACGGCGAAGCCATCTGCAGTCAGGAAGGCATCGGAGTCGTAATACTTGCTGTTGACCATGCGCGGGAAGTGCTTGATCTCCGACCAGCCGTCTTTTGTCTTTTCGAAATAGTAATTATCCCCGCTGCCGACATGTCCCTTGAACCCGCCGTAAAGGAGAATAGTCGTCCCGTCGAAGGAGAGTCCGTTAATTGTCTCATGATCCGGTGTGTTGATGCGCGGACCGAGATTCACCGCCGGCTGCCATTTGCCATCCTTGTACTCGGAGACATAGATATCGAGTTTGCCCTCGCCGCCTTCACGGTCACTGGCGAAATACAGTCGTGTGCCGTCGACGGTAATCGAAGGTTTGATATCATCACCGGGGGAATTGACTCCGCTGCCGAGATTCTTGATTTCGATATCGAAGGAAGGCTGTTCAAGAATGCCGATAATGGCGTCGAAACGCTTTTCCATGCCCGGGAAGCGGGAGCGATAGCGTTTGAAGACGTCGATGGCTGCGGGCCAGTCCTTACTGTCGATCGCCGGTTTCGCCAGGCGCTGCACGGCGACGAAGGCATCCTCCGACGGAGCCCATTTTTCTATGTATGCTTGATAGTCATCGGAATCCTCCATTTTGAAGATGTCCTTCGAAAGGGAGCAGGCGGAGAGCAGCACTGCCCCCGCGATCAGGAGGATGGTGATTCGGAATTGGCGCATGGAAATGCTCATTCTGATATACGGTATTCGAAAAACAAAAGTACGAGGGCTTTTGCTCCCGATGCAAGGTGAAGTGACGTGCAGTCATCGGTGCATCTCCGTGCCGGGGAGGATGGGGATCACAGCTGTCATTGTCTGGAAACGCACAATTCAGTAGGTTTTGCAGACTGCGACCGTCCGCGTTTCCTACCACCACACGCAGATACCGACATGAAACGATTGCTGCTTTTTCTCCTGTTCCTGACTGTTTCGCCACTTTACGCCCAGCAGAAAGATGACGTCACGTTCATCGACAAGGATCCTGCCGGCTGCTGTTTCGATTTTATGATCGTGAACACGCATGAACCGGAGTCCCCTATTGATAAAATCCGCGTACGCTCCATCACTCCGGGTGTGTCCATTCTCTCCGGATCCACGGGTCCCTGGCAGGTCGGTGATGAGGGACCAGTGGCTGTGGAATTCGAATCAGGCGGGATCGATCTCGAGGTTGGCAACATGCTCGAGGGTTTTACGCTGTGTTTCGAGCGTATTCTCGGCGTAGGACAGCAGTTTCGCGTTGTGTGGGAAACCGAGCTCGCGGGACAGCTTGCCAGCAGTGACACCGTGGAACTCGAATGCGAACCCCTGCAGTCGTTCTGTGACAGTATTCTGGTCGTACCGGTTTCCCAGCCGGGACAGCCTGTCGGCAGCTGCTGCTACGACATTACCATTCAGAATCGCCGGACCCCGCAGCGCGCGATTGACGGACTCACGCTGCTGCCTTTTGATGCAGGAATTGAATTCGTCGGAAGCGCAAGTGGTCCGTGGGACGTCAGCACGCAGTCTGCGGGACGCGTCAGTTTCGTGGCGCAGAACGATTCGCTGAATCCCGGTCAGGATCTCGGTGGTTTTCGCGTCTGCGTCAAGCGCACGGACGGACAACCGGGTCCCGCACGCCTGCTCTGGCGCACGCTCTCGGGACAGTTGATTCGCTGCGAAGGACTGGCGACCACGTTCTGTCAGCCGCATGAGGAAGATGCGCCGGATGATTTCCTGCACACGGACCTCGGGGATTGCCGCCACCTGTTCGGCTTCCGCAACACCCATGTCCCGCGTTCGACAATAGATGGGTACAGGATCAGCGTCCTCACCACGGGTGCCCGCATTGATTCCACCTTCAGTATTACCGGCTGGAAACACGATTCACGCACATCCACGACTGTGCAGTTCAAAAAGAATGACGCGCCACTGGCATCCGGTGATTCCGCCATCGGCTTCCGCGTGCTGTTCACGCCGCCGTCGTCCGGCAGTTTTCAGATTTCACGCTGCACGCTGAGCGGTTCGACGGAAATCACCTGTGACACACTCACGCTTCAATGCACGCCGGTGGTGGAAACGCGCTGTGACTCGCTGTTCATCGATGCGGACGAAGCGGCCTGCAGCTATGAGCTGGGCCTGGTCAACCTGCATCAACCCGCGACCTCGATCAGCGATTTCACCCTGCGTCTTCAGACGCCTGGCGCGAAACTCGTTTCAACCGCCGTTCCTTTTGAATGGTTTATCGTCGACAGCACAGCAACCGAAATTCAGTTCGCCACTTCAACTGCCATCGTACCGGCAGACGGCATGGTCAGCGGTTTCCAGGTTCACGTGACTCAGCCCGCCAATGCGAGTGCCGTGCAGTTCGAATGGTGCACGGGATGGAAAGATTCCGTGCTGTGCTGCGGCGTGGACAGCGTGCGCTGCACTCCTCCGGATGCACGCGGCGACAGCGTGGTGTTTGCATCCGCGCAGGATTACTGCAGCTATGATTTCTCGGTCACCAACCAGCACATCCCGCAATCGCGTATCGACGCGTTTACCGTCACACTTGAAGATCCCGCAACACTGCTGCTCAACGCGGAAGCGCCTGGAGGCTGGACCATTGATACGCTCTCCGAAGCACAGGTGCGTTTCATGGCTACAACAGGGGGAATCGACTTCGGCGAAGAGGCTTCCGGCTTTGTGCTGCATCTGCTGCCCACCTGGGATGAGACGCGCATTCCTTTTACCTGGTGTACGGAGTACGACGGCAGTGCCGTCTCCTGCGATACCGGCAGCGTTTCCTGCGAACCCCAGGTTGTGTCCTGCGATGTCGTCGACCCGGTTTCCAATGCCGAGCGTCCCTGCTGCTTTGAATTCCGCGTCGAGAACGAACATCTTCCACAGAGCAGCATCAATGGTTTCAATCTTGAGATTCTCACCCCGGATGTGACCTTCTTCGCTTCGACCGTGGAAGACGCCGAAGACTGGACGCATACGATCTCGGGCAACCGTATAATCTGGCGCAATCCTTCGGGAAGCGTTCTTCCGGGTGAAATTCTAGAAGGACTCCTCGTATGCTTCGACAACAATGCCATTGACAACGGTGATTTCACGGTACTCTGGCAGACGGTGTCGAACGGACTCGTGCTCTGTGAGGATACGCTGACGGTCAAATGCGACCGCACGCTTTCGGTAGAGCGCAATGACGGCGTGCTTCCGGGCTCGCTCAAGCTTTATCAGAACTATCCGAATCCATTTAATCCCACCACGACCATCAGGATTGACGTCCCGCGTCCCTCCGACCTCACGCTCAGTCTGTATGACGCCACCGGTCGCCTGGTGATGGACCTCGGTTCGGGACATTATCTCGCCGGAAGTTACACGATTCGGCTCGATGCCTCGGAACTGCGCAGCGGAACGTATTATTATCAGCTCCGCAGCGAGAAAAATGTACGCACGCGTCCCATGCTTCTCCTGAAATAAGCAATTATTTTCTTTAGCCTTAGAGGGCTCCCCACATCGGGGAGCCCATTTTTTTTGAAAAAAGTTGAATTAATTTTGTCCACCCCGGGCATTCCGTCGGTAATATATGATGAGGAAAGGGAGGGGACAGGCGGGAGCGGTCAACGCGGGAGAGGGAAGAAGCTGGTGAGGGAGTCACCGAGGGGGAAAAGGGAAAGGAGGGCCCGCGACAGTGTAGGGAGGTGGCGTTTCGGCTTTGCCTGTATACGTGCCTGCTTGTCGCGGGCGCTTTTTTTTGTCGAAAATTGGTTTTCGGAGAACGATTTAGCCGTTTTCCGGCGTTATTCTTTTTTCAAGGAATATCGCACACTCATCTCGGAGGTTACCCTCATGTCTGACCAGCAACCGAAAGTCATCGTTCTCATGGGCAGCAAATCTGACTGGGACATCATGCAGCACGCTGACGAAACGCTTTCAAAATTCAACGTACCGCATCTCTGTCGCGCCCTTTCGGCGCATCGCACACCCGGCGCAGTGATGGAGCTGGTTTCCGCAGCGGAGGGAAATGGAACGGAAGTGATCATCGCCGCAGCCGGTGGTGCAGCACATCTTGCGGGCGTCGTCGCCGCGCACACGCTGCTGCCGGTTCTTGGCGTTCCCATGAAAAGCGCTCTCGACGGCATCGATTCCCTGCTTTCCACCGTCCAGATGCCTGCAGGCATTCCCGTCGGCACACTGGCCATCGGGAAGGCTGGCGCCATCAATGCCGCACTGCTTGCCGTTGCCATCCTGGCCAGGAAGGATGCGGATCTGCGTGAGCAGCTGCAGAAGTTCCGTGATGAACAGACAGAAAAGGTGCTGAACACGACTCTGCCCTGATACGCGGCTTCAACGGGCGAAAATATGCAGAAAGCGGGTACGCGTTTCCATGCGCATACCCGCTTTCTGCATATTCTGCAAGCAGCCGCTGTCTTTTGCCGCGGCGCAGGCACCTGGCTCGATGCTGTCACGAAGGATTTCCTGATCAGCGGCCCAGTTCTTTGGCCGTCTTCCCGCCGATACCATACTCTTCCTTTCCCATTTCCTGAAGAATCACCCGAACCGATTCTTTCGGGACCTTCAGGGTTTCGACCACGGTGTCGGTGAGATTGCGAATGAGCAGGCGTTTCAGCTCGTCGTCTCTTCCCTCAAGGATGTGTGCCATGATAATGGGCATGCCGATTTCCTCCGTGTCATAGCAGATCTTTTTGTTTTCGGACAGCTTTCCCGTCCGTTACCTGTTGAATATAGGTAATTTGTGTTGTACAATTGAAGTACAGCTTGAATCCCTGTCTCCACCATCTTCTGCAGTCACCATGAGATCATTCCTGCTGTCTTTTCTTACCGGCATGTTGCTGTGCGCGATGTCATTGTCCGCACAGCCTGTACTGAGTGTTTCCATTGATATCCCTGATATCAGCGTCGATCCGAATACCCAGGCCTACACGCCGCTGCCTCTGGAAGTAACGGCGACGATTTACAATACAGGGCAAAGTGCGTCACAGCAGCTGAGTGCGCGTGTTGTGCTCACGCCGGGACTCTCCCTCGATACGTCCGAGCAGGATGCGAGTATCAAGGCGCCGGTCCCGGATATTGTCGCTGCCGGGGATTCCGCGAAAGTGGCCTGGAAGATTGTCTATCCTCCCGCATTCTCACCCGAGAACTACAGGGTGTTCGTGTGGCTGAAATCGTCACCGAACGACAGCGCGGTGACTTCCGAATTGTTCACGGTGCCTGCAATTGCTCCTCCTGATCTCCGTCTCACAGCATCGGGCATTCCCGCGCTCAGCGTCCGCGTCGATTCGCTGGGATACGACGGAAACCCTTTCGATGTGTATTACCGCTTTTCCAATGCCGGCGGTACCGCAGCAGACAGTGTCTCGGTCGAATTGCTGCTGCCGCCGGGATACGAGCTGGATCCGCCGTCACAGGATAATCCCATGCGCCTGGCGCAGCCACTTGAACCCGAAGCGCAGGGGGGACAGAAGCTTTATGAACACTGGAGTGTGCGATACACGGCAGCAACCCGCAGTGTGCGCAATGATACGTTTGTGATTCGTGCGCGGGGGAAAGATCTCGCCGGTGGCTGGCTGCAGTCGCTCGACAGCAGCGGTATTCAGGTACCGGGCATGAACCCGACCGTCACCATCAGCTGGCATGGACCGGGCAGTCTGCAATACGACACGGCGTCCATTTATCATCCTCTGCCATACCCGCTCATTCTGCGCCTGACCAATCCGAGTGAGCAGTGGACGCTGCTCGGAAGCGCACTTCTCGATATTGCGGGGGAAGGCTGGTCGTGCACCGACCCATTCTCGCGCCTTCTTCCAGCGCTTGCCCCGAACAGCTATCTCGAGTTTACATGGGACGTCGATGTGGAGCGCCGTTCTGCTCCGCGTGAGCTTGATGTGCATGTTGATGTGACGGACGATGAAGGGTATACGCATCGTGGACAGCGTTCGGTGCAGATTCCCGGGAAACCGTATGCTCTTTCCGTGGAGGAACTGCAGCTGCCCGATTCGCTGCCGCGGTCACCTGACGGAACGCAGCTGCTGTCCGATGAAATACCAGTGCGCTTTCGCGTGCGAAATGATGCCTGGTACAACACGCGCTTCGTGTACAGCAAACTGCAGACGCAGGGCACGGGCATCGTTTCCGCGCCATGGAAGGAGCAGCAGCATGCGGATTTCCTTCTGCCGGGAGGCAGCAGTCCTGCTGCGAGGGATACCTTCATCGTTGAACCCGCACTGAAAGACAGGGTAGTGGGCGTGCACCTGCTCGCCGTCAGCGATCGCGGAGATACCGCGCGAGCGAGCGGCAGTGTGCGCATTCCCGGTCTGCAGCCTGTGCTCGAACTGCGGCGCCGTGGTCCCGATGCATTGCAGTATCAGCCTGGCGGTACATACACCCCGAATCCCTTTTCACAGGAGTACATTCTTTACAACAGGGGCTATGTGAAGGTGCGTGTCGATTCCCTCATCCTGCGCTATCCGATGGACGGTGTGAGTACGCCGCAGCCGCTGCGCAGGGATATCGGCTTCGACCTTGTTCCCGGCGACAGTCTGCTCACGCGCTGGGATTTCTCGGCGTATGTTCGCGACACGCTGCGGCGCATCCCGATGCACGTGACCGCGTATGCGAGCAGCGAGTATGCCGAGGCCCTGCAGCATATTGTGGAAATACCGGCACTGTTCCCTGTGCTGGAAACGGAAGTGCGCGGTCCCGATACACTCGCGTATGACCCCGACAGCTTGTACACCCCCAATCCATTCACGCGCACGCTGCACGTGCACAACGGCGGTACCGCCGATCTGCAGCTCGACAGCGTGCGGCTCGAATGGGATGATGCGCTTCTGCATGCCGTCTCACCTACGCTGTGGAATGCGGGGGCCGTCCTGCCACCGGACAGCAGCCTGGCAATCCCCTTCACTCTGCGGGCGGATGCGCATGAGGTGGAAAAGACGGCGACGCTGGAATTCACCATCCACCACGGTGGATCGAAGAGTGACGTCTCCACTGCCACGGTCTTCTTTGCCGCCCTGCGGCCAGGACTCGATGTCACTGTCCTTGGCAACGCGCAGCTGCTGAAAGACGCTTCCAGCATTTATCGTCCCGATCCGTTCCTGAAAACAGTACGCGTGGCCAACAACGGCACCGCGGATCTGCAGCTCGATTCCATCGCCGTCTCCATCACCGATCCGCTGCTCAGTGTGATCGAAGGCAGGGTGCAGGCGACGCCTGTTGTCATCGCGCCCGGCGCATCAGAGGAAGTGGAATGGCACTTTCACGCGGCTCCCCATGCCTCCAGCGGGAAGGTGGTCATCCGTTTCACCGTATTTCACAGCGGCGGAGATGCACTGCCTGTGCAGGACGACATCTTCATTCCCGGAGAGCTGTTCTCCTTCGATCTTCAGGATGTGCATATACCGGATCGCCTGGTTTCGCGGGCGGATGGACAGGGATACGAAGACAATCCGGTTGTCATCGATTTCAAGGTTGAGAATGCCGCATGGTTCTCATCGCTCTTCTCCAACGTCCTGGTGCGTGTGGAAGGAGAAGGTGCCGACATGCTGACCGCGCAGCCACGAAATCCTGCGCTCGCGCTTAATCCCCAGGCTTTTTCTCCCGTTATGCGTGATTCCTTCTTCGTGTTTCCGGCGACGTATGATCGCGTACTGCGCGTGTCCATCCTTGTGGAGAACAACAGGGGCCTGGTGGATAGCATCGCGCAGGAAATCTTTGTCCCACGCGTGACGTCCACCTCCGCGGATTCTCCGCCGGTGGCAGGCGCGCTTGCGCTGAAGGCGCTGTATCCGAATCCGCTCTCTCTGAACGGTGCGCGCGTGCTGCACGCGACACTGACCAGCAGGGAATATTTCCAGTGGGAAATCTATGATCTGCTGGGACGACGGTTTCTTGCCTCGCCGGCGCTTCCACCCGCTCCGCGGGAAACAACATTGCGCGTGCCACTACAGAATCTGCCGGCAGGGACATACGTGTTCCGACTCACGACGCCGAGCCGTCAGGTTTCGTCCTGTTTCGTAATTCTTGACTGAGAACGCTGCACAACATGAGACACGACGTCGCCTGATGTTCCGTCGACTCCATATTCTCGCGCTTCTCTTCCTGTTCGCCACAGGATGTTCGCTGCTGTCGAAAGCGCCGCAGAAGGCCACATCTCCGGGTACTGTTCCCGCACCGCCGGATTCAGTCACGGTCGAGCAGCATATCGCGGTACCGCCGGACAGCCTGCTTCAGGACATTCCCGTGCGTGGCTATCCCGTCTCGCGCTCAGCGTGGATCGATCAGACGCTGGCGCGGCTCACTCCCCGTGAACGAATTGCCCAGCTCCTCGTCCCATTTTCCTTTACCAATCTTGAAGAAAAAACGCTGCGTACGCTCAGGCATGCGGTGCGTGATCAGGGGGTAGGCGGTGTGCTTCTTTCACGAGGCACCGCGGAGGACGCACGCGCGCTCGTGGATTCCCTGCAGCAGTGGAGTGCGGTACCACTGCTGATCTCCGCCGATTTCGAAAATGGTCCGGGAATGCGGCTCAAAGGTGCGCTGGAGTTTCCTTCGATGATGGGACTCGGTGCCACGCGCAGTCCTGATCTCGCATACCGCGCAGGCAAGGCTGTTGCCGAAGAGGCGCTGGATCTCGGTTTCCAGATGAATTATGCGCCCGTCGCCGATATCAACAGCAATCCCGCGAATCCTGTGATCAACATCCGCTCTTTTGGTGGTGACCGCGAGCTGGTGGCCGATATGGCGGAGGCCTATATGCGTGGCATGCAGGACGGCGGACTTATCGCTACCGCCAAACATTTCCCGGGTCATGGAGACACGGATACCGATTCGCATACCGGATTGCCGCTCACCGGAGCTGCGCGCGAGCGGCTCGACAGCCTTGAGCTGTTCCCGTTCCGTCGCCTCGTGCATGCCGGCGTGCTCGGTGTGATGACGGCGCATATCGCTGTGCCCGCGGTGACCGGCGACAGCACACTGCCTGCGACGCTGTCGCGTATCGTGCTCGACTCACTGCTGCGAACGACAATGCAGTTTCGCGGGCTCGTCGTGACCGACGCGATGAACATGAAAGCGCTGACGCGAACCGGTATCCCGAATCTTCCCGCCGCGGCACTGCGCGCAGGCGCGGATGTGCTTCTCATTCCCGGCGACATTGACGAGAGCATTGACTCGATTGGTGCCGCAATGGCTCGAGGTGAACTCGACAGCATGCTCGTCATGCGTTCGGTGCGCCGCGTGCTGGGCTTCAAGCAATGGGCGCAGAAGCACCGCATGCCTGTCGATTCCACTCGTACACGTCTCGAACGCCGCGCGCGCAACAGGCGTCTTGCGGAACGCATCGCTGAACGCGCTGCCACGCTGCTACGCAACGATGACGGACTCCTGCCCCAGTCACTTGCGGGCAAACATATCGGCGTCATCAGCGTCGTGCGGCGCAGTGAACCAGCGGCAGCGGCTGTGCTGCGAAGGGAACTCGAGGCACGCGGCGCCATGGTGAGCAGTGTCCTTCTGCCCAATCGCAAGGCAAAGGAAGCCGCCACCTGGATGCGCGATTCCCTTTCACAGATGGATCTGCTGCTGGTCTCTTCCTACATTACCGTCGCCGAAGGCAGCGGGAGTATCGGGTACTCCGATGAGCAGCAGGAACTGCTGCAGAAGGAAGCATTGCGCCAAAAACCTGCGGTGCTTCTCGCCTTTGGTTCTCCGTATATCGTCGCCATGTCCGACGTCTTTCCGGCACAGTTGCTCCTGTATGGTGATGACGCGCCTTCGGTCCGCGCTGCCGTGAAAGCGCTGAGCGGAGAGATCGAAGCGACCGGACAACTGCCCGTGCATATCCCGGCGCGCTTTGCGCTTGGCAGCGGACTCCATATGGACGTCGTTCCCGCGCGTGCAAGCACGGATGCTGCATTTGCGGGCGTGGATGCACTTGTGCGCGATAAAATTGCGGAACATGCGTTTCCGGGTGCGCAGCTTGCGGTGATCTGTGGCAGCCGGGTGCTGTATTCCCGTAATTACGGCGCACTGACGTATGACAGCGCTTCCCCACCCGTCACATCGGAGACGCTGTACGATCTCGCCTCCCTTACGAAAGTTGTGGCGACGAGCGCGGCCGTCATGCGGCTGGTTGATGAAGGACGTCTCGCACTCGACAGCTGTGTAGCGTATTATCTTCCCGAATTCGGCGCACATGGGAAGGAACATATCACCATTCGCAATCTGCTTCTGCACAACAGCGGACTCGAGGCGTACAGGTTGTTCTATCAGCATACGTCGTCAGGGGAAGTGGTGCTGGACAGCATCATGCAGGCTGCGCCCGTGTATGCAACGGGCAGCCGCACGGTGTACAGTGATCTCGGTATGATCACCCTCGGCAAAGTCATCGAACGTATCACCGGTTCTTCACTTGATCGCTATGTGCGGGAGCAGTTCTGGCAGCCCCTCGGGATGCAGCACACCATGTTTCTTCCCCCTGATTCCCTTCGTGCGCAATGCGCCCCGACCGAGGTGGATGATTACTGGCGGAAGCGTCTCGTACAGGGGGAAGTGCATGACGAGAACGCGGCATTGCTCGGGGGCGTGGCGGGACATGCGGGCGTGTTCTCCAATGCCGGGGATCTCTCCCGCTACGTACGTATGCTCATGAACGGTGGATCGTTCGATGGCGTGCGCTATTTTGACGAAGCCACTGTGCGGCAGTTTACGACCAGACAGTCGACCGCGAGCACGCGAGCACTGGGGTGGGATACCCGATCCGTGTCGGGTTCATCTTCCGGCCACTATTTTTCCATGAAGTCGTACGGGCACACGGGTTTTACCGGAACCTCGATCTGGGTCGATCCGGTTGCCAACATGGCAGTCATTTTCCTCACCAACCGCGTCTATCCCACACGCAGTAACAAGAAGCTCCCCCGCTTTCGCTCTGTGCTGCATGATGCCGTACGCGAAGCCATGCAGGAAATGGATGCGGATTGTACCACCGGCAGCACGCCGTAAGCTGAACGAGCGCCTGCGCACGCGGACGGCCACAGGTTGGCATTTTCCCGCACCGCATTGTACTTTGTCCTGTCCCTCACAAGACCTGTTGCAGATGAAAAACAAGCGTGGAATATCGCCCACGATCAGCGACGACGCTGTTCTGAAAAGCACGGGAAAGTCCTGGAAGCAGTGGTTCGCCATACTCGACGCCGCCGGTGCGCAGCTGTGTTCGCATAAGGAAATCGTTGCTTTGCTGCGCGAAGAGGGCGGACTGAACGGATGGTGGCAGCAAATGGTCACCGTCAGTTATGAGCAGGCACGGGGCATGCGGGAAAAGCATGAGAAAACGGACGGATTTCAGATCGGGGTCAGCAAAACCATTGCAGTACCCGTCGCGAAGGTCTATGGTGCCTGGGCGGATGGCAGGACACGGAAACGTTGGCTGCCTGAGACCATTACCATTCGTAAAAAAACGGAAAACAGCAGCCTTCGCATTACGTGGACAGACGGCAGTTCTTCGCTCGATGTCATGTGTTATGCGAAGGGTGAGCAGAAAAGTCAGGTGACGGTCAATCATGGCCGTTTGCCGGATGCGGAGGCAGCGGAGATGGCGAAAGCAGAATGGCGCGCGCGCCTGACCAGGCTCAAAGACATGCTCGAAAAGAAATAGATGCCAGCATGGAAACCTGAATGCCTGCATCGCGGTTGAATGAGTATATACATTTTCACCTGAAGGGAGCCTTCCCATGATTCGCACACGTTTGCTGATACCCGTCAGCCTTCTCCTTGTCTCGGTATTCTTCCTGTCCGCCTGCGGTACCGTTCCGGTAACCGGACGCCGGCAGCTCAACCTGATCCCCTCCTCTACCATGCTGTCCATGAGCGCGTCGCAATACGGCGAATTCATGCAGTCGCACCGCCAGAGCGGTGACATGAGCAAAGTGCAGATGGTACGGCGGGTCGGGACTGGAATCAAGAACGCCGTAGAACGCTATTTCGCGCAGAAAGGAATGTCGGATGAACTTTCCGGGTACAAGTGGGAATTCAACCTCGTCGAGAGTCCGGAAGTCAATGCCTGGTGTATGCCCGGCGGAAAAGTCGTCGTCTACACAGGCATTCTTCCCATCACGAGGGACGAAACTGGACTGGCAGTGGTGATGGGACATGAAATTGCCCACGCCATCGCCGAGCATGGAAATGAACGCATGAGCCAGGGTTTGCTGACACAGCTTGGCGGCATGGCCCTGTCTGAAGCGCTCTCGGAGAAACCGGAGCAGACGCGCGCACTCTGGATGACGGCGTTCGGCGTCGGCGCCCAGGTCGGGGTTCTGCTGCCGTTCAGTCGTCTGCAGGAGAGCGAAGCAGATGAGCTGGGACTGATTTTCATGGCCATGGCGGGATATAACCCGAATGAGGCCGTCGGATTCTGGCAGCGCATGGCGGCGATGAAAAACGGTTCTGCTCCGCCGGAATTTCTCAGCACGCATCCTTCCGACGAGACGCGTATCAGGGATATCCAGAAGGCGCTGCCGGAAGCCATGAAGTATTACCGTAAGCACTGATTTCGATGCTCGCGTTCCGCATTGTGATACTGCAGCGGGTTGCTCTTGGCATCCCGCTGCTTCTGTTTCTCTTCAGTCATGCCCGGGCGCAATGCGAGATCGATGCATTGCAGTGGATGGCAGGGAGCTGGGAGCTGGAGGGGAAGGCTGAGACGGAGGAACACTGGACATCGGCTGCGGGGGGCATGATGCTCGGAATGCACAGGGATGTGAAGGGATCCCGCAGTTTTTTCGAGTATCTGCGTATTGAACAGCGCGCTGACAGCGTTTTCTATATCGCCGCGCCAATGGGGGGCAAGACGACGGAATTTCTGCTGGTCGAGTGCAGTCCTACTTTCGTCCGCTTTGAAAATCACGCACATGATTATCCCGTGCGCATTGAATACGAACGGCACGGCAGGGGCGGACTCACAGCCCGGATATCCGGGGTGAATGGGAGGGACGCTAGAAGCTGGCGTTTCGTGCGTCGCAAGAAAGGCCTGCTTCAGGACTGACATTTCGCCCGGGCATTGCGTATTTTCTTTGTTCCACACCTTGTCGTTTCACAATCGACGGATACCATCCATGTCGCTGCGCCGCTGCATCCTTCCCCTGATTTTCATTCTTGCATTCACTTCCCAACTCCTTGCCCAGGAACAATCCGAGTTCGTTCTGGAAAACGGAACGATGTGGACGTTTGATCGTCCACCTGTCGAATATTTCACCCAGACCTATGGCTTTACGCCCGAGGCATCCTGGTTTGAGGATGTCCGCATGTCCGCCCTGCGATTTGCGAACCATTGTTCCGCATCCTTCGTCAGTAACAGCGGACTCGTGATGACAAACTATCACTGCGGCATCGATGCGGTAATTTCCGTCTCGAAACCGGGAGAGGATTTGCGCAAAGACGGTTTCTATGCTGCGCGTCAGGAGGATGAACGCCGGGTTGACGGACTGTATGTCGACCAGCTCGTGGAAATCATCGATGTCACGGAGGAAGTCGCCGGCGCGATGGCCGCCGGGGAAAGCGCGGAACAGGCTTTTCAGCTGCGCGACAGTAAAATCGGCGAAATCGAGGAACGGCTCAAAGGCGATGACATGTATTGCCAGGTGGTCACGTTTTACAGCGGAGCGCGTTACTCCGCGTATCGCTATCGCCGCTACGACGATGTGCGCCTGGTGTTTTCAAGCGAACTTTCCTTCGCCTTCTTCGGCGGGATCTACGATTTCTGGTCCTACCCCCGCTATAGCTTCGACTGTGACCTGTTTCGTGTCTACGAGAACGGCAAGCCGCTCAAACCCAAACATTATTTTCGCTGGAGCAGGGAAGGTGCGGCACCGGGTGACCCCATTTTCGTCGTCGGGAATCCGGGACGTACAGGCCGCCTCGTCACCGCGGATATGCTGACATTCGAGCGCGATATTCGCGTGCCCTACCTCGTGCAGCTGCTGACCGATCGCAAGGAGATCCTCGAGCAGTGGATCAAAGCGCATCCGGAAGATGCCGCCGGATATTTCGATGAATTTTTCGGTGTGGTCAATGGACAGGAGGCGTATTACGGCCGTCTGTTGGGACTGCAGGATGATGAGCTGATTCAGCGGCGCCGGGATTTCGATACGCGTTTCCGGGCGGCTGTCATGAAGGATGCCGCCATGGCGGATGAGTTCGGCGACCTCTGGACAGAGATTGCTGACAACACCGCGAAGCGTCGCACTGTCGGACGCGACCTGCTTGCGATGCGCACGAACGGACTTGGCGTAAGCGCGCACGTCGCACGTGCAGCACAGCTTGTGATGTATCTCGAACAGATGAAGCTGCCCGAGGAGGAGCGCCAGGAAATGTACCGCGGCAACTCCGCGACACTTATTCGCCGTAAACTGGCACAGCCCCTGGAAACCGTTGCGCAGATAGAGCGCATGACGTTGCAGCGTCAGCTCGCGCTCATGCAGCATACGCTCGACGAAACCGATCCCCTGATGAGCGAAGTACTCGGTGGATTGACGCCGGAGCAGGCGGCAGACCGTCTCCTTGAAGCGAGCGTGCTTGACGACAGCGCAGCGGTTGCAGCGCTGCTTGAGGATGAACAGGCCTTCAGTTCCGACCCGTTTCTCCCGCTTGCCGCAGAGATGCTTCGCCGTGCAAAGACTGCGGCCGCGACGAGTGCGCCGCTGGCAACGCGTCTCGAGGAACTGCGCGGCGACATGGGACGCGCCCTTTACGCAGTGTACGGCGACCATGTGCCGCCCGATGCCACGTTCACCCTTCGCATCTCCGACGGTGTGGTCAGGGGTTATGTATACAACGGTACCATCGCTCCCCCGATCACAACCTTCCACGGGATGTTCGACCGCAACATTTCTTTCGCGCAGTCGGATCTGGCATGGGATGCCATGATGAATGGCAACGCTTTCGATCTTCCGCCAAAGTGGAAAAACGTACCCGGGGATTTCGACGCGGACACGCCGATGAACTTTGTGTCCACCTGTGATATCATCGGAGGGAATTCCGGGAGTCCTGTCATCAACGTCAATCGAGAGATCGTCGGACTCGCATTCGACGGAAATATTGAATCCCTGCCCGGTGAATTCATCTTTGCGCCGGATAAAGGGAATCGCACCATCTCAGTGCATTCAGCTGGAATCCTGGAAAGCCTCCGGCATGTGTATAAGGCCGATCGCATCGTGAGTGAGATCGAGTCCAGCCGCTGATGCTTTCATGGCAGATCAATCTATCGAAGAGGTGTCTATGAAATACATGAAACCCGGCATTACGTTACTGCTCGCATTTATCTGCGTGGCCTCTCTGCAGGCGCAGGAACTGGACAAGGAACTGCGCGTGTTCGAACCCATGGTTGGAAAAACCTGGAAGGGGAAACTCAGTGAAGATGGAGCGGAAAAGGAAGCATGGGATGTCTCACGCTGGGAGCGCGCGCTCAACGGAAAAGCCATCCGCATTCTCCACTCGGTCAACGACGGAGAATACGGGGGCGAAACCATGCTGTACTGGAATCGTGAGAAAGAGGAACTGCAGTTTTATTACTTCACCACTGCCGGTTTCATGACGCATGGCACGATCGTGGCCAATGAAGATGGTTATACCGCGCATGAAAAGGTCACGGGTAATCAGAATGGCATCACGGAGGTGCGCAGCCGAAGTGTGCTGCAGGAGGATGGATCCATGCTCGGGACGAGCGAGTATCTCAAGAACGGAGAATGGGTACCGGGTCACTCCATCCACTATCATGAAGATGCGTCAGCCGAAGTGAAGTTTCGCTGACCGGTTCTGCGTTCCGCACACGCCTGCCGGACAGTTCACGCGGATCATTGGCGGAGTGCATGCATAGGATCACTTCCTCAGGCGTGGACCGAGTGCGGTGGCGCGCTGCACCGGAAGATCGCAGGCAAAATTTCTGCACACCCAGGCCGTCGGCACATTGTCGACGGCCTTCATGTCTGCGACAAACGGAACCAGTGCGCTGAGAGCATCGCCTTCCTCATCCGTACGCAGAAGGATGACGCTGTTCGGTAGGAAATGTTCACGGACCACAGAGAGCAGCTCTGCTGCCGCCTCTCGCGTAGGGGCAGCGAGGACGATCTCCTTTCCCGCGGCGCGGGCGAAATCCCAGGCCATGAGCATGACGGTACTGCCGGTGGGTGTGCGGGAGATCTGTGCGCCGAATGCGTGCACGATGCCCTCGGCCCGCGCTTCAAAATCACTGCGTCCCGTCATGCGCGCGAGGCGCAGCAGGCTCAACGCCGCGACACTGTTGCCAGAGGGCAGCGCGCCATCCTGCGCATCCATACTTCGTACCAGCAGCCTCTCGGCATTGTCCGCAGTAAAGAACAGGGCCGCACTCTCTTCATCACTGAACCTGCGCAGCATTTGCTCCGCAAGTTCCACGGCGGTGCGCAGCCAGCGTACTTCAAACGTCGCCTCATACAGGTCGATCATTCCTGCACAGAGAAACGCATAGTCCTCCAGGAAGCCGTCGATGCCCGCGCTGTCTCCACGCAGCCTGCGCAGCAGGGTTCCGTCATCCCGCAGCATGTGTGACACGAGTGCGTCCGCTGCCCTGCGCGCCATCTCCGTCATGCGCGCATCATCGAAGGCACTGCCAGCCTGTGCGAGCGCGGAGATCATGAGTCCATTCCACGCCGTGAGGATTTTATCATCGAGCGAGGGGTGGACGCGTCGGGATCGATACGCGAAGAGGCGGGATTTCGCGGCGTCGACCCGAGCCAAACCTTCCTCAAAAGAAATGTCATGCCGCTGCGCCCATTCGTATGGATCGACAGCGATATGCAGGATGTTCTGTCCCTGTTCGAAATTCCCTGCAGCTTCCACCCCGAAATATTCCGCAAGCATTTCCGCATCCGCCCCGGCGATGCCGTCGAATTCCGCCTTCGTGAACACGTAGAATTTTCCTTCGACCCCTTCGCTGTCGGCGTTTTCGGCAGAGTAGAACATGCCGCGTGTGTCTGTCATATCGCGTTCGATATAGGTGACGAGTTCTTCGGCAATCTGCCGGTAGGCGTCCTTTCGCGTCACCCGCCATGCATCGGTATAGGCGGAGAGCAGAAGCGCATTATCGTACAGCATCTTTTCAAAATGCGGAACCAGCCATTTGCTGTCGGTGGAATATCTGCAGAAGCCGCCACCGAGATGATCCCAGAGTCCCCCGCGATACATGCGCAGCAGCGTTTCCTCCACCATGCCCAGAAGCTCCGCATCATTGTCGGCCGACGCACGGCGCAGCAGGAAGCTGAGCGTGTGCCCCATGGGAAATTTGGGCGCAGCACCGAATCCACCCCAGCGGCTGTCGTAATTGGATCGGAATCCGTTGACGGCGCGTTCGAGAATATCGTCCCCGATTTCATCGGCTGTGGGACGCAGAGCGTCACGCAGCTGTGATTGCAGCTGCGCACCGATACCGAGTATTTTCTGTCTGTCGTTTTCCCACGCGTCGCTGAGGGACTGTATGACACGCATGAAGCCGGGCCTTCCGAAACGATCTTCCGGCGGATAGTACGTTCCGGCGAAGAACGGCTGCTTGTCCGGTGTGAGAAACACCGTCAGCGGCCATCCGCCCGCACCTGTCATCGCCTGGCAGACTGTCATGTAGATATCGTCGATATCCGGCCGTTCCTCCCGGTCGACCTTGATGGAAATGAAATGTTCGGCGAGATAGGCGGCAACGCGCGGGTCTTCGAACGACTCATGTTCCATGACATGGCACCAGTGGCAGGTGGAGTAGCCGATGGAAAGGAATACGGGTTTATCCTCACGCTGCGCGCGCTCGAAGGCTTCATCGCCCCAGGGATACCACTGTACGGGATTCCGCGCGTGCTGCAGCAGGTAGGGACTGGAGGTGAAGACCAGGCGGTTGAATTCCTTTCCCCCATCCGGTGGAAGGGTCGAGAGATCGGGGAAATCAAACACTCCGTCGCGAATCTTGCCTGTCTGCGTCATAGCTCTCCTTTGTGTGTTCTCTTTATGCAACATCTGCATATTGTTGAGGATTCCCCGGCGTTGCGCTGCCCGGCGCTGCACTGCCCGGCGCTTGCCAGCGGGAAGGGACTGCAGTATGTTGTCAGAGATTACTGTGGATAGTATATGAAACGCACGACACTGCTCGCACCGGTGTCGCTTCTCACCGCGACACTGCTTTTTTTTATCACGCTGCCATTCGAACAGGCGTTCCTGGGCGGACTGCTGCATGCGTTCGCCGAGGCTGCGATGATCGGGGGACTGGCTGACTGGTTTGCCGTCGTCGCGCTGTTTCGTCATCCCTTCGGTCTTCGCATTCCCCATACGGCCATCATCCCCAAGCATCGCGCCAAGCTGACCGGGGGCATCATCGACATGGTGCAGAACCGCTGGCTCACCAAGGAAACCATACTCGAGCATTTTTCTTCCTGGAGCATCTCCTCGGCACTGCTCAGGGCTCTTGAACGCGAGGAAAACCGGGCCTCGCTGCTGCGCTTTCTACGCGGCGTTCTTGCCGAGCTGCTGCGTGATGTTGAGGACGAGCGCCTGGCACGAAACATCGGCGCCATGCTGCGCACACACGTCCAGACCGACGATCTGCTCCGCTGGATGCGTGCCGCTGCGACGCGCGGCATCGAAGGCGGTTGGCACCGTGCACTGTTCACGCATGCCATCGGACAGGCAGCGAGCTGGCTGGAGACGCCGGATGTGCGCCGCGTCATCATCACGCAGCTGCGCAGGGTGGCGGAGGACTATGCGGACAATCCTCTTCGTCGCCTCGGCAAGTGGATGGCCGAGAGTACGAACACCCTCAACTATGACGATCTTGCCGAAGCCATCGTTGCCACGCTGAACGAGGAGCTGCGCCGCATGCAGGAAGATGAGGCGCATCCGGCGCGCGCTGATTTCGAGCGCTGGCTGACCGGCGCTGTCGCGACGCTGGAAGACAACGGCCTGCTGCGCGAGCATGTGCATGCATGGCGCATGGAAATGTTCGAGGGAGAACAGGCGACGGAACTGCTGCGGGCACCGATTGCACGTGTGCGCGACTGGCTGCTGCGCGATATCGAGGCGGAACACTCCATCATCATGCAGCAGATCGCCGCTGCGATGGACCGTGGACTCCAGCGCTTTGGATCCAATCCCGATGCGCAGGCGCGGGTGGATACATGGTTGCGTGAGCGGGCGGCGGATATCGTCGAGCGCTATCATGGAGAAATCGGCGCTATTGTCGAACGCAACCTCGCCCGTCTCGACGACGAACAGCTGGTGCGGCAGATAGAAGAAAAGGTCGGCGGAGACCTCCAGTTCATCCGTGTCAACGGCGCCGTGGTCGGGGGAATGGTGGGTGCGATCATTTATCTTTTCAAATATTTCGTGATGTAGGAAGCACATGCAGCTGCAGCACATCGATACACTCGACCTCCCGGAACTGGAACCCTACCGCACCCTGCGCGAGCGCACGCAGCACTGGAAAGGCGATCATGTCGTCGCCGAAGGAGAAAAAGCTGTGCGCGCACTGCTGCAATCCGAGCTCGTGCCGATTTCGCTGTTGATGAACCAATCATGGCTGCATGCGCTCGAACCTCTGCTGCAGGATCAGCGCTACGCCGCCACGACAGTGTATCTCGGTGATGACGCGCTGCTCGATGGCATCGTCGGCTTTTCCCTGCATCAGAGACTGCTTGCCGCCGCGCCGCAGCCTCCGAATCCCACACTCGAGGATCTGCGCGGTGGCGCACACGGCAGGAAGGTTCACGTGGCGCTGGAGGGACTGGCGGATGCGGAAAATATGGGGATGATACTGCGGAATTGTGCGGCGTTCGGCGTCGGCAGCATGGTGGTGGGAAGTGACAGCTGCAGTCCCTATTTGCGGCGTAGCGTGCGCGTATCGCTGGGCAATGTGTTCTCGCTGCGCATTCACCGCTGTGAACATCTGCTCGAAACGCTGCAGCGCTGCAGGGAGGAACTCGGCTGGCGCATTGTCGGGACAACACCGCGGGGTGGTGCGCACGTTCTGCGTGAGCAGCGGGAGATGGGTGGAGAAATCTGTCTGCTGTTCGGGAGCGAGGCGGAAGGACTGACCCCTGAAGCGCTGGCGTTGTGCGATGAACAATTCACCATTCCCATGCGCGGCGGGGTTGACAGCATCAATGTCGCCAATGCCGTCGCCGTGTCGCTGTATGAAGCGACACGGCACGGCTGACGAATTTCAGGGAAATGATTCGGGGGAGGGGAAATCAGAGTTCGAGCTTTGCGGCCTGCAGCACTTCCTTGCTGCCCTTGCTCTGGAGAAAGACGACGGCTTCGAGATGATCCGCATTCCATTCGTCATCAATGGTAATGCTGCGCTGGAAGGTCGACAGCTGTCCGTTTCCGATGGTTACGGTTTCACCCTGGGCGTCAGGATACATGCGACGCATAACTTCATAGTGAATATTCTCGGCGTTTCCGTCGTTGTATTCTATCTCGCTCTCCGTCACCGCAGTATGCAGGCGCAGATCGGAATATCCGGACGTACTGATTCCCGTTACTCGAATGGTCAGGGAAATGACATTTCCTTCTTTTGAACTCTCGAGCTCGATCTTCGCGCCGGCAGGTTTCTGCATATCCACGTCGGTGGAAGAAATCCAGTTTGACGCTCTGTTCGAAATCATTTCTCCACCGACCCAGCCGTTCGGTGCACCGTACTGCGCAGGCGGAATGGGATCGAAGAGATAATCCACGCGCGGCTTCGACCACTCCGAGCTGTGATGCCACAGCTCGTCGGTGGAACGCGGCCACCAGACGTGATACTTGATGGTGGCGACACGTTCCCTGTACACTGCTGACTGCATGGCGGTATGCCAGGTTTCATTCTGGGGTGCACAGGGACCGCAATTGGCACTGGTGACGATTTCCATCAGGGACATGCGTGGCACTTCTTCGACCTGTGTATCACCTTTTTTAAGGGTCAGCTTGGTCTGCCCCATATTGCCGGCGGCGTCGTAGGCAACGGCCTTCAATTCATGGCTGCCTTCGGATAGCGGTTCTGCCTCGAAGCTGCTCTGCCAGGGTTCGCCGGTCAGTGTGGCGAACACTGTGCCGTCGAGGGAAATCTCGACTTTCTGTACAGCATCATTGTCCGAGACGGTGACAATGACGTCCACCGTTCCGACGGAAAGGGAATCCGCACTTGTCGGGGTGGTGAAACCGATGGTGGGAGCCTGGATGTCTTGACCCGGTTCGTTTACGGCTTTCACGTCGCAGCCCTGCAGCGCCATGGCGAGCAGGAAGACGGTGAGAACGGGGTAGCGGAAATATTTCATGGGAGGTACCTCTGTAGCAGATTCAACGGGAGAACGGTTATCCCCCTATTTTGCGTCGTTTGTTCAGGTATTCAAACAGGGCGGTATCGAACGGGGTTGCGGTATCGAGCAGGACGTAGTCAATGCGCTGCTCGCGGCATTCCTTCTTGTAGCGGGCGATGAAATCACGCATGGCTTCCTGGTAAGCACGCTGTATCTGGTAGGGCTGCGTCATCATCTCTTCATTGTTTTCCATATCCCGGAAAATCGCGTCACGTCCGAAATCGAAATTCCGTTCCCGCGGATCAAGGATGTGGAAAAGGATAACTTCGTGCTGGTTGTAGCGGAAATGTTTGAGTGCGCTCAGCACCTGGTCGGGATCGTCGAAGAGATCGCTGAAAATCATGACGAGTCCGCGGCGGTTCAGCCGTTCGGCAGCCATGTTCAACGCGCGTCCCGTACCCGTGGCATGTGCCGCCTGCAGCTTTTCAAGTTCGAGAAGAATGGTCTGCAGGTAGACTTTCGTGGAATGCGGCGGCATGAATTTCTGCAGCTGCTCGTCATAGGTGAGCAGTCCCACCGCATCCTGCTGCCGCATCATCAGGTATGACAGGGCGGCGGCGAGGTAGGAGGCGTATTGCAGCTTCGTGATGTTGCCTTCGGACTTGAACTCCATCGAACGGCTGGTGTCGAGAACGAGATAGCTCTTGAGATTCGTCTCTTCCTCGAACTGTTTGATGTAGTACCGGTCGGTACGACCGTACACCTTCCAGTCGATACGGCGAATTTCGTCGCCTGGCATATACTGCCGGTGTTCGGCGAATTCGACACTGAAGCCGTGATAGGGACTTTTATGCAGGCCCGTGATGAATCCTTCCACCACCAGGCGTGCCCGCATCTCCATGGTGGAAAGGCGGGAGACAACATCGGGACGCAGATATGTGCTTCTGTTGTCCTGTCTCATGGGCAATGGTTATTCAGAGGCCTGCGGCGAAGAGTTCTGCAGGGATTCGAGCAGCTCTTCCGGCGTTTTCCCGAGGTTTTCGAGTTCGAAACGCGCGGTTTCCGCCATGGAACTGTCCGGATACTGCTGCAGATATTTTTCATACGCCACGCGCGCGCGCTCGTAATTCCCGAGCTCGTTTGCATACGTGAAGCCGGCTATGAAAAGCCCGCGATGCGCAAACGTGCTCTGCGGATATTTTTCAGCGACCAGCTCGTACGTCGTCGCGGCCTTGAGTTTGTCTTTCTGTTCGTTGTAATACAGTGCTGCGGAACGGAACAGCGCCTCCGGTGCTTCTTCTGCATCCGGTGTGTCCTTGACGATTTGCTCGTACAGAGCGAGTGCGTCAGTTGCCTTCCCGTCTTCCTCGAGACCGCGTGCCTTGGAGAACATGTCACCACTGTCACTGCCTGAGGAGCAGGCAGCGAAAAGCACGGCGGTGATGGCAAGAAGAGAAAGTACAGTTTTCATGCTTGTGCCAAAGGTTGTGAAGCAAAACAACTTATCACTTGGTGTGGCAACAAGCAAGGTAGCTGGACGTCGCCCCACCGCGTCAGAAAAAGACAATTTTTACCAGCAATCCCATGAGAACAGCGCCAAATACAGGTTTGATTACCTTGCTGCCGCCGCGGATCGCAAGTCCCGCTCCCGTCCATGCGCCGGTGAGATTCGCCACGCCCATGGGCAGCGCGATATGCCAGTACAGCTCCCCGCCGACCACGAAAGCCAGGATGGCGGCATAGTTGCTGGCGAGGTTGAGGAGTTTCGCATGCGCCGTGGCCCGCAGAAAACCGAAGCGGAAAATAAGCACGAAGCCGAAAGCGAGGAAAGAGCCGGTTCCAGGACCGAAGAACCCGTCGTAAAAGCCGAGTACAAAAGCGAACAGTCCCGCGATAAGGTAATGCATGCGACGAAGGTCCCGCTTCTCGTCTTTCATCCCGAAATCCCTGCGAAGGAAGGTTACCGCAGCAACGATGACGATGAGAATGGGTATGATGGCGTTGAGCGAGGAGGCCGGGACACGCAGTACCGTCCACGCGCCTGAGTAGCTGCCCGCAAAAGAACACGCGAAGCCCAGGATCCCGAGGCGCAGAAGGACGTATCCGCTGCGAATGTATCGCAATGTGCTTACCGTGGTTCCGATGGCGCTCTGAACCTTATTGGTCGCAAGTGCGATATGTGGCGGCACACCCGCCGCGAGCAGGGAGGGCAGTGTTATCAACCCGCCTCCTCCGGCCATGGAATCCACGAGTCCGCCCATGAACCCGGCGGCGATGAGAAACAGGTATGTCAGCCAGTCGGGAGTCGTTGTATTCTCCTGTCAGTATTTCCAGGAAACCGGTTCAGCGAAGGAAAAGGACGGCCACACCAGCCACCGCGACGACGGCGCCTCCGATGGCGCGCAGGCTCAATTTTTCATGGTAGAAGTACCGCACAAGGGGAAGCATGATGATGGGTGGCAGTGCCATGATGGTCGTTGCCACCGCAACTTCAGTATACGCGATGGCGATGAAGCTGAAGGTGATGCCGAGAAAGGGACCCAGCACGGCACCTGCGGCAGTGTATCCAAATGCGGTCGGATTGTTCTTGTACACGGTGAACGGGTTGCGGTACCAGCGCAGCAGCAGCGCCGCGGGGAGGAAGATAATCACGGCCGTACCGATGCGCACGGTGGTTGCGACGAGTCCGTGAATGGGAGCCTCGACGAAGGCCAGCTTGGCGAATATCAGTCCTGAAGCCTGTCCCATCGCACCGAGCAATGCGAACAGCAGTCCTTTCGGTGTCACGTTGTACCGCTCCGCGGCGGCGGGACGCCGTTCGAGTACGACGATGGCCACACCGGAGATGGTGACGACCATACCGATAATCACCTGCAGCGAAAGCGACTCATCGAGGAAGGCCAACGCCATCAGGGCGGTAAACCCGGGAACGAGCGACATCACGAGCATGGACACGCGTGCACCGATATCCTTGAAGGCCCGGAACAGGAAACTGTCGCCGAGCACGAGTCCGACGATGCCGCTGTACGTCAGGTTGAGCAGCTGCGAGGATGACATGCGCAGGTCGAGCCCCATGACCAGAACGGAAAGCAACAGCAGCACGAGCGCAAGTATCATGCGTGAAATATTCACCTGAATGGAGCCGACGCGTGTGGTCGCCTCGGTGAATACCATGGATGTTCCCGACCACAGAAATGCGGTCAGCAGTGCGCTGAATTCTCCAAGAAAGGGCATAAAATAATGTGCCGGTTAGTGCGGGGAATGCAGTGCGATGCGATTTCCTTCCGTATCGCGGAAGACCGCCATGTAGCCGACGTCTTCGGAGATCTGCGTTTTCGGCATCAGCACCTGCGCGCCGCCGGCTTCCGCACGCGTGAGCATGGGATTGAGATCCTCACCGGCGTTGAGATAAATCATGACGCCCTGTTCGGACGGCATGTACCATTCATGTTTGACGATGGCGCCTGTGACGCCTTCCTCCTGCCAGTTACCCAGGAAACCGAACAGCGCGCCGCCGATTTCCTGCTCTTCGATGGTGATGCCGAGCAGCTTCTCATAGAAACGCTTGGCCCGGTCGAATCCCTCAACAGGGATTTCAAACCAGCTGATAGTGTTTGCCATATGTTCTCCAGTGCTTAATGGACGCCTGAAACAGTGTTGTGCTATCCTGCTGCCAGGATTTCGCGGAGGAAGCGGCCTGTGTAACTCGAAGCGACCTTGGCAACGTCTTCCGGTGTACCTTCAGCAACGATTTCTCCACCTTGTTCGCCGCCCTCCGGACCAAGATCTATCAGCCAGTCAGCACATTTGATGACATCGAGATTGTGTTCGATGATGAGTACGCTGTGACCGGCTTCTATCAACGCGTTGAAACAATTGAGCAGTTTGCTCACATCGTGGAAATGCAGTCCTGTCGTCGGTTCATCAAAAATGAACAGGGTGTGTCCGTCGCTGCGTGAAGACAGGTGCAGCGCAAGCTTGAGACGCTGCGCTTCCCCGCCGGAAAGCGTCGTGGCAGACTGTCCCAGGCGCATGTATCCGAGTCCGACATCGTCGAGCACCTGCAGCTTGTTCGCCACGCGTGGGACGCTTTCGAAGAACACAAGGGCTTCGGTCACCGTCATGTTCAGCACATCTACAATATTCTTTCCGTTGAAACGGATGTCAAGGATTTCCTTTTTGTAGCGCGTGCCCTTGCAGGATTCACATTCGAGATAGAGATCCGCCATGAACTGCATTTCCACCTTGATCGATCCATCGCCTTCGCACACGTCGCAGCGTCCCCCGGGCACATTGAAGGAAAAGGCGCCGGGAGCGTATCCGCGCAATTTCGCAGCCGGGGTGGAAGCGAAGAGATCCCGTATGCCATCGAAAGCCTTCAGATAGGTGATGGGATTTGAGCGCGGTGTGCGTCCGATCGGCGACTGGTCCACCATCTCTACATGCTTGATGCGCTTGTGACCGGAAAAGCCCGAGAAACTGCCGATCTCTTCCTCGAACGCGCCATCGATTTCCTTTTTCAATCCACCATACAGGATATCATGCACCAGCGTGCTTTTCCCCGAGCCGCTCACACCGGTGACGCAGGTGAACACGCCGATCGGGATGCGGACGTCGATTTCCTTAAGGTTGTTCTGCCGGGCCTGCTGAATCGTCATGCGGCTTTTGCCTTTACGGCGGGACGTTGGAATCGGAATGGTGAGTTTGCCGCTGAGGTACTGACCGGTGAGCGATTGCTTTCTGCGCTTGAGCTGTCCGAGCGTCGTCGCGGCTACGATTTCTCCACCGTTTTCGCCGGCGAGAGGACCAATGTCGACGATCATATCGGCGACCTGCATCATTTCGGCGTCGTGCTCGACGACGATTACGGTATTCCCGCTGTCACGGAGCGACTGCAGAATGCTTATGAGGCGCGTGTTGTCGCGCGGGTGCAGACCGATCGTCGGTTCGTCGAGAACATACATGGAGCCGACCAGTGAGGAGCCGAGCGACGTGGCGATGTTGATGCGCTGCGCCTCACCACCCGAAAGGGTGTGCGAGAGGCGATCCATGGTCAGGTAGCCGAGTCCGATTTCCGTGAGGATGCGCAGGCGCTTGCGGACTTCCGTCATGATGCGTCCCGCCACATCCATCTCGAAGGCAGTGAGTTCCACGTCATCGAAAAACGCATGCAGGCGATCAATGGGCATGCTGACCAGGGTGCCAAGACTGCGTCCCGCAACACGCACGGCGAGCGCATGAGGCTGCAGCCGTGAACCACCGCAGCTTTCACAGGTGGTGTACCCACGGTACCGTGCCATGAGAATGCGGTAGTGCATCTTGTAGTTCTTGGATTCCACCATCTTGAAGAAGCCGCGAATCCCCTTGAAGCCTTTCGCACCGTCCCAGACAAAATCCCTTTCCCTGTCCTCGAGTTCACGATAGGGCACATCGAGGCGGATGTTATGCTCATGCGCGACGCGTTCGAGGTCGCGCTGATGCTTGCTGTGCTTTGGAGTGCTCCAGGGCTGTACCGCTCCTTCACCCAGGGTTTTGTTCACGTTGGGAACGACGAGATTCGGATCGATGCCGGTTGTCCGGCCGAAGCCCTGGCAGGTGGGACAGGCACCGGCGGGACTGTTGAAGGAAAACAGCTGCGGTTCGGGTTCGGCATACGCCGTGCCGCAGACGCTGCAGGCGAAGCGGGAATTAAACGCCCATTCCTCGCCATTTTCGAGCAGTCGCACGCGCACGTAGCCGTCCCCCTCGACAAAGGCGGTTTGCAGGGAATCAGAGTAGCGTCCGCTGTCCTTCCCCGCACGCCACACGAGGCGGTCGACGAGCACCAGGACTTCGTCTTTCTCCACCTCCAGTGTGTCAGTTTCCTCGAGATTGATCAGCTCGTCGCCGACGACAATGCGGATGAAGCCCTGCTTGCGCAGATTCTCGAGTTCATCCTCCATACTGTGTCCCTCATGCGCGTGCATGGGAAACATGATGTACAGCTTGCTGCCGTCTTTCAGCGTCTCGAAGCGCTCCATGACCGTTCGCACGGAGTCGCGCTGCACGAGCTCACCGTCGTTCACGCAATATGTCTTGCCGATGCGCGCGTACAGCAGGCGCAGATAATCGTAGACTTCCGTGGTGGTGCCCACAGTGGAGCGGGGATTGCGGCTCGTGGTTTTCTGCTCGATGGCGATGGCGGGTGCGATGCCCTGGATGAAATCCACGTCGGGTTTGTCCATGCGCTCGAGAAACTGCCGGGCATATGCGGAAAGGCTCTCCACGTAGCGGCGCTGTCCCTCCGCATAAATGGTATCGAACGCCAGGCTCGATTTTCCGGAACCGCTCACCCCGGTGATAACGATCAACGATTGATGCGGCAGCTCGATATCGATGTTCTTGAGATTGTGGACCCTTGCGCCCCTGATGATGAGGGAAGAAGCGGCGCCTGTCGCTTTGGATGCGGCTGAGCGCTTTGCTTTCCCTTTTGTTGATGCTTTTTTCGCTGGCATGGGTCCTTGCTTCGCTTGGAGTGGGAACAGAATGTACAAACCAAAAAATTACGCGGGGGAAGCGGAAATGCAAAATGCCTGCTATATTTCCTGCATGAAAACCTCGGTACTCATGGTTGTGCTGCTGCTCGGATATGTCGGCACATTGCGTGCGCAGGAAGATACGCAGGAAATGACGCGCACGGTGATGTATGCGGACAGCGTGCACAATGCGTGGCATGCGGTGCTGGCGGACGATGATGCGGATCGCGTGTTTTGCGTCTGGTCACTGCGCACTTCCGATTCCACGCGTATCCTCGGCACAATGCTGCATCCCTTTCAGCGGGAAGCGCTGCATGCCGTTCCCCTCAGTACCGGCAAGAGCTGTGAGCAACTGCGTCCCGCCGCGGCATTCCTTGGCGGCGGCGGCATCATTGTCGCATGGCAGGAAACCTGCGGCACGCATTCCGCGATACGCATGCGTTTGCTCGACGCGCAGGGTCGTCCCGCGGGCGGCAGCATTGCTGTCAGCGATCCGTGCTGCAACGCGGTCATGCCCGCCGCGGGGAGCAGTGGGAACGGTGCCGTCCTCACCTGGCAGGATTATCGAAACGGTGCAGTGGATGTGTATGCGCAGCGCATCGACGCGGAGGGACAGCGCATGGGTCATGCGTTGATGGTGAACGATGATTCTTCCCGTGCCATGCAGGGCGCTCCACGAGTCGCGGCCGACAACGGTGCACATCCCCTGCTGATCTGGCCTGACAATCGCGTTGATGGCGCGTGGAAATTTTACGCTGCCGTACTTCAGGGCGACGGAGTCGGCACAAATCTCCTCGTGGATTCCGCCCAGCGCAAGGCCATGACCACGCTGCCCGCGGCGCTTGCTCTGCCGCCGGATTCGGCCCTGTTCGCATGGAAGGATTACCGGGAGGGACACAGCAATATCTACCTGCGCAGCGCGGATCTTGGCAGCAGCAGTCTCAGTGCAGCAACCCGGCTTAATGATGACAGCACCGACCGATGGCAGCGTCTCGTCGTGCTCGACAGCGATGGTGGTGAACGCGTGGTCGCATGCTGGGAAGATCATCGCAACACGGAACGCAACCAGAAGGGCGATATCTATCTGCAGTGGCTGACCAGGGATGGAAGGAGCGTCGGTGCAAATCAGAAAGTGAACACGCGGGACGACCGCATTCCCCGCAAGATGCCGAAGGTCGCGATGCTGCGCGACGGTACATTGCTTGTCGTGTGGCATCAGGGGGATGAAGGGCGGTTTGACCTGATGGGACAGTGGTATGCACCATCAGGCAGCAAGGCGGGAGAGCCATTCTGTATCACCTGTGAGCATTAAAACGGAACACGTATGGACAGGAGAGAATTTTTCAAACTCGGCTTTCTTCAGGTGAAGGACCAGGCGCGCAAATCTGCACCCGAGGTTATTCGCAATAAAATTTCCCAGACCCTGATTGATGTCAGCGTGCTCACCGAGAACGTTGACAAGGCGGAACGGCTGGCGGAGGAATACCTCGCAGAGTATTTCGGAGAACGCTTTCTCCGCCTGCGGCAAAGCCATCTCAGTGGTACCCTCCCCGGCGGTATCGTGCTGTTCGAAGGCATTCGCCGGCGGGATTTCCATGATGGTGCTTCACTGTTTTATGCGGCACTGCGTGATCTCGAAGAGGAGCTGCAGCTCGGGGAACTGCAGAGCGATCCGGTGCTGCTGCGCTATGTCAACCGCATACCGGATTTCAGTCGCACGGCGGAAGTGTACAGGGATGGGAAACTCGTGCAGGCTATTCCGCTGCATGAAGATGCGGAGTATGATCTTGAGGGACATGACGGGGGACACCTGCTTGTGGTCGTCAGCGACAGGCGCCTTTCCGTGCAGTCCGCTTCCTGCAGGTATGGCATCTGTGCCGCGCATCCGCCTATCATCACTCCGGGACAACGCATTACCTGTGTTCCCAATCGGCTGAGTATTGCGATCGGGCTGCAGCAATAAAAAAAAACCGGAGACGTGTTGTCTCCGGTTTTCAGTACCTCGGGAAAAGACCGCTATTTCACGGCTTTCTTGATCGCCGCTTCATCGAAGCCGATGGTGATACCTTTCTTTCCTCTCACCAGGGGACGTTTGATGAGCATGGTGTCTTTGCTGAGCGCATCGACAACCTGCTCTTTGTTCATCCCGTCGACCTTGTCTTTCCATCCTCCGGTCTTGTACGAACCACCGCTGGTGTTGAACGCCTTGCGGTAGCCGTCCATACCTTTGAGTGCTTCGCGCAGCAGCGTTTTAGGCGGCTGCTCTGTTTTCAGGTCCTTGAAGACATACGGTACCTTGTTGCCGTCGAGGAACTTCATTGCCTTGCGGGTGGTCCCGCAGGTCTTGATGCCCCAGACTTCGGTACTTGCGGCTCGACCGCGTTGCGTCGCTTTTTTATGGGCCGCAGACTGGTTCTTTGCTGCGGCCCTTCTAGGCGAAGCTTTTTTCTTGGTCGCTTTTTTCGCCGTACTCTTCTTGGCAGGGGCTTTCTTCTTTGCGGCAGCCTTCTTCGGCGCCGCTTTCTTCGTGGCCTTCTTCACTGCTTTTTTCGCTGCTGCTTTTTTCGGCGTTGCTTTCTTCACAGCCTTCTTCGCAGCTTTTTTCGGCGCAGCTTTTTTCACGGCTTTTTTCACGGTTTTCTTCGCGGCAGCCTTCTTCGGTGCAGCTTTCTTCGTGGCCTTCTTCACCACTTTCTTCGCGGCAGCTTTCTTCGGTGCGGCTTTCTTCGTGGCCTTCTTCACCGCTTTCTTCGCCGCAGCTTTTTTCGGCGCAGCCTTCTTCACTGCTTTCTTCGCAGCCTTCTTCGGCGCAGCTTTCTTCACGGCTTTTTTCACCGCCTTCTTCGCCGCGGGTTTTTTCGCAGCGGGTTTCTTCGCTGCTGCTTTCTTGGCCATATTCAGTCCTCCTTGAAGTGAGATGTGGGTGTGGGTGACAGTGTGTCACATTATCCGTTCTCTTGCGCGAATAAGGATGGAGGCCCTTCAGGAAGGGAGCCTTCCAGGGCCTTGCGAATTACCGATTTCGTCGATTCATGAAATCCTCCATCGAGAATCCAATGGAGATAGTCGCGATCACGATTGATAAGCTGCTGTAATGATGTGCCACGGTATTTGCCAAAGGCTATAATAACATTATTTCCTTCCCACACAAGTTTGCCTTCGGCATCAACCCATGACGGGTCTTTCGGATGCACCACTTCTTCAAGTGCGGCAATATCGGAAGGGAGATCTTCATAGTGCTGCAGCTGCGCGGCGAGAATATCCGCTGTCGCCTGCGCATCCGCCAGTGCACCATGCGCGCCTTCGTGTTCGCGCTTGCAATAAAAACGCAGAGCTGCGGAGAGATCGCGCGGTTCCTTCCGGTGGAAGATCGTCTGCACGTCGATCACGTGGCGTCCTTCCATCGGCAGTGTTCGCTGGCAGCGCTGCAACTCGAGCTGCAGCAGCGGAAGATCAAAGCGTCGTACGTTGAAGCCGCTCAGATCACAGCCGTCGAGAAACGCGAGCAGCGTATCGGCGAACTGTGTGAATGTGGGTTGCAGTGCGACGTCGGCATCGGTGATGCCGTGCACCGCCGTGGCGTCGGGGGGAATCGGAATTTCAGGATTGATGCGGGAGGTGAGTTCGCGGACGGTGCCGTTCGGGAGGTACTTCAGCACTGCGATTTCGACGATGCGATCGCTCCGGATGTTCACGCCCGTGGTCTCGAGATCGAAGAAAGCCAGGGGACGCGAGAGCTGCAATACGTGCTGCGTCGGTGTCGACATTCTGTTGTCGATCGCACCTCCGTATGCGTGGGAGAATGAAACCGTGTTGTTTGCGGTTTTCTTTCATGAACAATTTACGTAATAATGCAATGAACAGAAAAATATGCACAACGGGAAAGAGGAAACCGCGCAGCACTGGCGCGCAACCGCGTTCGTGTAACGGAGGACAGTATGGTACGGAAGCAATGGCAACGCATCACTCGCAACAGAATTCCCCGCCTGCGGAAACGCAAGGAAGCGGGACTCCCACCTGGCACCGTCATCTATACCGGCGAATCGCGTGAAGGCACCGCCGAGCTGCGCTATCTTCGCTACACACCGGAGGTCGTGTATGAAGAAGTCATCACCCCGGATGACCTTCCCGCACTGGCTGATCGCGAAGGCGTGCAGTGGCTGCGCGTCGAAGGTGTGCATGATGTCGAGATGCTTGAGCGTATCGGGGCGGCCTTCGGACTGCATGCGCTTACGCTCGAAGACATCAGCAATGCGTCGCATCGGCCCAAGTTCGAACAGTTCGAACAGTACCTCTTCATTGTATTGCGTCATCTGCGCGATGACAATGGTGAAGCGCTGGATGAAGAAAATATCTGTCTGCTGCTGATCGGGAATCTCGTTCTTTCCTTCAGCGATTCCGAGCAGAAGGTGTTCGCACCGAACAAAGAGCGCATCGGTGCGGCGAACGGACGCTTCCGTGCGCGCGGTGCGGATTACCTCCTCTATTCGCTGATCGATTCCGTCGTCGATCACTACGTGCTCATTCTCGAAAACATGGATGATGCTGTCGAAGAACTGGAAGAAGCGGTGCTCGGCAATCCGTCCCGCGAGATCATTACGCGATTGCATGATCTGCGCCGAAGCCTCACGCGTCTGCGCCGCGCCGTGCTGCCCCTTCGCGACGTCGTCATGCAGCTGCAGCGGGAAGAGACGGAAATGGTCGGCAGTGATATCACGATGTTCCTGCATGATGTCCAGGATCATCTCAACCAGGTACTCGACATGATTGAGAGTGATCGGGAGACCATCGGAGGATTGATCGAACTGTACATGACGCATGAGAGCAACCGGATGAACGAAGTCATGAAAGTGCTGACCGTGATTGCCACGGTGTTCATACCCCTCACCTTCATCGCCGGAATTTACGGGATGAACTTCGAGTACATGCCCGAACTCCGCACGGCCTGGGGATACCCCGCCGTGCTGACGCTGATGTTCGGTATCGCGGCAGGCATGTTTCTTTTCTTCCGTCGCCGGGGATGGCTCTAGTACTGATTTTTTCGCCGCGCTGTTGTATTTTTGTTCTGTCACAATTCGTTTCATGTTGATGCAAGCAAAGGACCATGCCCAAGAAGAGTTATACCCGAACCGGTCGTTCCTGCCGGGTGACGTTCTATCTCCCTGCCGAAGTGCAGGCGCAGCGCGTTGCCCTGTGCGGGGAATTCAATGACTGGGATGCCGAGGCGCATCCCTTGCGCGTGCGAAAAGACGGGACACGCTACATTTCCCTGAGCCTGGATGCGGGTCGTTCGTACCGTTATCGTTTTCTCGTCGATGGAGATCGTTGGGAGAACGACTGGAATGCAGATGCCTATGCACCGAACGAGTATGGAAGTGAAGACAGCATTGTGCATGTCTGATCATCATGGCAATCTCAATTCAACAGGGCGTCTTTCGGACGCCCTGTTGCGTTTTACACTGAACCTTCCAGCGGCAGGGACGCATCCCATAAATGGCGGACAACAAAGGCTTATTTCGTGCTTGAGGTCAACCTGTTCAAAACAGTACCTTTAAGTATCGCATCCCTGCAGCCTCCGCCATCGTCAGCACATCTACAGAGGAACGTCCATGAGAATTACCGCTATCGCGCTGTTGCTCCTTTTCTGGGCCGGCAGCATCGCAGCCCAGGATCATGCCGATTTTATTGAGGGACCCTTCGATTCTCCGCAGGAAATTACGGAAACATGTCTGACCTGTCATGAGGATGTAGGAGAGGAGGTCATGGAAACCGAGCACTGGACGTGGCTTGGTCCGGAGTTCGAGGACGGGGAGCATGGCGTCATTCAGCTGGGGAAACAGCGCTTCATCAACAATTTCTGTATCGCCATTCCTTCCAACTGGCCGCGCTGCACGAGCTGCCATATCGGGTACGGCTGGAAGGACGCCAGTTTCGACTTCGATGATCCCAACAATATCGACTGTCTCGTCTGCCACGATCAGTCGGGTACGTATAAAAAAACTCCCACGGCGGCCGGTATGCCCGATGAGGATGTGGACCTGGTGACCGTAGCGCAAAGCGTGGGATTGCCGACGCGCCGGAACTGCGGCGTCTGCCACTTCGATGGCGGCGGCGGCAGCGGCGTCAAACACGGGGATCTTGACGACAGTATGTACGAACCGTCAGAGGAACTCGACGTGCATATGGGCGGCATGGATTTCGGCTGTACCGAATGTCACACAACAGATGCGCATCATATTGCGGGGGCCGGACACAGTTCGATGGCGACAAACAGCAACCACATTGCCTGCACCGATTGCCACGACGCAGAGGTGCATGAGAAATCGCTGCTCAACGATCACGTCAAAACCCTGGCCTGTGAAAGCTGTCATGTGCCGACGTTCGCGCGTGAGGAACCGACGAAAGTCTGGTGGGACTGGTCGAAGGCGGGAGAGGATCGCGAGGGTTCGGAAGAACAGTTCGGTCGCGAAACCTATAACAAGAAGAAGGGCGAGTTCGTCTGGAAGAAGAACGTTGTGCCGACATATGTATGGAGCAATGGCGGCGCCGAATACTATGTCATGGGCGATCGCATCGATCCGAAGCATCCCGTTGCGTTAAATCATATTACGGGCAGTATCAAGGAAGTCGATGCGCGCATCGCGCCGTTCAAAGTCATGCGTGGCAAGCAGCCGTATGACACCGGGAATGCAACGCTCATCGTTCCACATCTCTTCGGCAAGGATGGATACTGGAAGACGTTTGACTGGGATTCCGCTTCCCGCAAGGGAATGGAAAGCGCCGGACTCCCGTACACCGGTTCCTACGCCTTCGTCGAAACGGAAATGTACTGGCCGATAAACCACATGGTCGCCCCTGCAAAAAATGCCCTGCACTGCACGAGTTGTCATGGGAAGAAAGGGGAACGGCGACTCGACTGGAAGGCCCTCGGCTACAGCAAGGACCCCATCACGAAAGGATCGCGTTTCAAGCAGGGTCTGGTCGAAGAAGAATAGGTTGCAGCTGCTGTGATAAACAAAAAGCCCCGCAGTATTGCGGGGCTTTTTGCCTCTTCTCTGAAATTTCTTACCTCATGCGCCAGCTCATCAATTCAGAGTGAGCTCACCGGCGGTCCAGTTACAGGGGGTCAACTTTCCGGTCTGCAGTGCCTCGAGAACACGAAGTGTCTCCTGCACGTTGCGGCCGGTCCCCAGGTCATTGACGTTGACCCATTTGATCACACCCTCGGGGTTGATGATGAACGTGGCGCGCAGGGCGACACCATCCGTCTTGTCGAGAATGCCGAGCGCAGAGGTGAGCTCGTGTTTGACATCTGCCAGCATCGGGAACGGAAGTTCCTTCAACTCGGGATGCGTGTTGCGCCATGCGAGGTGTACCCAGCGGCTGTCCGTGCTGCCGCCGAGAACCTGTGTATTCAAGCGTTCAAACTCAGCATTGGCTTCGCCAAACGCTGCGATTTCAGTAGGACATACGAAGGTGAAATCTTCCGGCCAGAAAAACACAACCTGCCATTTGCCGGCATGCGTCTCATTGGTGATCTCCGTGAACTCCTGTCCGGGTTCGCGACTCACAGTGGCCTGAAGTTTGTACTCGGGAAAGTTATCACCTACAGTTAGCATCGAAATATTCTCCTCACAAAAAATGATAAAGAATGTTGCGGTTCGGTTCCGCATTAAGATGAATCCGATCATATATCACCGGAATCACATAACAGGAAAACACTTCGGTGCGGACAAGAATTCCATGAACGTGAATTTTTTCCATGCTCGCGCCTCGTGGCAGGGCAGAGATCCATAGGTTGAATGAAATGGGGATTCCGTGCTAATTTTAGAGATGTATCGTACGCAACAGTAACAGGAGAAGAATCCATGTCTGATCAGAAACATGCTGCGGCAGAGCAGTTCGAGTACAAGGCGGAGATGAAACAGCTTCTCCACCTGATAATTCACTCCCTGTACAAGCATCCGGAAGTGTTTCTTCGCGAGCTGGTATCCAACGCTTCGGACGCGCTCAACAAGGTGCGTTTCCTGCAGGTGCAGAACGCTGCTGTACATCAGCCTGATGCCGAACTGCGCATAAAAATTGAGATCGACGAGAAAGAGCATGCGCTGACGATTGAGGACAGCGGCATCGGCATGACGAAAGAGGATTTGATCGAGCGCATCGGGACGGTCGCGAGTTCAGGAACACTGGATTTTCTCTCGAAGGTCAGGGAAGGCGAGCAGAAGCTCGATGGCAGTGAACTTATCGGGCAATTCGGTGTGGGCTTTTACTCGGTGTTCATGGTCACCGATGAGGTGACGATAGAGACGCGTCATGCGGATGAAGACGCAAAAGGCTGGCGCTGGACCTCACAGGGCAGCGGGACGTTTACCATCGAGGAAATCGAAAAGGCGGATCGCGGGACGCGTATTTCCTTCAAGCTGAAGGAAGATGCCCAGGAGCTCGCCAGCGACTACCGGGTGAAAGACATCATCAAGAAATATTCAAATTTCGTCGATTTCCCCATCTATGTCGGAGATGACAAGGTCAACAGCGTCACGGCGCTCTGGCAGAGGAAGAAAGAGGACATTACGAAGGAAGAACTCGACGAATTCTACAAATTCGTAGCGAACGATTTTCGTGAGCCTTTCGATCACCTGCACTTGCATATCGAGGGACGTGTCAACTTCAAGGCGCTCATTTTCATGCCGTCGGAGCCGCCCTTCGGGTATTTTGATCCGCGTGAGGAAAAGTCGCTGCAGCTGTATGTCAACCGCGTGTTCATCCAGGACGACTGCAAGGATCTCGTACCCGAATATCTGCGCTTTGTCAAAGGCGTTGTCGACACGGAAGACCTTCCGCTCAACGTTTCCCGCGAAGTCACGCAATCGAGTCCGGTAACCGCAAAGATGCGGGAGATCATCACCAACCGCGTTCTCGGCATGCTTGAGGACTGGACCAAATCCGACGCGGACAAGTACAACACCTTTTTCCAGAAGTTCGGCAATTATCTCAAGCTGGGCATCACCACGGAATTTGGCAACAAGGATCGAATTGTGGAATTGCTGCGTTTCGAGACCAGCAAGACCGAGAGCGGGAAATACACATCGCTCAAGCAGTACGTCTCCGATATGGGAGAAGAGCAGAAAGAGATCTACTACATCACGGGCGAGGGACGTGATGTGGTCGAGAAAAACCCGAACCTCGAGTATTTCCGCAAGAATGCCATTGAAGTGCTCTTTCTCACCGATCCGGTCGATCTGTTTACGGTGACCTCTCTGCCGGAGTTCGACGGGAAGCCCATCGTCTCCATCGAAAAGGCGGACATCAATATTGCGGATAAGAGCACGGAAGAAGAGGTCGAGGATACGCTTAAAGGCAAGGAGGCGAAAGACATCCTGACGCGCATGAAAGAAATTCTCGGTGATCGCGTGGAGGATGTGATCGAATCGCGCCGCCTGGTCGACAGTGTCGCGACACTCGTCGTGGGCGAGCAGGGAATGGATGCGCAGATGGAACGTATGATGAAGATGATGAACAAGGATTACAGCGGAGCGAAGAAAATTCTCGAAGTCAACCTCCGTCATCCGCTCATCAAGAATCTTGCGGGTATCAATGCGCAGGATCATGAGTCGCAGCAGCTGAAGGAGGCTGTTGAGCAGATCTATGATGGCGCCCTGCTGATTGAGGATAATCTGCAGAACCCGATGGACTTCGTGCGCCGCGCAATGGACGCCATGGAAAAAGCGACACGCGCACAGGGCTGACGCAACTTACCCAACGGCAGGTGGCACCCTGCAGATATACCGATCGCAGAATATGCAGTTTCTGCATAATCTTCAGCGACTGTTTATGCACTTTCTGCATATTTTCCCAGCATTAATTATGCAGTTTCTGCATATTTCAACGCAAAGAGGCTGTCCCCGTGGACAGCCTCTTTGCATTTCAGCCCCTCGATTCTTCGCTGTTATCAGCGCACCAGCATCATGCGGGATGTGACGACGTCGCCGCTGCTCAGGCGATAGAGGTACATGCCGCTGGCAAGACCTTCGGCCTGGAACCGGACGTTATACGAACCCTGCGCCCTGAAGCCGTCTACGAGCGTGGCAATGTGCCGGCCGAGAATGTCGAAGACTTCCAGGGTGACATGCTGCGGGGCGCTGCTGCTGATTGTGAATGGAATGCTGGTTGCCGTTCCGCTCGTGAAGGGGTTCGGCATGTTCTGCTCCAGTGAAAGCGATGCCGCGGCGGCGCTGACCGGCTTGACCGCGGTCACGCCCTGCAGGGCAGGCTCACTGAAACTGGCCGTCGCTTCCTCTGCGCAGGCCTGTACGCGCACTTCCAGCGTGTGAATGGTTGCATCGGGATCGGGGGTCTTGAATGCGACGGTGTGCTCGTCGAATCCGCGTCCCATGAAGTTGGCAACTTCCGTAAAGATCTGCTGCAGTTCGGATGCATTCGGTGTCTGGAAGTAGAGCCCGCCGGTCTGTGTCGCAATCGTGTCGAGGACGTAGCCGTTGATCGCACTGCCGAGTCCGATGGTAAAGACACGAATGTTTTTCTGCTGTGCGTAGGCGATGACATCGCCCGGGCTGCGAACACTCGCATTGTCAGCACCATCGGTCATGACGACGACAGCCTGCTTGGGATTGACTCCGTTGGTCGAAATTTCATCGATGCCAGCATACATTGCATCCCAGACGGCGGTAGCGCCACCGGCTGGCAGTCCGTCAACTGCAGTTGTCAGAAGCGGGGTGAGCGTCGTCATCTGCTGCGCCATGTTGATGGACTGGTTGAACCAGATGACGCAGGCTTCGTCGACCACGCTGTCCATGAAAGCCACGAAGGCCTTGCCAGCGGCCTTGGCGCCGGCGTTGCCTGCGCCCGACATACTGCCGCTGGCATCGAGCACAATTGCCGCGGAAAAATTGTTGCGCACCGCGGGAGAGGAGCTTTCAACGATGGAAAATTCCTCGACGGGCTTTCCATTGTCCGTGATCGTGAGGTCTGATGGATTCAGCATGTACTGCACTTCCCCGTCGCAGGTAATGTACAGCGTCAGATGTGCCTGGGTGTTCCCCTGAATTTCATGTATCGTCGTGATACGTGCAGTGGATTGTCCCCAGGCTGAAGTAGTAAGGATCATTGCGGCAAATACAATGATACTCCCAAAGAATTTCATAGAGATACCTCCTCGTTAAAGGTAGATGGGACGGTTTCCTTTTCGGGATGTCGTCCCTGGCAGTGTATTACCGCGTGATTAGGGTCGTCGGAGAATTGCCGCGATCTCACGGTATATGCCGTTGAGGGAAGACAGCAGGGGTTGTGCGTAATGTCTTCCGCCAGTGATATCCGTGATATTGCGCAGCACATGTTCGTGACTTTTCAGGCGCATGGTGATGGTAAACACCATGATGCCGTTGCGTTCCGCATAGTCGAGTACGTTCGCGGGTGTACCGAGGCTGCTGGAATTGTCGTCACTGTCAGTAATCATGATGATTGCTCTGCGCGCATGAGTGGCGCGTGCCGTGAGCTCGAGCATGGCGTAATACATGCCGTCCCACATGGCGGTGCCGCCCGTCATCGGCAGCGCATTCACCGCAGCGCGCAGTGAATCGACATCCGTTGTGATATGCTGGCGCACCGTGGTGACATTGTTGAAATACACCACGGCCCCTTCATCCACGCTTCCGTCGAGCGAATCGAGCAGTGCCTCCGAGGCTTTCCGCAGGTACTGATTCATCGCCCCGGAAATGCTGCCGCTGGCGTCTAGTACGAGCACTGCGGAAAAATGCGAAGGTACCCAGGTCCCGCTGGTAGTATCCACCGGAATATCAACCGAAACTGCCGTACCGATGGAGTCACCGGGCAGAATCGCAATATTGTCCTGATACTGATTCCGCGGCGTGTCGATATCCAGTGGAGAATCGCAGGCGCTGACAATGAAAAGAATTGTCAACGCCGGCAGGAAAAAGGATAGTATGGCAGAACGTTTAGAACTCATATGAGAGACCGTAGGTCAAACCCAGTTTTTCGGTTCTGAACCAGTTATTCTGGAATTTGTACATAAGGACGCTGCCTTCTGCGCCCACCACAAATGCGATGCGGTCGAAGGGCTTGAGCTTGAGTCCGGCTACCGCGCGACCGAGGGGACCGAGTCCTACACCCTGATCGAGATTGAAAGCGCCGCCGGCCTGAAGTTGTACGAAGGGGTAGACGTGGGGGAGCAGGGCATCTCCGTTAAACTGGTATACCGCCGTCGCCCAGTACGCCAGTGGATTTTGCTCGTACCCCACGTCTTTACCCGCTTCGATTCCTTGCGTCTGTATTCCGTTGAAGCGCTGTGGAAAGGCCTCCTGGCCGGTTTCCACGCCAATGCTGTGATGATCTGACAGTGCGTAGAACACACCGAGGTTGACATTGCGGAACCAGGATTCCGACTGCGACACGATCGCGGGGGCCGGATACGACCGCAGGGCGACATTGCGTGCCTGCAGGGTGAGTCCGCTCGGCGTCGGCAGAAGATCATAGAAGAACACCTGCTCGTGCGGGACTGAACGAGCATGCGGATCACCGCTCACATCCTTCAGTCCGTCGATCGGACGCAGATTCAGCTTTCCTTCAGCCTTCGCGAGTGCTGCCAGTGCCGAGGGCAGTGCCTGCGGCTTGACGGGGACCGCTGCCACTGGCGGCGCGGCCGTCCTTGCAACGGGTGTGCTCACGGCAAGATCACTGAGTGCAGGAAGTTCCTGCACGGTCAGTTCCGTTGCGGGCGAGGAAATCACACGCTCGGTGTTCTGCGAAACTGGTGCCGGGAAGAGCATATACAGCATCACGGCAGCAGTTACGGCGAGCATCGCCGACCCTCCCGAAACCCAGATGCTGCGCAGCATGCTGTTTGCAGCAGGTGCCGCAGCGGCAGCGCTGGACGTGGAGGGAATACTGAAGCCGAGTGCGCCGAAGACGGCGGATGTCGCAACCGCAGGCGGGGTGAACGCTTCCGTGTCGTGCTGTATCGCCTTGCGGATGGCGAGATTGTCCTGCATTTCCCCGCGGAGGTCGGCATTCTCCGAGAGCCTGCGGAACAGCACCTCCTCATGGGCGCCGTCGAGCTCTCCGTCGAGGAAAGCATGCAGCATGCGCTCGTCCATAAAATCCTGATGTGCATTCATCGTTCTGTACCGAATCTCTAACGTAACATGTATTTATTCACTGTCTTCACTGAATTCGCGGATGTAAGGTGCCAGGATATCCCGGATTTTCTGCTTTGCCCTGAAAATGCGAACCTTCACATTTGAAAGGGAAGAATCCACCACCTCTGCTATTTCCGCGTAACTGAGCCCTTCATACTCCCGCAGGATGAATACTTCGCGATAATCGTCGGGTATCATATCCAGCGCTGTGGTGATCAACTGCAGGAATTCGGATTGTTCCGCGGACTTCGGGGCGACGAGGTATTGGTAATCCTCGAATTCCACCGTCCTTTTTTTGTTCCTGCGGGTATTCAGACACAGATTCCTCGCAATTTTCAGCAGGAAACCGGGCACATTCGTCATTTCCCTGTCCTGCTTCGCACATTCGTAAAAGCGAATGAACGTTTCCTGATACACATCCTGAGCCTCGTCACGATTTCCGAGAAAACGAAGGCAGTAGGCATACACCCGTCCCGAGTACCGGGCGTACAGCTCGGAGAATGCGGCCTCACTTACCTCCTTTCCGCTCTGAAGGCGGGAAAAAAGCTCGGCGTCCGGTATGGTATGTGACATGTTTCCGGACATGTGGCGACGGTAACAATGTTCTCAATATCAGTCGTTCATTCGCATGTGCGCTGATGAACTCGCATGTGCGCTGATGAACTGCGTGCAAGAAATATAACACTTGAGAAACTCGAAGGTTACAGGGATTTCTGCGTACCCTGAACTTTCTCTGTTCGATTTGTTGACATTAAGCTCAAATCTTGCTATAATTTCCCGCAACCCTAAGTGAATAATTGTTAGTGCTTTGAGGACTGTCGCCCCAAAGCGTCCCAAGCCCTCTGTCTTTCCAGGGACAGCAGTATTTGCAGTTTCTGGACGAAAACCGCGTTTTTTTTCGATGGTCATCGCGTCAGTTTCGTCCATTTTGGAGCTCTGCGATTCACTGCAAACCGGGCCGCGGCACATTTCAACTGCACCACAGAGAAAGGTGCGTAGAGCCAGCATGAAAATTGAAAGCAGGAAGCAATGGAGCAACATTGCCGGCAATCAGCAATCCGTTCCAATGCTGAGTTTCTGGCCGGAGAGCAGGGAGGACATTGCCGAGATCATTCTGCGCGCGGAACAGGACAACCGCCGGGTCCGCGCCGTGGGGTCGAGCCATTCATGGTCCGATGTCGCGAGAACGGAAGATTATCTCGTTTATCCCCAGAAACTCAATCGCGTACTCGACGTTCACAGCTATCAGCTGCGTGAGCACACGCATATCAATCCTGATTTTCTGATGTACGTACAGTCCGGCATCACAATTCGAGAGTTGAACGATGTGCTTGACGGGAAAGGACTCGCGCTGATCAACCTGGGGGGGTATGACGGACAGACGGTATGTGGTGTGACATCCACTTCCACGCACGGATCCGGGATACAGATCGGTCCCCTCAGTGATTTCATTCAGTCGATGGAAGTCGTCGGCGATCACGGGAAATGCTATCGCATCGAACCCTCGGTGGAATCGGGCAGGGCGTTGACGGACCCCGAACAGTTCCGCGCCGCATTTCCCGACAGGGAGAAATTCGAACTGGTGCAGGATGATCAGTGGTTCAACGCTTCGCTCGTCGGCATGGGCTGCCTGGGCGTTATCTATGCCGTGGTGCTCAAAGTGCGCAGCGCGTTCCTTCTGCGTGAGACCCGGACGCTGACCACATGGCGCGCCGTCAAGGAGGATTTGAAAAACGGCGGCATCTATCACAAGAAAGACCACTATGAGCTGCTGCTCAATCCCTATGTGGTCGATGGGGAGCATCGCTGCCTGATCACGCATCGCGTTGAAACGGAAAAACCAGGGGACAGATCGCGCAGCATCTACGTGAAGTACAAGGCGGTGCTCGATGTCTCCGCCTGGTTCAGCAAACTGCTGGCCTGGCTCTGGCCCTCGAAAATCAAGAACACGCTCAATTCCGCAATCGGGGCGCTCGAGGACGATGATTATACGGAGAAGAGTTACCGGGTCTTCCATATCGGTGAGGCGAACGATATTCCCGTACTCTCTTCGGAGTTCGCCGTGCCAGTGGAACGCGACATGTATATCCGTGCCATTGAGATTCTTTTTGAAACCGCGGAGAAGCTCGGGCGAGAGGAACATCTATATCTGACCGTGCCCCTGGCCGTGCGCTTTGTCCACGCGACCGACGCCCTTCTGTCGCCGCAGAACAGACGTGATACCTGTATGCTGGAAGTCATTGGACTCAAAGGCGTGAAAAATACCGTACGCATCATGGCGGCGATCGAAGAAGCGCTCAGGCAGGTCGATGTGCGTCCCCACTGGGGCCAGCTCAACCACATGCAGGCGAAGGATCTGCGCGACATGTACGGAAGCAACCTGGAGAGGTGGCGAGAGGTGTATCAGCGCCTGAACGGGCAGGGGACGTTCTCCTCCGCCTTCACCGCGCGCATGGGTTTTGATCAACACTGAGGCGGCGCACGCGCCGGAAAGGAAGATACAGACATGCCTGAGTATCAGCCCCGCTTCTTCAACCACGATGACTTTGAAGGACTGATCGCCATCATCGATACGATGATCGAGACCAAAGGACAGGATGCGGTGCTTCCACGGATGGCTGCGCAGAGGGTGGACGAGTATCTCTCCAGCGTGGACGCGCCGGCGGTGTCAGCCATCCGGCTCGCCATCGACGCGATCGATTCGTGGTACATGCCGCTGCTGCTTGCCTTTCAATTCGGGCGCTTTCGGGATCTCTCCGTGCAGCGCCGGCGAAAAGTGCTCGAGCGCATTATCGATGCCAAAGGACTCTTCAAACTCATCGCGCTCACCCGTGATGGTGCCAGGGATGCAGCCCGCACCTTGAAACTCCTCTCCTCCGTCGGCTACTACAGCAGTCCGGAAGGCATGCGACAGGTTGGATATCTCCCCGTGGAGGAGCGTCCCCGGTTCAGGGAACTCGACCAGGCGCCGCCACAGTACCCGGATCCCTTTCCGCAGGGAGGTGCACAATGAGAAAGGAATATGATGTGGTCATCATCGGGTCCGGTGCCTCAGGCAGCGTCATGGCATATCAGACCATACGCAACAATCCGGGCATCAGCATCGCCGTCGTCGAACGCGGCTTTCGTGTGCACCCGCAGAGTTTCCAGCATGATTCCCTGCGCATGATGGCGCGCATATACAAGAACGGCGGACTACAGACCACCAGTGACAACGATGTCGTGTTCGCGCAGGGTCAGGCAGTTGGTGGGTCGACGGTCATCAATAACGCCATCTGGTTCCGAGCCGATCTCGAAACACTGCTTCCCCGCTGGGCCAAAAAGGAAGCGCATATTGACCTTCCTTCAATGCTCGCAGCCTATCAAGAGATTGAGAATGTATTGCACGTGCAGGATATCGATCCCGCCATCGCGAACGACGCATCGGAATTCTTTCTGCGTGGCTGTCGGGAATTGAATATCCGTGCAGGCTACCTGCGTCATAACCGCGAAGCCTGCCTGGGTTGCGGCTGGTGCAATTTCGGCTGCCGCTACAACCGGAAGACTTCCATGCTTGTCACCTACCTGCCCTGGGCGGAACAGCGTGGCGTCGACATTATTGATGGCTGCAGCAATGTGCGTATTGTCCATGCTGCAGGAGAAGGACAGGCGGTGGAATTCCGCGGCGTCGGTACCTCGTTTGATCCCTCCGCCCGTGTGCAGATCAAGGCCGGAAAGATCATCGTCTGTGCAGGAGCGATCGGTTCCAGTGAAGTGCTGCTGCGCAGTGGCATCAATCCCCGGGGAAGAACGGGGAAGAATTTCCATGCGCTGGGCGGCGTACTCGTCTCTGCCGAAGCTCCGGAGGAACTGCATTCCTATGACAAAATCGGTCTCACCTGTGTGGCGCATGCGCATCCCGATTATCTGATCGAATCCTATTTCACACCGCCCGCCGTGTTTTCCCTGAGCATGAGCGGATGGTTTGAGGAACATCACCGGAAGATGCTCAGGTACACGCACTACGCACAGGCAGGCGTGATGGTTGCCACCGATCCCAACGGCAGCATCGGCATCAACAAGAAAGGCGAAGTGCAGATCGATCTCACGTTTTCGCCGCGCGATGTGGGCAGGCTGCGTGAAGGGATCAAGACCATCGGCAGCATTTTCTTCGCGGCCGGAGCGCTCAATGTTATCCCGGCTACATATAAGGGAATGGATTTTCACTCGCTGCAGGAGCTTTCCAGGATCGATGAGGATATCAGGGAGGCGGATGATCTGCTGATCGGATCAGCGCATCCCCAGGGAGGAAACGTCATGAGTGATGATCCGCGGCAGGGCGTCGTCGACAGCGGCTTCCGCGTGCATGGCATGAGCAATGTGTATGTCGCTGATGCCAGTGTTTTCCCGACCAATATCAAGGCGAATTGCCAGGCCACGGTGATGGCGTTGGCACATTGTGCATCAAGTGTGATCTTTTCATGAGAGGGACGTAATGCATATCGTGCTCCACCCCCGTGCCGCGCCCCCGGATCGTTTGCGCTTCTGGGTCGGCGTGTTCGAGACGCGTTCGCGTCCCGCACTCCGTTTTACCATCAACGGTGTCAGGCGCACTCCCACAGCGCTGCGCGAAGTCGCGAGTGTGCGTCCCCCGGAACAGCTTGCCGCAGGATCCAATCCCACGCGCACATGGACGGGAGTCTATGAGTTCGACGCGCTGCATGCAGCTTCGCCCCATCACATCACCGTCAGCGGGAGGGGGGTACGAGCGGAAATGCGTTTTCGTACGCTGCCGGAAAGGCTGCCTGACGAATTCGAACAGAGTTTCAACATACTGCTCGTATCATGTTTCCATCAGCAGGAGGATCGTGCGGGACTCGCAGGCAGAATCGTTTCCCGTCTCCCTTCAGCTCTGCGGCCGCATCTTTCCCTGCTGATGGGAGACCAGGTCTACCTCGACCTGCCGACATTGCAGAATTTTCCCGACGATCTTCCGTGGCTCGCGGAAAAATTTGAACGCGATTATGTGAAGAACTTGAAAGGGGCACCGGGCTATGCCCAGGTGCTCGATGCGGCACCAAGTGCGGCCATTCCTGACGACCATGAATTCTGGAACAACTATCCGCATGTGAGTCCGTTCATCGGCAATTCCCATTCCGCGGGCGGAAGGGCGCGCTGGCGCAGCGCCGCGATGACGGCATACGAAGGATTCCAGCTCGGCTACCCTGCCGCCAGCGGGGAACCGCAAATCTACACGATTGAACCGTTGTCGATTTTTGTCGCCGATCTGCGGAGCCTTCGCGATCCGGACCGTGCCTTCCTCATGACCGAAGGGGCGCATCAGCGATTTGAACAGTGGGTGACCGAGGTGATTCAAAACGGCTGGTATCCCGCCTTCGTCAGCGGACAGTCGATGTTCACCGAGGCAGCCGGCAGCATCGCAGGGAAGGTCGGCGATTATGAACTGCCGAACTACGGCGACTACGACCGCATTGCGCGGCAGCTTCGCCGCTTCGCGGATGCGGGCATCCCCACCCTCTGCCTTACCGGCGATGTGCACTGGGGTCGCATACTGGAAAGCGTCGATGCGCGCACGCAGCAGAAGAGCTTTTATGAAATCATCTCCTCCCCGTCGTCACTCGTGACGACTGTGGGATCGGATCAGTTCAGTGCCGTGAAAGCGTTTTTCGTCGGACTCTTTTCCGATCCGCCTCCCTGGCCGCGGCATTCCGATCCCGCGTCGCCACCTGAGTATTTCGCTCAGGATGCGCTTTCAAAACGCTTCCGGAACAGGCCGCTCTATGGACACAGGGGCAATCATGTCGTCCTGCTTCAATGCAAGCGCTTCGCGGGAGGCATCAAGGTAAAACCCAGTTACTGGCCGTTGAGTGACGATTCGGAGCAGAATCAGCCGCGAAGGCTGCCGGTCATACAACTGGTCCGAAGATAATTGCACGTGGAACAAGGACAATTGCACAAAATCGCAGACACGCAGAGGAAAGCATCATGCTTCATATACTGACATCAACCGCCGCCCGTCCCAGTCCTGGATTCAAGGAAGCGAAACGGAAGCGTGGCGAAAACAATCTTCAGTGGATTCAGCGCAACAGAACGGAAGGAGACGGGGTGCCGATACTCCTCGTCGGCGGACGCGGACCTGTCTCCTTCCGGTTGCGCACTGCACAGGCACAGCTCAGGCATACGCTTGAACCGAGCCACTGGTCGCACTGCATGCTCCTGGATGAAGCGGGGAAGTCCATCGGCGCAACGAAGGTTCATGAGATCAGTCTCGAGCCGCCCGGGGGATTCGGTTTTCCTCCGCCCACAAACGGGTTGCAGCAGGGAAGTCTCAAACAGTATGCTTCGGCCGACGCCTGGCCGAATATCGCGCTGCTCGAAATTCCGGTCGCGCGCAGGGAGATCCGTGCTGCCATGAAACGCTACCAGATGCAGCGCGCCGTGCTCGATACGGTAGAACTGATGCTGCGCTGGCTGAGCTGGGCCTGGGGCGTCGGGACGCAGGGGAATCCTCTGCTCGAAAACCACGGCATTCCTTCCGCCGCCATGCTCGAAGTGCTGTTCGGTGCCGTGGGATTTGATCTGACTCCCGGACTCGAAAGCCGCGCCAGCTGTCCCGAAGCGATCTGGCAGGCTGCGAAATGGTGGCACGATTTCTACAGCAAGCAGGAGCGCCAGGCTCCTGTCGGTGCGTGGTGTGTCGATCATCGAATGGATTTCCCCTGAGGATAATGCAGCAATAGGCTGCCGCCTTTTCCCTCCTTATTCACAGCAGTTCCGGAAGATCGGAATTCCGGACGCTGCTGTGTATTTTTCCTTTCTACATATTTGCCTACGCTCATCATGGAGGTTTCATGCATCGTTTGCGTGGTATTGTCAGTGTCATCCTGCTTGCGGGTTTGATGACAGCCTGCGGAACATCAGAAAAGGACAAGATGGAAACGGAACTCAAAACATTTATCGCAAAGTTTGAATCGGAAGTGAAGCCGCTCAGCAAGGAAGCGGGCATTTCGTATTTCGACGCCACGATATCGGGGAATGAGGAAGACTATAAAAAGGCCGCGGATCTGGAGCTGGAGTACAGCAAGGTGTTCGCCAACAAGGAGGATTTTGCGACGCTCAAACGCATACGGGATTCCCGCGCCGTGCAGGATCCCCTGCTCGCACGGCAGCTTGAAGTGCTGTATCACGCCTATCTCGGCAAGCAGATCGACGAAGCGAAACTGGAAGCAATGATCCGCCTGCAGACGGAAAACGAAAAGAAATTTTCCACCTTCCGCGCCACGGTCAATGGAAAGCAGTATACCGACAACGAGATTGAAGAACTGCTGAGCACGTCCACCGACAACGCGGAACTCGAAGCGGCCTGGCGCGCAAGCAAGGAAATCGGTCCGGTGGTTGCCGACGACGTCCTGCGCCTTGTGAAAATGCGTAATGAGGCGGCCCGCGAAATGGGGTTTGACAACTATCATGCGATGCAGCTCGAACTCAGCGAGCAGGATCCCGAGGAAATCGCTCTGCTGTTTGACGAACTCGACGAGTTGACGCGCGGCACTTTTGCGGAGTTGAAGGCAGACATGGACGAGAAGCTCGCGGCCCGCTATGGTATCGCGGCGGAGGATCTCATGCCCTGGCATTACCAGAACCGCTTTTTCCAGGAAGCACCGAAAGTGTACGACACTGATCTCGATGTCTTTTACAAGGACAAGGACATCGTCGCGCTGGCGGAGTCGTACTATGCGGGACTGCAGCTTCCGATTGACGACCTGGTCGCAAAAAGCGATCTGTATGAAAAGGAAGGGAAATACCAGCATGCGTACTGCACCGACATCGACCGTGAGGGTGATGTGCGCGTGGTATGCAATATCAAACCGAACTACAACTGGATGAACACCACGCTGCATGAGTACGGACATGCGGTGTATGACAAGTTCAACGATCGCTCCGTGCCCTGGGTGCTGCGCGAGCCCGCGCATACGTTTACCACCGAAGCCATCGCCATGATGTTCGGCCGCCTGGCCAGCAATCCGACCTGGCTTGTCGAGGTCGCCGGTGTTCCCGCTGAGGATGTCGAAGCCGTCGCATCAGATATGACCGCGTCGCTGCGCCTCGAGCAGCTGGTGTTCAGCCGCTGGGCACAGGTGATGTATCGTTTCGAGAAGTCCATGTACGAAAACCCGGACCAGGATCTGAACGCGCTGTGGTGGGAGCTCGTCGAACGCTACCAGATGCTGCACAAGCCCGAGGGACGCAATGCGCCGGACTGGGCGACGAAGATTCATGTCGCACTCTATCCAGCCTATTACCACAACTACCTCATGGGCGAACTTCTCGCTTCCCAGCTACATGCAAAGATCTGCCGCGACATCGTAGGCGATGCCGATATCTCGCGTGAGGTCTATGCAAACAATCCCGCCGTGGGACAGTTTCTCGTCGAGAAGGTGTTCAAGCCGGGTGCGACCATGCACTGGAATGACATGATTGAAAAGGCCACGGGCGAAAAGCTTACGGCACAATACTATGCGAAGCAGTTTGTGAACTGATCACGCTGCGATTCGCTTCTCATGGAACGGCCCGTGCAGTGTCACACTGCACGGGCCGTTTTCCTTTCACATGTCTTTGCAGATCAGCGAAGCAGAAGCAGCTTCACCCTGTCCACATGTCCGCCGCTGCGCAGCACGGCGAAATACATGCCCGTCGGAAGTGCCCCGGAAGAGAAAGCGGCGTCATGCATTCCCGCCTGCAGCGGACCGTCCTGCAATACGCGCACTTCACGTCCGCGGCTGTCATATATCGAAAGGCGGCAATTCCCGTTGTGTGCTGTCACGTAGCGAATATGTCCCGCCGTGCGCACAGGCTGCGGCCAGCTCGCCGCGATATGCGCATGATCGGCGACAGGCTGCGCCGTGACGGAAGTAGGGATTTCATAATCGAAATAGAGTTCGAAGTATGACCAGGGCTCGTCTCCTCCCGTGGAAAACCGGGTGATGGAATTCGATACGGGACCCACGACATAGTTGCCGAAGTTATTCTGCTGATCGGGGAGGAGAGCGATACCCGCACTCACGCGCGCCTCAATCAGGTGCCCAGCTCGCAGCGTGTGCATGACGGTATTCAGTTCAACCTCAACGGTGGTGTCGGCCGTGCCGGGCAGCTGCACGTGGGAGCGCGTGATGGATCTGCGTGTATTGTTGACCGTATCGACATCGTAGAGCAAAAGGTTGAACTGTATCTGCGCACCGGTACCGCCGCCACGGACGACCCATTTCCCCGGTCGCGTGCTGATGCGAAAAGGAAGCTCCCTGTTGAGCTCAAACGCTTGACGATATGTCTGCGTGGTTGAGCCCAGCAGGTTGACGTAGGTGAAATTCTGGTTGTTTTCGCTGCGATCGGGTTCGTAGTGGAGTCCACGCCGCGTGAAATAAAATCGCACGGGATACATGCTTTCGGGAAGCATGCTGCCGTTGCCGAGCCAGTGATCCTCCTCGTTGGCAGCATAGACGCGATGCGTACCTGTCGACGCATCGATGAATGTCACCGCGCTGTCAGGGGATGCCACCCCGGCGAATTGCTGCTCATCCTTGAGCCAGTATGCGAGCCAGCGATTGAGCACGTCATTGACATACGCCTGCTGCTCCGGCTGCGTGGGCAGTTCGTGTGCCGCGGGATACAGCACGATGCGTTTGGGTGCGGAGATATTCGCGAACTGGCGCAGCCCGGCGTTCTGATCGAAGAACTCGTCATAATAGCTGATGAACATTGCGACGGGAGTGGTGACGGATTGTTCACGTTGTTTGGTGGAGTGAGTGTGCAGGAAGGGCTCCAGGAAGCTGAAGTCTCCGCTTTCGCGGGCGTGGTTGATGGAGTCCTGGACGGACGTATCGAAACGTACGGCGGTCGACAGCCAGGCAGCGGCAAATGCCCAGTTCATTGCATTCGCACCGAGCCAGTTTTCCTCGCAGCGTCCATTCGCGATGAAAGAGGCGACGGCTCGAACGCCCATATCGTACGCTGCGGCGTTCCACGCGTGTAATCCCCCCTGCGACCCACCCATGACGGCGACGCGTTCGCTGCGCACATTCGGCAGGTTTTTGGTGAAGGCGATCAGTTCACGGAGATCGCCAAGAATGCGACCACTGGTGAAGAAATCAAACTCTCCACCCGACGCACCCTGTCCCCGCACACTGTACCCGGTGACCGCATAGCCCTGCAGCGCGAGTCCGATTGCCGTTGCGCGAAGCTGATCTTTCGATCCTGCGAAGCCATGGACGAGCAGCACGGCGGGATATCCCTCAGCTGGCGGAGGTAGCAGTGGATAGACATAGAATGCATCAAGCTGTACGGCATCACTCATTTGCAGTGTCGTGTCTCGCACGACCTGTGCGCGGAGCGGCGGAGATGTCACCAACAGCAGCGCGACACATGCGAATGCACCAGCACATGCGAGTCTGGCGTTTCGAAAGCGCATGGAAGCCTCCTTCCTGAATTATGTTGCGTGTGCAATGTCTGCATGATACGAAAGTCTCGTCCCCCGTTAAAATGCCGCAGTTCCGCTCCCCTGTTATTTTCCGTATCTTTATCATTCCGCGCATCGCGCGCGCCACGTTCATGCTTCTTTACCGGAGGTTCGCACACATGCTACGACGTACGCTGCATGCAATCAGTATCACTCTCGCCTTGTTCCTGACCGTTTCCCTGACTGCGGATGAAGGTATGTATCCGCTCAGTGAGATCTCCCGCCTCGACTTGCAGTCGAAAGGACTGGAGATTCCCGTTTCCGAGATCTACAATCCTGACGGTGTCAGTCTCGTCGATGCCATCTGCCAGGTCGGCGGCGGCACGGGGGAATTCGTTTCCGCGGACGGACTGATTCTCACGAATCACCACATCGCCTTCCGCGGTGTCACCAACGCCAGTACACCTGAGCATGATTACCTGCGTGAAGGCTTCACGGCCAGTACACGTGCGGAAGAGCTGCCTGCGGAAGGCTATGTCTGCCGGATCACGGAAGGCTATCGCGATGTTTCCGCGGAGGTTCTCAACGTGGTGAAGGACTTCATGACTCCCGCCGAGCGCAGTGATGCGATTCGTGCGAAGATGCGTACGATCGCGACGGATGCAGAAAATGGACGCGAAAACATTTCCTGTGAAGTCTCCGAGATGTTTCCCGGGAAAACCTATGTGCTTTTCACATACCGTATCATCAGGGATGTGCGTCTCGTGTACGTTCCGCCCCTCAGCGTCGGGAACTACGGCGGCGAGACCGACAACTGGATCTGGCCGCGGCATACGGGCGACTTCTCCTTCCTCCGCGCCTATGTGGCGCCCGACGGCAGCACCGCCGCGTACAGCAAGGACAACGTCCCCTTCGAGCCGAAACGTTTTATCAAGGTTGCCCCGGAAGGTGTGAGCAAAGACGATTTCGTTTTTATCCTCGGGTATCCCGGACGCACGTACCGTCACAAGGTTTCCGAGTATATCGCACTGTATGAGAAGACCATACTTCCGTATCTCAGTACGCGATATGACTACATGATTGAAACGATGGAGGATGCTTCCCGTGACAATCGTGCGCTGCAGCTGGAGTTTGCGAACATGATCAAGGGACTGGCGAACGCAACGAAGAACTACAAGGGTAAGCTTCAGGGACTGCGCCGACTCGATCTGGTCGCCAAGCGGCGGGCGGAAGAGGAGAAGCTGCAGTCCTTCATCACGGCGAACGCCGCGCTCAGCAGCAAGTACGGCACGGTGCTGCAGGATCTTTCGCAGGTGTACCAGGATTACAATGCTACCGCTCTGCAGGAAATCATCGTCACCCTGCTGGGACGCAACGCGTACCTGAGCCTTTTCGCTTCCGTGGAGGCCGCCATTGAAAAGGGTGATCTCGACGATACGAAGCGCGGGCGGCTCAAAGAGGCCATCGACAGCCAGTTCGCCTCGATGGCACAGGATGTGGAGAAGGATTTCCTCGCCACGCTGCTTCTTGATTTCTCGACCCTTCCCGTCGGTCAGCAGCCGAAGGAACTGGCCGCCATCGTGCCTGATGGCGACATGAAGCGCAGGGAAGCTGTCGACGCCGTGCTTGCCCGCTTCGCTGAGAGTCCTCTTTCCACTGCTGAAGGTGTGAAAGCCATGGCAAGCTGGGATGACAATACCATCAAATCATCGAAAGATCCCTTCATTCAGTTCGCGCGTCAGCTGCAGCTGATGAACCGGACCATCATCGAACGCCGGAAAACCCGCGACGGCGAACTCAAGCGTCTGGAAGCGGAGTTCATCGACGCCAAGATGGCGTGGCAGCAAAAAGATTTCATTCCCGATGCCAACCTCACCCTGCGTCTCACCTACGGGTACATTCGCGGCTATGCACCCGCCGATGCCACGTATTATTATCCGCAGACGACGCTGACCGGCGTGATGGAAAAGAACACCGGTGAGGAGCCCTTCAATGCGCCCGAGCGACTGGTGGAGCTTTACAACACGGGTGCCTACGACAAGGCGTTCGAAGATAAGGTTCTTGAGGATGTCCCGGTCGGCATGCTTTACAACATGGACACGACGGGAGGAAACTCCGGGAGTCCGGTACTCAACGCCCGTGGCGAACTGGTGGGCGTCAATTTTGACCGCGCTTATGAAGCGACAGTGAACGATTATCAGTGGAGCGAAACCTACAGCCGTTCCATCGGCGTGGATATTCGCTACGTGCTGTTCATCGCGAAATACCTGGGCGAAGCCGACTTCCTGCTCCGTGAACTGGGCGTCAGCTGATTCTCCCCACATCACAACATTTGCGGCGCAGGAGCCTTCCATCCTGCGCCGCTTTTATAGAAGGCAGTATGCATATCATCGTCCTGAATTCCGGAAGCAATGGCAACGCCGTATACGTGGAATCCCGCAGCAGCGGAGCCGGCATTCTTCTCGATTGCGGCATTTCACGCCGCCAGATTGAATTGCGCATGAAAGTGCACGGACGCTTTGCCCAGCATCTCAGGGGCGTGTTCATTACACATGAGCACGCCGACCATGTGCGGGGACTTCCCGTACTCACCCGGAGCTATCCCATCAGCACGTACATCACCGAGGAGACCTACAGGCGCATGCATCGCAATCGTCCCTACAAGGGACACCGCTTTATCGCCCACGGGGAAGAGGTGACCGTGGAAGACATGCGCATTCAGGCCTTTCCCAAAAACCACGACGCCGCGGATCCCGTGTATTTTCTCATCACGGTAGGGGAGAAGCGTTTTCTGTACGTCACCGATCTCGGGGAGCACAACGAGGAGGTTGCCACGAAGCTTGCGTCGGTCGATGCGGCATTGATCGAAAGCAACTACGATGAAGGGATGCTGGAGGACGGACCCTATCCCGCGTATCTGAAAGCTCGCATTCGATCAGAGCACGGACACCTCTCGAACCTGCAGGCGATGGAGCTGCTGCGGGCGCATGCGAACAGTCATCTCCACACGCTCATTCTCGGCCATCTCAGTGAAAACAATAACACACCTGAGCGCGTGCAGTATGAGGTCGACCGGCTGCTCGCCGAGCGCGCAGACTTTCGTCCACGTGTCGTCATCGCCTCACGCTACACCGTCGGGGATGTACTGACCATATAAAAAACGTCCCTCCGTGGACGCGAAGGGACGCTGGAATCTCTGAGAGTGGAGAGAGATCAGAGATAGGATTTCTTCATTTCAAGTTCCTGCGTAAGACGATCGACACTGCTGCCGGAGAGTGTGCGCGCATTGATGACGCCGGATCCCGGCCCTGCAGCCTGCACACGGGCACTGCGGCGATCCTGCAGATCACGACGCCAGTTGCTGTCTTCTGCATCCGCCACGGGCGCGTCGCCGCTGCGGTTCAACTCGATTTCCTTGTGGATGCGCAGAATCGCGTTTTCCTTTTTCTCGGCCAGAAGACGGTGAATGCTTTTCGCCGCTGCGACTTTCTCTTCCATCTGACGCTGAATTTCCCTGATCTTGCTTTCGGATGCTTCCGTACGCGCCATCAGAAAATCTTCGAATTTCTTCATCACCAGTTCATACTCCTGCTGCACACGCGCCAGCTCGAGGCGTGAATGCCAGTATGCTTCGGGATCCGAGGAGAGAAGGAAATAGAAGGGAACGGAGATGCGAAAGTCTCGCGGCAGGCCTTTTACCGTGGCGAACCCAGCGGGGAAGTGCGCTTTCATCGCGCTGATCAGCGCGGCATTGTCGAGCTCCGCAATACCGGAACTCACGGAAATTTCACTGTAGACCACTTCGCCTTCGGAGGTGACGTACATTTCAATTTCCACAACACCTTCCACGCCTTCGTTGAGCTGCCCGACCGGGTAATCCGGGAGCATGAACTCAGGCTGCATGGATGATGTAAAGCGGATGTCCTCACCTTCTTCGGGGAGTGTGAAGAGCGGAGGAATGAAGCCGCGGGATGATGCGTTCTGAGCCTGTGTATATGTTAACGCAGTGACTGCGGAGAACAGCAGAAAGAGGTAGAAGAATCTTTGCATAGAACCTCTCCAGTGGTAGGGTCTTGTGCAGTTCAGGCGAGACCTTCCTGAACGGGTCTATGCACGTTACACGGAAATCCATTTAAATGCAATGCTGCCATGAGTAGATCATGAGTTTTTTGTAAATAAAATTATCCGGAAAGTGAAATCCGACAAAAATACAGTCGAAAGTGTGAAGAATAGTCACTATTTTCAATGACTTACGAGAATTGCTTCACGAACGCAGTGGCACGGGAATCGCCTGAATGCAGCGTTGGTTGATGAGGTACTTACATGGAATTTTATCCGATCGACGTGCGGGATCGGATGCTGCGGATGTGATATTTCCACTCCTCGGCAGAATTATCACCGCGGTTGTTATTATCACGGTACAGGGACAGTTGAATGCTCAGCCGTTTTTTTATCATGGCATGGATCGGGGCAGTGAGGCGCAGTATTCACCGCTGACGGTACTTCTCAATGGAGGGTATGATATTCTGCAACTGGACAAGTATGCCCAGGATATTTTCAAATATCCGCTGGCGCGCAATGCATCCATTGTTGGAGAAAACCTCGGGCGTCCCCTTCCCCTGATCAATCATTACGGTTGGGGACGCTGGCTGCGGACGGAGGTGCTGCCGCTGAATTTCAGCAGCGGGGCCAGCTGGTGGCCTAACTACCAGCTGCACTTGATCGGGGGTGGCATGACGTATCGCAGACTGCAGGAATGGTATGCGCAGCATGAACTGCCGCTGCCGGAACTCTGGTCTGCCGCAACGGTGATGGGGTATCATCTGCTGAATGAAATGGTGGAGAACAACAGCGTCGAAGGTGAACTGATCGATCCGATCGCGGATATCTATCTGTTCGATATCGGCGGCATCCTGTTGTTCAGTTCCGATGCGGTCGCACGCTTCTTCAGTGAAGAACTGCATATGACGGACTGGTCACTGCAGCCGACGCTGATGGCGACGGACGGGACGCTGCGCAATGTCGGACAGTACTTCGTCGTGCGCTACGATCTGCCGTTCTGGGAACACTACGCCGTGACGTATGTCTTCGGACTCAACGGCATGGCCGGACTCAGCCGCCGCTTTGAGGATGGGAATGCGGTCTCGGTGGTGATGGGACTGCGGGCGCGCGATATTTTTGAGGACGATGAAAATCCCCTCGCGCTGAATGCGAAGCTCACATGGAATGCAGCTGTATACTGGGATATGGAAAATTCCCTGCTCGCATCGCTGGTGTTCAGCGGGATTTCATCAAACGTGATGACGTTGAATGTATATCCCGGTGTGTTTGGCGCCTCACCATGGACACCGGGTGCCTGGTGCACCCTGACCGCACAGGGGAAGCTGATGGGAGGAATTACGATGCGATGGGTGCCCGGACTCGGACTGCGATGAAAGCCGCAGGGTTACGATTTCTCCTGTACAACCTCTTTTGCGTCACGCGTGATCAGCCAGACACCGAAGATCACAAGTGGAATACTCAACAGCTGTCCCATGGTAATCGGCATGGAGGGATCGAGGGTAGACTGTCCGGTCTTGAAGAATTCGAGCACAAAACGCGCACTGAATAGCATGGTGACCATGCTGCCCGTCATCTTTCCCTGCTTGTTGCCGAGTCCCCTGCGATACAGCGTCAGCATGATGAGGAAAATAATCAGATAGGCCAGTGCTTCGTATAGCTGTACGGGGTGACGGGGGATGGAGTCGACGCGGGAAAACACGACGGCCCAGGGCATATCGGTCGGCAGGCCGAGGATTTCCGAATTCATGAAGTTTCCGAGGCGTACGAATATCGCTGCCAGCGGTATGACAAGCGAAACCCTGTCCGCCACCCAGAGAAAGCTCGTTCCAGGCGTGCGGCGTGCGAAGAGGAGCAGGGCGATGATGATACCGGCCGCAGCGCCGTGACTGGCGAGCCCGCCTTCCCAGATCTTGAGGATTTCAATCGGATTGCTCAGGTAGAATTCCGGACTGTAGAAGAGACAATGTCCGAGTCGTGCGCCGACAACGACGGCGACGAACACGTAAAGGAACAGCCGGTTCAGTAGTTCATCACTGCGGTGCTCGCGGCGGAACACCCAGGCCATGATGGAGAAACTGCTGAGAAAGGCCAGGGAGAAAAGCAATCCATACCAGCGAATGTGAAGGCCGCCGATGGAGAGCAGTTCGGGATCGGGATTCCAGGTAAACATTGTGCCCAGTCAATAGTAAGGGAGGATGCGTGGCGTTGCGCCTGTCCATCAAGTATAACAAAAATTGCGCGGATTCACGGACAGCAGCGGGGGCAAAAAAAACCGGCGCGGAAACCGCGCCGGCATGCTACTCAGATGTTGTCCATACTCAGTGAATGAGCAGGAGATTGCTGACGGCGGCATGGCCACCGGCCTGCACACGGAGGAGGTAGGAACCCGCTGCGAGGCGACCTGTCGGGAGGCGGTAGCTGTGGCTGCCTGCGTCGAGTACTGCCTCAGCACCTTCGACGGCCAGGCGTCCGAGGTTGTCGTAGATATCCACGCGCACTGTGCTGCGCTGCTGCAGCGTGAATCCGACGGTCGCACCCTGGGCCGAAGCGACGGAGAGCGGATTGGGATACACGTAATCGATCTGGAAACCTTCCGCGGTCACAGGCATGTCAACACCGGTGGTCGGGTTCAGCGGATCGAAATCGGAGCGGTACTTGAAGATGTTGAGTCCCGCCGCATACACATCGGTAAAGGCGGAGTTCGTAAAGGAAGCCGAGGTGGTGATGTTGGAGAAGCCGCCGGGCACTGCCTGCACGGTCCAGCTCTCGCCGAGATCCGTTGTCACCCAGGCATTGCCGCCCTGGATGAACCAGATGCGCCTGCCGTCACGTTCGGCTTCGAGGGAGCCTCCCGTGTTGACTTCGATTGTCTGTATCTGATTCCAGGTGCTTCCACCGTCGGAGGTAACGGCGAGCATGTTGCTGCCGCCCTGGTTTTCCTGCGTGGTGAAGCGGACCATGCCGCGCAGATTATCCGCGAAAGCCATGTCGACACTGTGCTTGCTGGGAGTGGCAATCGCTTCCCAGGTCAGACCGCGGTCCGTCGAGCGGTACACCTTGCTGTTGTTGGTGCCGAACCAGAGCGAGTCTCCCGCTGCACCATAGCTGTTGTTCCACCCGGCCTCACCTGACGGAGCAGCGGGGGGATTCGGAATCTGCGTCCAGCTCACGCCGCCGTCAGTGGTGGTAGCGATACCCCAGACACCGGCTTTCGGGTCACCCTGGAAGATGCCGTTCATGTCATCGAACATGTGGATCCAGTTGACGAAGCCGGTGATGCTGCTGACGGAAACGCCAGTCCAGTTACTGCCACCGTTGGTGGTGCGATAAATCTCGGCGGCGCCGGTTGTCGGACCCGTACCGACGAGGGCGACGTTGCCCGAGCGTCCTTCAACGCAGTACACGCCTTTTCCACTGGGATATCCCGAACCGTTTGCCTGTGCCCAGGAGCCACCGCCGTTGAGGCTGCGCACCATGATATCCTGGTTGGACACATGCGCGTTGCCCCAGGTCGCGGTGAGTGTGGATGCATCGAGTCCGGTAAAATACGGAGCGCCGAATGCGAGCACGGCATGCCATGCGTCGGCCAGATAGATCGTGACGCTTCCGGTAACATAGTCGACGTACTCGCCATCCTCGATACGCACGCGCACGGGGATACTTCCTTCAGATGTGGCAGGAGTCTCCGACAGTGCGATATCGAACTCAATGGTTTTCGTGTCGAAGGTCGACATGCCGCTGATCGAAAACTCGGAGGTGCCGGCGGATGCTATGGACGCATCATCGAGGTCGACGTACGCCATCGCGCCGGATGACGTCGGCGCCAGTACATTTTCGATTTCCATGGTCACATGCGCCTGCTGTCCGGGTTCGGTGAAGCGGTAGCCGCCGCCATCGAAACTGACCTGGAAATCCTTGAGCCGGATTCCGGGAATATCATCCATGTTGGCATTGACCGACACTGCCTTGAAGGCATTGATGCGGCCGTAACGCTTGCTCTCAGGTGCTGTGCCGAAGGGATCACTGGTGACGCGGATCTGCGTTGCCACCTGGTCCGGCGTCCAGTCCGGATGCACGGCAAAAACCAGTGCAGCCACGCCGGCCGCGAGGGGAGAGGAGAAGGATGTTCCGGTAGGACTCGTATATCCACCGCTTTTGCGGGTGGTCAGGATGCCGTTACCGGGCGAGTACACATGCACACTGTTGCCGTAGGTGCACCAGTTCGACGCCGCACCGCTGGATTCGACAGAGCCTACGTTCAGGACGTGATTGAAGGAAGAGGGATAATGCGCCAGGTAGTCGTTGTCGACGGGGTCGTTCCCGGAGGAACCGACTACGAGAGCACCCATGTCGGTGACATCGTCGATAACGTCCTGCAGTGCGCGAATGAAGCTGCCGGTGCTGCCCCATGAGCAGTTGATGACCTTTGCACCCATCTGTCCCGCGTAAAGAATGCCTTCATACCCCGCACCGATTCCGCTGGAATTATCCGCTGCGGCCTTGATGGCGAGGATCTTTGCACTGAAACCACTGCCGGCGATGCCGATACCGTTGTCGGTACGTGCCGCGGCGCAGCCGGAAGTGTTCGTTCCATGTCCGAGTGCACCGTCCATGGGATCGTTGTCCGGGTTCGGACTCTGTGACGAACCGTTTCCGATGAAGTCCCATCCGTGCCAGTCATCGATTTTTCCGTTGCCGTCGTCGTCGACGCCGTTGTTGCTCAGTTCGCCATTCGTTCCCCATTCGCCGGGGTTCGTCCAGATATTCTCGGCGAGATCTTCATGCGTCCAGTCCACGCCTGAATCCACATCGCCGATGACGATGGTCGAGTCGCCTTTGGTAATATCCCAGGCTTCCCGGAGCTTGAGGACGGTCAGGGCCCACTGCGATCCCTGACGGGAATCGCTCGGGATATAATGGAAGGGAAAGATGTAGTACGGTTCCGCATATTCCACAGAAGCATCGTTTTCCAGTTCGTGCGCCAGCAGGGCGGGATGATCGGCTGACGTGTATCGCACCTTGATCATGCGGTCCACGTTGTATTGCTGCGCGGATGTTTTCTGCAGTCCCATCTGGCGGCTGCTGTTCATCAGCTCAACGCGTGTTGCGCCGATACGCTGCAGAATATTGTCGATGCCGGAGATGCCGAGACGGTCACCGCCGGTCGTAAATGTCGTTTGCGGGCGGAGCTTGATGATGATCAGGTTGGGTACAACCTGCATACCGTCACGTTGCTGTGATGCGGCTGACGACCTGTCGGGACTGTCAGCCAGCGTACTGAAGGTGCAGAACAGCAGAAGCACTGCCGTGCACAGAGAGATACAAAACTTCATGAGACACCATGGTTGAGATTTGGAGAGAGAGAGGCTAAATATCAAGGAAAGATAGTAAAAAACCGTGGTGAGAATAAAGTGGAATCGATTTCCGGAATCTGCCTCGCCCGGAAACGAAAGAAGGGTCCCGTGTGGGACCCTTCTCTTCATCTCGCTGCTGCGCAATGTCAGTTGAGAATGCGCACCGTCTTGCTGACGGAAAGATCAGATGATGTCATCCGCAGGACATAGCTGCCCGCGGCAAGTCCGGCAGTCGACAGTCGCGCCGTGTGGCTGCCTGCGTGCAGGGTTGCACGGAAGACGTGACGGACCTTGCGGCCGTTGATGTCGTACAGAGCCATTTCCACGGGCATGCTGTTCGCCACGTTGAACTCCACGGTGATGCCTTCGCCGGCTGAAGAAGCAGGCTGTGGATACAGTGAAGAGATACCGAGCTGCTGCGGCAGCTGCACGCCCGGTTCGTCGACGTCGAGAACCTGGCGGTGGGGACTGGTGTAGCGGAATACTTCGATGCCAGCGGCATAGACCTTGGAAACGGCACCGTCATTCCACTCTGCGGCGTCGCTGATGAAATCGAAATCCCACGGCGCGGGCTGCACTTCCCATGTGACGCCGACGTCCGTAGTCACGTAGGCATTATTGTCGGTGAACACCCAGAGTCGTTCGCCGAAACGCTCCCAGACGATAGAGCCGTAAGGGACGTCGAGGTTGCTGACGATGGTCCAGTTCTCACCACCGTCGGTGGTGAGTGCCAGGGTGTCAGTTCCTTCGTCGTTCTGTCGCGAGAAGCGTGCGGCGCCGACGAGTTCATCACGGAAGCTGATATCGATGGAATTCTTGCTGGGCGTCGGATAGCTCGTCCACGTTTCGCCACCATCGACAGTTTTGTAAATGATACTGCTGTTGGTGCCGAACCAGCCGACGTTCTCGTTGACGAAATCATAGGAATTATTCCAGCCTGCTTCTCCGCTGGCCGCTGTCAGCGGCGTGCTGACGGGTGACCAGCTGAAACCGCCGTCGGTGGTTTTTCCGATGGCCCAGTTGCCATCTTTCGGATCGCCCTGGAACACGCCGTTTGCCTGTGAGAACATGTGAATCCAGTTGACGAAAGGCGTCATGTTCGAAACGCTGGAGCCCGACCACGACTGTCCGCCATCGGTGGTGAGGTAGATCCCCGCGTTGCCGCTGACGGGACCCGTTCCTACCAGTGCGGTGAATTCATCGATACCGTCAATACAGTACACGCCTTCTCCGTTTGGATAGCCTGTACCGAAGGCGAAGAGCCAGCTGTCACCGCCGTCATTACTGCGCACGGCGATATCCTGCGTCGGAACACTGTTTTCGGTGAAGTCGCCGGCCACCCAGACCGTCCAGCGGTCAGGCGAGTCGATGGAATTCCACGGGTAGCGGAGATCGAGAACGGTATGCATCTCATCCGTCAGGTTCACGGTCACGCGGTCCATGTCGAAATCCTGGTAGCTGCCGTCGGTGAAGCTCAGCATGATGGGCACATAGCCTTCCGAGAGCTTGCTGTCGGCATTCAGCGTAAACGTGAAGTTGAGCGTTTTCGTGTCCATGGTCTGCATGGCGCCGAGCGAGGCAGAAGTCATATCGAGGGTGCCGTACATCGGGTCGACGGAAACTGTCACGCTGGCGTCGGTGGTCGGTGCGAGACGGTTTTCGATGACCATTTCGATGTCGACGGTTTCACCTGCCTGCGTTACTTCATTACTGGAGGCGCCCATGACGGTGAACGATTTGATGGCGAGCCCGGGGATATCGCTCATGGTCGCGTTCTGCGTAAGCGCATTCAGAGCGTTTGCGCGTCCATAATACGTGGCGTCGCGGCTGGTCCCGAACATGTCCGAGGTCACGCGAATCTGCTGCAGCACCTGGTCGGGAGTCCAGTCGGGATGGATCGCGAAAATGAGTGCCGCGAGACCCGACATGTGCGGAGCGGAAAAACTGGTGCCGGTGACATTCTGATACCCGAAGCTCATCCGGGCTGCGGTGATGTCGGTTCCCGGCGCGCAGACATGAATGGAGGTGCCGTAGGCGGACCAGGTTGAAGCCTCACCATTTTTTTCGACGGAGCTGACGGCGAGTACGTGATCGAGGCTGGCGGGAACGAAGGGATTGATGTCGTTGTCGATCGCGGAATTACCCGCGCCGCCGACGACCAGCACGCCGTTCGCGTGCGCATAGTTGATTTCATCCTGCAGCACCTGGCTGATCAGCGCATTGCTGCCCCAGCTGGCATTGATGATCTTGCAGCCCATATCGACGGCGTAGCGGATCGCGTTGTAGCCGGCGATGCCGGAGGAAGCGTCATCATTCTGCGCTTTGAGAGCGAGAATCTTCGTGTTATATCCCACACCGGCAATGCCCTTGCCATTGTTGGTACGCGCCGCTGCAATGGACGCGCCGCTTGTCCCATGTCCATCGAAATCCATGGGATCGTTGTCGGGATTCGGCGTCTGCGTCGTGCCGTTGCCGAGGAAGTCCCATCCATGCCAGTCATCGACATACCCGTTGTTGTCGTCGTCGATGCCATTATTGCTGAGCTCGCCATTGGTGCCGTATTCGTCCACATTGATGAACAGGCTGCCGACGAGATCCTCATGATTGTAATTGACACCGGTATCGATGTAGCCGATGACGATCGTGGAATCACCCTTGGTGATATCCCAGGCATCTTCCATTTTAAGCATGCTCAGGGCCCACTGCTGCGACAGACGCGGATCGTCGGGCGTGTGCAGGAGACGGAAATTGAGATAGGGTTCCGCGTACTCCACCGCGGGATCGCGCGCGAGTTCCTGCGCGAGCATGCGGGGAGAAGCATCGGTATCGTAACGCACGAGCATGATACGGGCGAGACTCGCTTCTTCACTGCTGCGATAGCTCTTGCGCAATGCAAGCTGCCGGTGCAGCGGTTCGATCGAGGTCGCACCGACGCGCTGAAGGATGCGGTCGAGGCTGCTGATGCCGAAAGCCGTAGCTCCCGGCTGCACGTTGTTGTGATCTTTGAGTTTTACAAAGACGAGGCCCGGTACGATGTCCGCATCTTTCACAGCGGCGCTGGAGGAGGAGGGACGCTCCACTTCCTTGGCGAAAACGCTGGAGGTAAACGCGAACAGTACGAGCATTGCGAGAATTGGTACGGCTTTTCGCATAAGCAATCCAGAATACTATGTGGAGAAACATGAGCTGTATTGCGATAATATAGTGTATGCGCGAGACAGACGTAAGAGCTTCCATGGAGGATTCCGTGGAAAAATTGGTACCCGGATACAGTCCCTGCCTCAGCACAGGCTGTGGCGAAGAGAGAGCTTGCGGATCGCTCGGCTTCATTTCCTTCACGCTTTGTCACTATTTTAGAGAATGACCATCTATTCTACGCATAGAGGAAACCTCATGAACAGAAAACCATATTTCCTTTTTCTCATCTTCTTCCTGCTGGCCGGTTCGATGGCCGCGCAGGAGGGGGTCACCAAGCGTCCCATTCCCGCCGATCTTCAGCAGAAGCTCAAGGAAAAGATCGAGGCGGAGACAAAGGAGAAGATGCACCTGATCACCGCCGAAGAGCTGCTGGCTCTCAAGCGGGTGTACGCGCCTTCGGTTTCACCGGATGGCAAATGGGTGCTGTACGGTGTCACCACACCGGATATCGAGGAGAACCGCAGCAACAGCGATCTTTACCTCGTTTCGGTGGACGGCAATACCACGAAACAGCTGACGACATCACCCGCAGCCGATTACAACGGCGTGTGGTCGCCGGATGGAAAACAGATCGCTTTTCTTTCCACACGTGAGGGTGCGCCACAGGTGTACGTGATTTCCCTCAGCGGAGGTGAGGCTCGTAAAGTCAGCGACATGGAGAACGGCGTGTCGAATCTCAGCTGGTCGCCCGACGGCGCGTACTTCGCGTTTACGTCGGACGTAAAGATGGATGAAACCGTTGCGGAGAAGTATCCCGATTACGCGAAGGCCAACGTGCGTATTTATGACCACATCCCGGTGCGTCACTGGGATGAATGGAATGACGAAAAATACCGGCACCTGTTTATTCTCCCGGCGGAGGGTCACGGTGAGGCACGTGACCTGATGGCAGGAGAACGCTATGAGACGCCGCTCAAACCGTTCGGCGGAGCCGAGCAGATTGCCTGGGCACCCGACGGCAGCGAAATCGCGTACGTATCGAAGAAAGTGGCGGATTACGCGGAAAGCACGAACTCCGACATTTATGTGGTGGATATTGCAAGCGGGAATACGCGCAACGTCACGGAAGGGATGCAGGGCTTTGATCGCGATCCCCTCTATTCACCCGATGGCCGCTGGATGGCCTTTCATTCGATGAAGCGTGCGGGACACGAGGCGGACAGGAATCGGCTCATGCTGCGCGACCGTTCGTCCGGTACCATCTCCGAACTCTCGAAAACCCTCGATCAGTGGGTGGGACACACGGTGTGGGCACCCGGCAGTGATGCGTTGTACTTCGCGGCGGAAGACGGCGCGACCGTGCAAATCTACCGCATGGAAGTCAGTGACGGCTCGTGGGAAATACTCACAGGCGGAGTGTACAATCATGACGGCGGACTCGATGTCACTCCCGATGGCGACATGCTCGTCTATGGACGCAGAAATTTCAATGCTCCCACGGAAATATATATGCAGGAAGCGGAGAAAGGCGCGCGCGCCTGGCCGCTGACCAGTCAGAACACCGCCAAGCTCATGACGCTGCGCGATGTGCGTATAGAAGAGCGCTGGATTACCAGCACCGACGGAAAGAAGGTGCAGACCTGGGTGGTGTATCCGCCGGACTTCGATCCCGCGAAAAAATATCCCCTGATCACGTACTGCCAGGGGGGACCCCAGGCAACGGTCAGCCAGTTTTTCAGCTTTGCCTGGAATTTCAAACTCATGGCCTCGAAGGGATATGTCGTCGTTGCGCCGAACCGGCGGGGACTCCCCGGGTTCGGGCAGGACTGGAATGATGCGATCAGCCAGGACTGGGGTGGCATGCCCATGCAGGATATTCTGGCTGCGACCGACGTCATGCTTGCGGAACCCTATATCGACCGCAGCCATGTCTCCGCCATCGGTGCCAGTGCGGGCGGCTACGCCGTCTTCTGGCTGGCCGGGAATCATGAAGGACGCTTCAGCAGCTTTGTTTCCCACTGCGGGGTGTTCAACCTCGAAAGTATGTATGGCGCCACGGAAGAATTGTGGTTCACCAACTGGGAAAACGGTGGTCCCTACTGGGATGCAAAGTTCAAGGCCAACTACGACAAGCATTCCCCGCATCGCTACGCGCAGAACTGGGACACCCCGATTCTCATTATTACAGGCGAACACGACTTCCGTGTGCCGTACACCCAGAGCCTCGAAGCATTCACCGTCGCACAGGTGAAAGGCATTCCTTCCGAGCTCATCGTCTATCCCAATGAAAATCACTGGGTGCTGCATCCGCAGGAGCAGCTGATCTGGTTCGATGAATTTTTCGATTTCATCGGGACGTATAAAAAGTAACCGCATCTGCGTCGCGGAAGCTGACGCGCAATGCAGCGAACGCAGCCTGCCGATGAACGTACAGGATACAAAAATGCCCCGTTTCCGCTCATGAACACGACGGATTCGGGGCATTCCTGTGCATGGACTGCCAGTGGTGTTACTTGAGCAGCACCATGCGCCTCATGGAATAAAACTCGTTGGCGCGTAGTCGGTAGAAATACACCCCGGAGGCAAGAAGCCGTCCATCGCCGTCGCGTCCGTTCCAGGTCGTGTTGTAGACACCGGCTTCAAGCTGCCGGTCGACAAGCACGCGCTGAAGTGCGCCGTTGGCGTCGTAGACATCGAGTCTTACGCTGGACGCCTGCGGCAGTTCAAAACGAATGGTCGTACTGGGATTGAAAGGATTGGGATAGTTACCGTCGAGGCTGTAGCCATGTGCCGCGGCATCAAGTCTCTCGACAGCGGTCGTCGAAGGAAAATCCGTAGGGTCGCCGGGATTGGTCACCAGGGAAGGGTCGCCCGGGAAAGGCTGTCCGATACGCCAGCTTCCGTCCGGATCCTGCAATTCCTCACCGTTGGTGAAACCGTCTCCATCAGAATCAAGCGCAGCCAGCGCTTCATTCCATTCAACCTGTCCGGCCGAACCGGGAACAGAGAGATGATTCGCTTCAACTTCCTGGCCGAAGGCGTTGCGCGGTCCGCCCCCGCCGGGATTGACGTGGCAGTTCGCACACGATTTCAGGGTGCCGTTCGGGATCTGCGGCGCGCGGAAGCCGCGGGCAACAAGAAATGTTGCCGAAGCGAAGACCATCAAAGCGGCAACAAGAAGAAACCGTTTGTACATATATCAACTCCGTGCAGTATGTGTGAGAAAACGAGCCATACCGAACGCTCCTCATTTCACATTGCGGAAGGCAGCATCCGGGTGCGCAGCAACGAACAGGAAAACCTCGAGACGAGAGGAGAAAGCTGCTGTTTGATCTGAAGATTTGAGGCGTCCTGTTCGTTGCTGCAACCGGAAAATAGCTGCATGGTACAACCCGCGTGCCGCGTTGACCATGGCTGAGTTCGACAGATGGCGGCAGAATACTCCCAGTCAGGCAACGAAGGATTCGCCGCTTGCGTAACAGATCGTTTGGCTCAGGATGTTCGTTACACCGGAATTTTAATTTGAATTAATTAAAATTCAAAGGAAATTTTTTTTGCCCCGCTGGGAATGTAACTTTTCCCCAATTCAGGATATATGGGGTCCGGGTTTGGGATGGAAGGGGAGATCAGCTGATGAAGCGGTCAAGATTTTTCAGGAAACGTTTGAGCATGCGGCGCAGGGCTTTGCGGTCTATCAGGTTGGCCGCCTCGCTCGCAGGCACCCAGAGGCGCTTCCGGTCGCGTTCTTCCTCCCAGTGTTTCTGTGTGCGTGTGACCTCCATCGCGTAGACCTGGATACGGCAGGTGCCGTTCCATTTTTCGCGATGGTATTCGCCGACAGCCTCCTGATGCACGACACCCTCGACGCCGGCTTCCTCGAGAGCTTCTTTTCGGGCGGAGGCGCGGGGTGAGAGTCCCGGTTCGATCACGCCTTTCGGGAAGATCCAGTGCTTTTTCCCTTTGCTGGTGATAAGGAGTATTTCCACACCGTGTTTCCCGCTGCGGAAAGGTATGACAGAGGATTGTTCATAGAACCAGGAAGGGACGGACGGTCGTGCCATTAGATGAGATAGAGAAGAAGAAAGATGAGATAAAACAGCAGAGTTACCACTGCGGCTACGGCCAGATTGCGTCCGAGCTGCTTCCATGGCGTCGCACCGAGGGCGAAGCCGTAGCGGGCAGCGATGCCCCCGGTAAACAGCATGATGCCGGCGTAGCCGATTGTGGCAGCCCCGAGTGCGGGGAAATCCGCCAGCAGTGCGAGGGCAGGACCAAGAAAAAACAGCAGCACGCCCGCGCCCGCGCAGATAACGTAGATCCGGGAGTCAGCATGATCGGTGCGGGAGTCAGCATGATCGGTGCGGGAGTCAGCATGATCGGTGCGTGCGGTCATTCCGCCTGTCCGCTGTTATCGACATCGCTGTGGTCGACATCGCTGTGGTCGACAGCGCCGCTGTCCTGCATGGCCGGCTGCGTGGCCGGCTGTTCGGGAGGTGCGGATTCAAGGGCTTTCTGCCGGTCGAGTTCGCGGTAGTCGATCTCCGATCCCATCATGCTGTGGGGAATGAGGAAGATGAGCAGCATGACCACCGATGCGCCCACGACGGCCCAGCGGCGCGCAGGATGTTCGCGCAGGCTGTCGGCTTTCCAAATTGTCGCCAGTGCGATCAACCACGCGACCAGTGCGATCAGCGTTTTATTATCCGTGAGATCCATGCCGAAGGGGAAACCCGTCCAATATGCACCAAATGCATATTTCTGGACGATGGGACCGAAGATGAAGCCTCCGATGATCAGGAACACCAGCGTGGAATACAGGAGTTTGCGCGGTTTGCCTTCGCGGCGAATTGCTTCGAGTCCCGCCCTCGTAGAGATCAGCATGGCAAGAAACATGGCGATGACATGGGGAAGCAGAACACCGATCGGCACGGCACCTTTAAAGCGTGTCACCACGGTCTCTTTTCCCGGCACGCGGACAATCCCGTCCTCATGCTCGAGTTCGACGAAGTATTCGAGTTTTCCCGCCGGGGGCTGATGCGGCAGACTGCCCAGCAGCGAATCCCCCTTCTGCACGAGTGCAACTCTGCTCCAGGGATCATCGGTTTTATAGCGGCGGTATACGACGCTGCCCGTCACTTCGCCACTCGGACTCCGCATGGGGATGACCTGGTCGCCATCTCCACCATGTGTGCGTGTCAGGGAGTAATCGACGGATTGTGTTCCCAGCGTCACGCTGCCGTCCACCGGATAGGTGGGACCGGTGGTTCGCTGGTAGTAGGCGGATGCGAGCGTGATGATCAGTGCCAGGATCCAAAGGAGAATACTTCGTGCCATGCTGCCTCTCAGTCTAACGGTTATCGTGCAATATCGTGCTGAAAGGCCGTTGAGTGCAATGTCATGCAGTGGAATTTCACGCGATGGTCCGTATTTTGCCAGATGCATGAACAAGTCTCTCACAAGGAACCGAGGATGTACATGAGAATCCGCTCCGCGTATGTGCTCCCGCTGCTCATTCTTCTGCTGGCAGCGTGCACGCGCACTACAGAACAACCCCAGGATATTCCCGCCAAAAGCATCATGGAGAACACCATCAACGAAACCATTCGACTGCTCGTCGAAGATCATGGAGAAGCCCACCGTGAACGCATCGAACAGGGGGTCAGGCAGACCGCCGCGATGTGGCGGGAAGACGACGGCAGCGCAGACCTGTTCACCGAATTCTGCCGGGCGCAGTTTATCACCGATGAAGATCAGCTGTTTGAAACCTTTCAGCGTTTCCAGCATAATCTCATGCTGATCGACGGGTATCTGACGGAAATGAACCGCGATCTCACCATTCCCCTGCAGCTCGATACCGGTCCCATCATGCCCGTGGACTACCTCTTCGGGGAATTCGCACCGCATGCCCATGTGAGCGAGGACATGTTCAGCACGAAGCTCGCTTTCGTGGCACTGCTCAATTTCCCGCTCACCACCCTCGAGCAGCGCCTGGAGAAAGGCGACGACTGGAGCAGGCGCAAGTGGGCGGAAGTGCGGCTGGCGCAGCGCTTCGGTACGCGTGTGCCCTCAGCCGCATCCCAGGCCGTGGCGGCAGCATACACGACGGCTGACACCTACATCAGCAGCTACAACATCGTCATGCACAATGTGGTCAACGCTGAGGGCGAACGCCTGTTTCCTGAAGGACTCAAGCTGATCTCCCACTGGGGACTGCGCGATGAGCTGAAGGCGCAGTATGCGAAGCCTGACGGACTCGCGCGGCAGAATCTCATCTACGAAATCATGGAGCGCATCATCGCACAGGAAATCCCCGCCGATGTCATCGACAATGATGACGTCGACTGGTATATCGACAACAACGTCGTCGTGCCAGCAGGGACTGCGCCGGATGCCGACGCCAAAGCCGCCGAACGCGAAGCGGATACCAGGTATGCCATGTGGCTCAAAGTATTCCAGGCCGAACGGCATGTAGACCCCTACCACCCGGACAATCCGACACACATTGCGCGGCGCTTCAACGATGATCGCGAAATACCGGAGGAGCAGGTCGAGCAGCTGCTGACGTCCGTGCTGAGTTCGCCGCTCATTGGCGAGACCGCGAAGCTCATCAAGGCACGCCTGGGACGCGATCTGCTCCCGTTCGATATCTGGTATCCGGGCTTCAAGAGCAAACCCCCGCTCACCGAAGACGAACTCGATCGCATCGTCGGAAAGAAATATCCTGACGTGCAGTCCTTCGAAGCGGATATCCCGAATATTCTCGGGAAGCTGGGCTTCGCACGCGAGAAGGCACAGTATCTCGCCTCCAAGATCAGCGTCGACGCTTCACGCGGCGCGGGACATGCGATGGGTGCGGGACGACTTGTCGACAATGCGCATCTGAGGACGCGCGTCCCTGAAGGCGGGATGAAATACAAGGGATACAACATCGCCGTGCATGAACTCGGCCACAATGTCGAGCAGGTGATGTCTTTCCAGATGATGGATTACCCGATGCTGCGAGGCGTGCCGAACACGGCATTTACGGAAGGATTCGCCTTTGTCTTCCAGTCGCGCGATCTCGACCTGCTTGGCCTCCGTGCACATGACCCAGACGCCGAGGCTACGAATGTGCTCGACATTCTCTGGTCGACCTACGAAATCGCAGGCGTTGCCCTGGTGGACATGCGCAGCTGGCGCTGGATGTATGATCATCCCGACGCTTCCCCGGCACAGTTGCGCGAAGCGGTCACCTCCATCGCAAAGGAAGTATGGAATGCATATTTCGCTCCGGTACTGGGAATGAAGGATGAACCGCTGCTCGCCATCTACTCACATACTATCGATGCGGGACTGTATACCCCTGATTATCCCATGGGACATATCATCGCCTTCCAGGTGGAAGAGTATCTCAAGGACAGGAAGCTCGCCGATGAAATGGAGCGCATGTGCAAGATCGGGAATCTGTCACCCGACCTGTGGATGCGCAAGGCCGTGGGTGCTCCCATCTCAGCGGAACCTCTGCTTGAGGCCGCCGCCACGGCACTGCAGCGACTGCGCTGACCGCGCGCGCAAGCAAGACGGATCGAAGTTTGATCAACAAAAAAAGGCGTCCCGGATGGGGACGCCTTTTGCGTTTCACTGTTTCCTGCGATTCTCCGTGTCCTGGGAATTCGCTGTTTCCCGCGAATCAGGACTGCAGCAGGATGAGATTTTCACTTCCGCGCACCGTCGTGATGCGGAGGAAGTACAGACCGGGCTGCAGCTGCGCTGTCCCGAACGGGATGATGTGGTGTCCCGCTTCCATCGGGGCATTGTTCAGCAGCGTGCGAAGCGGCTGTCCGAAGCGATCGAGAAGGGTGAGCGTGACGTCCGTCTGCTGATCGAGACCGAACGACACCGAACCATAATTCTCGAAGGGCATGCTGGAATTTTTCCAGATGCTGAAGGATTTCGGAACATTGTCCGGCGTGACCGAAATGACAGGGGAGACGATGTCCGTGCCACGTGCGCCGATCTGGCGCAGACGGTAGTACACCACCCCGTCGTCATGCAGCCGGTCATTGAACACATAGTTCCTCGCCACGCGCTGCCGGACGCTGTTCCGGAAATATTCGATACGTTCCCATGTGGGATGAGACTGTGTGCGACGCTCAAGCTCAAAACCCACCGACGCATTGTGCGTCGTCGTTTTCCACTCAAGCTGCACGAAATTACCGAAGCGTACTCCCGTAAATACGTGGAGGGCAGCTTCGTGTACGTTTCCAAGCGAACCCGACACATCGAATACCGGCTGCGCTTCAATGCCGCGGAAGCTCACGGGCTCACGAACGGCGGCGGCAGGGTGTGACGGGGTGCTGGCAGGCGAACCGCTCCACTCGGGCGCCTTGACGGTTGCAGGTTCCTCTGCGTGCAGCTCTGCAATCAGAGGAGCAGTGATGCTCTGGTCGAACGCCTGCGCTTTTGAAAGCACCGGCAGAAAGAGCAGCAAAGCGATAATTCCATGGCGAAACATGACAGTAATGTCCTTCGTCTGTGAATGTAACCGTTCGCTGGCAGGCAAACAGGTTGTACCAATACGTGTGTGGAGAGAGTGACGTAATGTACAACATATCTGGAATGAATCCAAATAATTTCATCGCGACATGCGAAAAATGTGCGGACTCTCATCAGGCAGGCGATTGAGACATCTCGCGATGACAGTTGAAGGAATGCAATCGCTGTGCCAATATGCAGAAACTGCATAAAACAGGTTGAAATGGGCAATCCACTGCTGGGCGTAGCGTTCGGAATCCGGACGCGGGACAAATGCGTGTTTGTAATCCGCACAAAAAAAAGGACCGGATTGCTGCTCCGGTCCTCATAATCGACGAAAAAACAATATTTATTTTTCGTAAAGCTGCGGAAACAGCGCGCGTTCCACGGTTTCGATGACGATATGGATGATCTTGATATGCAGTTCCTGGATGCGGTCGCTGGTGCTGCCGGGCACGATGATGGGGAGGTCGCAGAGTGGAAACAGTTTGCCTCCACCTTTTCCCAGCAGTCCGACGGTATACACGCCGCGATCCCTCGCTTCTTCGGCGGCGCGAATGAGATTCGGGGAATTTCCGCTCGTACTGAGCATGAGCAGCAGATCGCCCTCTCTGCCGAGTGCCTCGACCTGGCGCGCAAAAACCTCCGCATAGCCATAGTCGTTCGCCACGCAGCTCATGTGTCCCGGATCGCTGAATGCGAGTGCGGGAAGAGGGGGACGCTCACTGCGATAGCGACCGCTCCACTCTTCGGCGAAGTGCATGGCGTCACTCATCGAACCGCCATTGCCGCAGGACATCGCTTTTCCGTTCGCACGAAAGGTCGCGGCCAGTTTATCGGCAAAGAGCTGGACGCGGGGAAACTGCTCCCTGTCGGCCATAAAAAGTTCGAGGCAATCGCGTGCTTCTGTAAAGGACTGTTCCACCGTCGTCATGCTGTTTCCTGTCATTGTAACACATCCAGCTGCAATCCCTCGAGACGCTGTGCTGAATCATCCAGTACTTCCGCGTGCAGGGAATTGCCGTGGCTGTCCATGGTAACAATTGCGGCGAAGTCTTCGGTTTCAAACTGCCAGAGCGCTTCCGGGATGCCGAATTCCTCGAGGAAATTCACGCCGGTGACCTTTTTGATGGTCTCCGCATAATACTGTGCTGCGCCGCCGATGGCGTTGAGATACACCGCACCGAAATCCTTGAGTCCATCGAGCGTGCGCGGACCCATTCCACCCTTCCCGATAATCGCGCGCAGACCGAATTTCTTGATGATATCCGCCTGGTACGGTTCTTCACGGATACTGGTCGTGGGTCCCGCGGCCATGACGTGCCATTCGCCACTGTCATCCTGCAGCATGACAGGCCCGCAGTGATACAGCACGCCCCCGCTCAAATCCACCGGCGCATCGTGATCCATCAGATATTTGTGCAGGGCATCGCGTCCGGTGAACATTCTGCCGCTGATCAGTACGATGTCGCCTACTTTGAGGCTGCGCACCTGCTCTTCGGTGACCGGAGCCTGCAGACGCACTTCCTTTCCGGTAAGCGGAATTCCTTCGCTTTTCGCCATGCTGCGGGGATCGGCGTCCCGGTACAACCAGTCGTTGATCGCGCCGCTTGCAGGATCGACACGGACACCCAGGCGGCGGAAGGCCCAGCAGTCATAGGCGACCGAAACGAAGAAGCTCGCCGGCAGACGGTGATAGCTCCCGATCTTGCAGCCGATCAGCGTACTCGCGCCGCCGAAGCCCATCGGACCGATGTTGAGCTTGTTGGCGTTCTCCATGATATCCGCTTCGAGTTTTGCAAGCACGGGATCCGGGTTTGTGTCGTCGAGCTCGCGGAACAGCTGCTGTTTTGCCCCGGCATATCCGCCGGCGCGGTCGGATCCGACGGCAACGCCAATGGCGCCGACCGAACACCCCTGTCCCTGCGCCTGCCAGACGGCGTGCAGAATGCATTTGCGTACGCCTTCCAGGTCGCGGCCGGCTTTCCCGAGATGCTCCAGCTCCATCGGAAGGGAGTATTGAATATTTTTGTTCTCGCAGCCGCCGCCTTTGAGCACGAGCTTCACTTCGATGTCATCGCGCTCCCATTGCTCCCAGTAAAAGATGGGCGCGCCGCTACCGATGTTGTTGCCGCTGTTCTTCCCGGTGATCGGGTCCACCGTATTCGGCCGCAGCTTGCCGCGGCGCGTGGCCTCCTCGATCGCCCAGAGAATGTCTTTTTTCATCTCGAGCTGGTTGACGCCCACCGGTGTCTTGATTTTGAACGTCGGCATGCCGGTGTCCTGGCAGATCGCGCCCTCGTTTTCACAGGCCATGTCGATATTCCGTGCAATGGTCGAAAGCGCCATGGCGGCACGAGAGCCCTCTTCCTCACCGTCGAGAATGCCGTTCATCGCGCGGCGAACGTCAGCCGGAAGGTTGGTGGAAGTCTGAATGACAAGATCGAGCATGCTTTGACGAAACTGTTCCATGCGAAGCCTCATAGATTGAGTCGGGATAGCGGATTCATGTAGAAATGATACGACAAGCGGCAATCTGAATCAAACGTGCAGGTCCGGAATGTCATATAAATCACAAAAAGAGCTTTAAATGCTCTTGACATTTATTTGTCATAAAGATAAGTTGATAATAGCAAACTGTTATACGTGAGAACCCATGGAGCACGTAGACATTCAAAAACAAGCAGAACAGCTCGCGGATCTGACGCTGGGACTGGTTGGCACCTGCCACCGGAAACAGGAACGCATCGCGGAACGGGCAAATATTTCTCTCTCCGAGTTCAAGTGCCTCCGGGCCTTCCGGAACGACACGGAACTTTCGGTGAAAGATATCGCTCACCGTATGAGCCTGACCAGCAGCCGCTTGACACGTATTATTGACGGTCTCGTCAAGAAACGCTTCGTCACCCGGCACATTGATCCCGAGGACAGACGCATCATTAACGTTCGACTGACCAAGCAGGGCGAAATTATCGCGCGCAAGGTCAGCAACGACTGCACGCACATCTATGAACAGGTGCTGCAGACTGTCAATCCCGGGGAGCATGAAACGATAATCACCGCTATCTCCCAACTCTTCGACGCCATGCAAATTCGCACGGATTTCCTCGAGGAGTACACAGATAAGTGAATACCACAATAGTTGCAATTCGCAACTAATCGGTTCCTCAAATGTTTATGGACGCACCCATTCTGAAAGGAATGGGTGCGTTGTTTCATGAGCGCAGGCGACGTGTCCAGGCGTACACGTACACGAGCGTGGTGGCGGTGAGTCCGCCGTACATCGGCTCGATTCCGAGAGGGTACATCGGCGCACCATCGGCTGTGAGATGCAGCTGACCGGCGAGAAACGCGGTGCCGCTCAGAAGCAGTCCGGCGAGCATGGCGACGAAGGTCGGGGTTGCACCGATGGCGAGACGGGGATAGTAGCTCGTGGCGAGTGGGAGCAGTAGTGGAGGAATAAACAGCGTTCCGATCACATACCAGAGACTAATGATCGACGGGAACAGGAGCACGGCGGCAATCGAGAATGCGGCAGTGAACAGTATGCCCAGCTGCGTGTAGCGGGTGACGGACGCGTCATCGGTGCGTCCTGTCAGCGTTGCGAGTATATCGCGTCCCGCGGTCATTCCCGCGATGAAAGTCAGTCCGTCTGTCGTGGACATGACGGTGGCGAGCATGCCGATGTAAAACAGTCCTTTCGCCACCGACGGCAGTACTTCTTCCGCCAGCAGGGGAAAGGCCATCGAAGGCTGCGCAAGGTCAGGGAGCAGAGCGCGGGCATAGAGACCGGAGAGCGTTGTAATGCTGTCGAAGATGAACCAGCAGGCGACGGAGACATAGATGCCTCGCCGCGCAGTTTCCGGTGAACGCGCACTGAGCGTGAACTGATGGAACTGCGGTGCTACGAGCGTCCACAGCGCGATGAAGAACCAGACGAGGATGTACTGCCAGCTGTTGCCGCCGGTGAGTGTCAGGTGGGATGCGGGGAGGGCATCGGAGAGGAACGGCGCAATACCATGCACGGGAATGAGAAAGAGCAGCAGTATGAAAAATCCTGCAAACATGAGGAGGAATTGCAGGACGTCGGTACGCACGACGGCACGAAAGCCCCCGGTGAAGACATAGATGACGGACACCGCGGTGCCGACGAGCAAAGCAGGAAGAAGCGGCCAGCCGGTCACGACCTGCAGCAGCACGGCCAGCATGAGGACGTATGGTGCGGGCGAACTGTTGAAGAAAACCAGAACGGATCCGAGCAGTCCCGTCTTGCGGTCATACACCTGGTAGAGCTGGTCGGGGATGGAATAGCGCTCTGTCTTGCGAACCCGGTGCGCGAGGACGAGGGCGAAGACAATGGCGAAGATGTAGTACGGGAAGCCGAACACGAACCAGTTCGCGATGCCGTAGCGATACGTGAATTCGCCGACACCCAGAATGCCGCCGTACCAGGTACTGACCAGGGCGGCGACAAACGCCGGAAGCGTGAGCATGCGTCCCCCCAGAATGAATTCCTCGGAACTCCCCCTGTTTTTTGCTGCCCCGCGAAAACCGAGGTACAGCAGGAACAGGAGATATGCGGAAACGAGTATCCAGTCGACTGGGGAAAAATGAAGAAGGGTCAAGACAGATATATCTCAGATGTCATGCAATGCACATGCAAAATCAGGAGGAGGAGGGGAAAAAACAACGGGGCGTCCGTCGGACGCCCCGCTGCCAGCGAGTGAACGCTGATCATTACCGTAAGATGGTCTTGAGAATTTTCTTCTGAGCGGGATGCCGTTCACGGTAAAGGCGTTCCGAAAGCTGCTTGCTGTGCCTGTCGCTGTCGATCGTGATAAACACCAGTTTCTCCATGCAATGCTTGCATATACGTACCTTTTGCTCGCCCTCCATGTCGAGGAATTTCTTGAAGTACAGATCCTCGGCAGGAATGGGGTGACCGAATGCACATTCATGTTCCTTTTCGGAAACACCGGTGTGCCATTCGTACTGCTGGGAGGAGAGAGCGTTAAACCGTTTCAGGGAACGGAGAAACTCTTTTTCGGAATGATATACCGCCATAGATCAACTCCGGAATGTAACATGAGGTGGGACCAGCTCCCTGCATTCAGGCAAGAAGTGACGAGGATGCTGGCATGGACAGGCAATCTAACAAAAACAATGACAAATACGAGAGGCAGGAAAATTTTTTCTTCGCTGTCACGAAAACACGCCAAAAGGATGAAATCCTCTTCCTAATCCACTATATTGAGCGCAAAGTGTCAGTATAAGTGAGATCAGCAATGATCAAATGGGTCATCTGCGCCGCGATATGCCTTCAGGCATGTGCGGCAGCCTCGGAACATGGAATGGAGTCAGCAGCAGCAGGCATGCGCGCCGAACTGCGGTCTGAGCATGCGGTTCACATTCTGCACGATGTGAACGCATCGATTTCCGGGGAAGCCGGAGATTATCTCCTGCTGCGAGCGGATGGCACACGCATCCCGATCACATCCACAGAACGGGTAGCGGAAGGTGAACTGCAGCTTATACCGGCGTCGCCCATCGACATCCGGCGTGTGCATTATCTGCAGATCAAGGGACGCGAAGGCAGACTGCTCTGCCGTTTCGACGGATGGCTGCGCCATTGTGCTTCGGAGAAAAGACTTGGGGCGTGGTTCGACGAGAACCAGCACCGGACCATCGTGCGGGTATTTTCGCCGCGGGCCGACAGCGTACGGCTGTATCTCTACAAGCAACGCGCAGGAGGAGCCGCAGCGTCTGTGCACGCGATGGCAAGGGACGAGGATGGGATCTGGGAAATCACGCTCCCCCGGAATTATGAAACATGGTGGTATGACTTCACCGTCCATGGACCGGATGACCCGGGTAATGAGTTTTTCGAACAGGTGCCCGTGCATGTGACCGATCCCTACGCGCGGGTGTCGGACGACAGCTTCGGACGCGCCTGCATCTGGCCGCGCTCCGAGCCCGCACCGCCACTGGCGAGCGGTATTCCGCCGATGGAGGATCTTATTTCCTACGAAGTGCATGTGGAGGATTTTACGCTGGGGCTTCCGGGACTCGATCCTGCCCTCAGGGGCAGCTTCGCGGGGTTTGTCACGCCGGGACTCAGGAATAGCCGCGGTGAAGCTGTGGGCTTCGATTATCTCACCGATCTCGGGATCAATGCCGTGCACCTGATGCCCGTGCAGGAGTTCCTGCACTTTCCCGACAGCGAATGGCAGGCGGCGTTCGCAGACAATGATTACATGCGCGAACAGATGATAGACAGCAGTAATTATCAGTGGGGATACCGCACCACGCATGCCTTTGCTCTCGAAACACGCTACAGGCGCAAGGGCACGGAACGGGGCTCACAGAACAGGGATTTTCGCGACCTCGTCGCGGCGTTTCATGCGCGCGACATCGCCGTGATTGTCGACCTGGTGTTCAACCATACCGGGGAGCGCATGGATGGACGCGAGATGTATTTCAACTTCCGCGTTTTCGGCAAACATGCATATTACCGCACGAATGAAAACCTGGATTTCATTGGCGATTACGGGACCGAGACCAAGTCGGAAGATCGACCGATGACCGCGCGATGGATTTACGATCAGTGCCGCATGTTTGTCGATGAGTATGGTGTGGATGGCTTCCGCATCGATCTGGCGGGACTGACCGACGAGCAGACACTGCGCGAACTGCGCCGGAGACTGGGACCGGATATCATCATCTACGGAGAGCCGTGGATTGGATCTTCCGATCCTGCCTTTGAAGCCAATCCGGCATGGGACTGGTACAAGGAGGATGCACCGATCACCTATTTCCAGGATGACACGCGCAATGCACTGTGTGGTCCGCCTGACAACCCGCGCGACAAGCGGCACGACCGCGGATACGCGGGCGGCAATGGCGGACGCGATGCTGCGATGCATGCGATAGCCAACAGCTTTCGCTTTGAAGACAATCCCAACGAGGGTATCAACTATCTCGATATCCATGACAACTGGGCGCTGGCCGACAGGTTTGCAACGCGGGACTGGAATGGACTCGAAGGCGTGGATGAAGCTCGCGTACGTATCGCCGCCGCAATGCTGCTTACCTCACTTGGTCCCATCGTGCTTCATGGCGGAACGGAGATGCTGCGCAGTAAATCCGCGACACCGCTGGTGGAACTCATCGAACACACGGCGAGCGGTCCCATCTACATTCACGGCAAGCGTGATACGTACAACCTGCGCCGTCCCAATCTTTTTCTCTGGGAAACGGTGGGACAAAACACCGAAGATGGCGCTGCCTGTGACTACGGACGCATGCATGATTACTGGAGGGGACTGATACGCCTTCGCCGCAGTGACGACGGCAGCATGCTGCGCAGGGGAGAGCCGGTGCCGGAGGATTACATACAGTGGATTCTTCCTGATGACCCGATGCAACTGGGATATGTCATCGATGAAAGGATGGCTGTCCTTATCAATACGGACGACCGGGAGGCGGTCTTCAACGGTGTGGTACTGCCGGAAGGACGCTGGGAGCTGGTCGCTGCCGGAGACCGTGCGGGAACAGCGCTTCTCGGACAGGTTGAAGACAATGTGCTCGAAAGCGGCCGGCACGATCTTCGGCTCAACGCTACGGATGTGAAAATCTGGATACGTCGGTAGCATTTCTCTCTTCACAACGAGGAGATTGCCATGAGTAAACGCATTGTTGTGGGCCTCGACGGCTCATCGTATGCACAGAGCGCCCTGGAAATGGCGATGCGCCGTGCCAGGGTGTACGGGTCGACGATCATCGGCATGGCAGTCATTGATCGCCCCAGTATTGAACAAATCGCGGCGGGTGCGCAACCCGGGGCATTTCAGATGTCGGAAGTCACCGTGTCTTCCATGCTCAATGACGCCAAGCAGCATGCCGAGGAACTGATACTCCGCTTCCGCGAAACCTGCGACGGAGAATCCATCGCGCATGAGGACATCATTTACACCGGGACGCCGTGCCAGGGACTGCAGGAAGAGGCGAAAACGGCAGACCTGATCGTTATCGGTCTCCGCACCTTCTTTCACTATCCGACCAGGGAGGGTCCGGGCGATACGCTGGAACAGCTACTGAAGGATCCTGTCTGTCCCGTCCTGGCGCTGCCCGAAAAACACGCCCTGCCGCAGAATGTGATCATCGCCTACGATGGTTCGAATGGCGCGGCGCGGGCACTGCAGGCTTACGCGCATATCACGCCCGACATCCCGGAAATTTACCCGGTGACCCTGCTCTGCGTCGCATCGGATTATGACAAGAACAAGTATCATCTCGAGAAGGCCGCACGTTTCCTTCACGCGCACGGCATCGAAGCCCGGATGATGCTTCGGACCGGGAAACCATCGGAAGCCATCAAACAGGTGATCAAGGAATTGCATCCCGCGCTGGTCATTCTCGGACAGCCGCTGCGCCGCGGGCTATCCGAATACCTCTTCGGCAGTACCGCGCGCAGTATCATCCGCGACGGTAATATCCCCGTGTTCGTATACCACTGATCCTGGGCCGCAGGATCCTGGGCCGCACCCGGGCACGATTTCGTCAGTGCCGCGGGGGACGCGCAACTGCGAGCATGCGCACATCACGCACACCGTGCGCGTTGAGCAGATGCACGCAGCTGCTCATGGTCGCACCCGTGGTGATGACATCGTCGAGCAGGATGACCGGACGCTCTCCCAGCTGCTCCAGCGCCCGCGTATCCACTGCGAACGCATTGCGCACATTCACCTGTCGCTCTTCAATACTCAGTTTTGATGCCGACTGCGAAACGGTGTACAGGGGACGCCGAAGCAGGGTTGGCAGCAGTGCACAGCCGCTCTCCCGGCTCACCCCGTCGCAGATACAGGCGGCCTGATTGTAGCCGCGTTCGATTTGGCGGACGCGGTGCAGGGGAATGGGCAGAAGGACGGGTTCACCCGTGAGCAGGGGTGTGCCGAGCAGACGCTCACCGAGCAGGCGTCCCAGCCAGATTCCCACGCTGTGCATGCGGCGGTATTTGAGTGCATGGATGCAGCGCTCGATCACGCCGTCTTCCTCGAACTCATATCCCACATACATCATCGTGGCATCACAGACACATTGCAGCGAAGCAATATTCTGTTGTGAATGTTCAGCCGTCAGGGGCAGCGGATGCAGCTCGAGCATGCAATGGGGACAGAGGACGTCCCTCGCATGAAGACGCCGGTCGCAGCCGAGACAGCGAGGCGGAAACAGCACGTCGCAGAGCGCGTGCCAGATGAAAGGCAGCATATTTCTCCCTATGCTTGCGCGGCGCCATTATACGGGAGGCGCCACTGTTACCCGTGCGGTCCGTGCCGGACCACGATCAGTCCTGGGCCTGTGCGGCCTTTTCCTTCTCTTCTTCTGGAACGAACTTCATCGCTTCTTCATACACCGCGTCGATGATTTCGTCTTCTTTCAGACGGCGTACCACCTCGCCCTTGCGGTAGAGAATACCCACGCCCTTGCCCGCGGCGATGCCGATGTCGGCCTCGCTGGCCTCACCCGGTCCGTTGACCACACAACCGAGGAGTGCGATTTTTACCGGCTTGCGAATGCCGGCAAGACGCTCTTCAAGTTCGTTGGTGATGCGGAAGAGGTCGACTTCCAGGCGTCCGCAGGTGGGGCATGCGATAATTTCCACGTTGCGGGAAGCGAGTCCGAGCGAACGGAGAATTTCTTTTCCTACTTCAACTTCCCTGTACGGCTCGTCCGTCAGCGAGACGCGAATGGTATCGCCGATGCCTTCGGCCAGCAGTGTGCCGATGCCGACGGCAGACTTGATCGAACCGACGCGCGATGTGCCCGCCTCCGTAACGCCGAGGTGCAGCGGATAATCGGTGCGCTCGGCCAGCAGGCGATAGGCCTCGATCATCAGGCGCACGTCCGTGGATTTCACGGAAATGATGATATCACGGAAACCGAAATCTTCGCAGATGGTCGCATGCCGCATGGCGCTTTCGAACAGTGCCTCCGCGGTGGGATAACCGTGCTTTTCGAGGATGTCCTCTTCGAGGGATCCGGAGTTCACGCCGATGCGGATGGGAACGCCGCGATCTTTCGCCGCCCCGAGCACCTGGTGGATGCGATCGATGGAACCGATGTTCCCGGGATTGATGCGCACCTTGGCGACACCGGCCTTGATGGATTCCAGCGCGAAAATGTGATTGAAGTGGATATCGGCAACGACGGGAATGGGTGAGCCTTTCACGATGTCGGCCATCGCGGCGGCGGCTTTCTTGTCGTTGACGGTAATGCGGACGATGTCGCATCCTTCTTCCGCTGCGCGGTTGACCTGTGCGAGCGTCGCATCAACATCCGAGGTTTTCGTTTTTGTCATCGTCTGCACCGAAATCGGCGCATCGCCGCCGACCGGGATGTCGCCGATCCAGACCTTGCGTGTGTTACGACGCACGGTTTTTACCTGTGGCGGCTGCCACACCGGCGCATTCGGATCCTGTATGACGGGAATATCAATCATCGGTTTCGCTTTCTTTCTGTTGTGCTTATTCCGCTTCCGGCGTCCCTACTCCGCATCCTTGTCGGGATGTATACGCTTGCTGGCGTCGAGCAGGATGCTCTTTTCCTTTTCGGTCAGGCTTCCATATCCCGAAACACTGATTTTATCGAGAATTTCGTCAATGGCAGACTGGGACTCGTTGAACTTCTTGTCTTCGGTCTTCTTCCGCCCGCTCTCCTTGAAGTCGTAGAACTTCGCTTCGCGGGGTGAATTGTCCCATGAAGCCCGCTGTTTGGCGGATTTCCGCGCATCGATCTTCGCGAAAAATGAGTCCAGACGTCCTTTGCGATCGAGCAGCACCCATGCGATACCGAGCAATGCGCCCCCGAGATGCGCGACATGCGCGATGCCGTCGGCGGTTCCGGTCACGCCGTTGTAAACTTCGAGCAGCAGGAAAAAGCTGATCATGTACTTGGCGCGGACGGGGAAGAAGAAATACAGGTACACGTAGCGATCGGGGAAGATCATCGCGAAGGCGACCAGCACGGCGTACACGCCGCCCGAAGCGCCGATGGTCGGGCCCGTACCGGTGAACAGGGGTGCGATGAACAGGTTGGCGAGTCCGGCGGTGATACCGGCGGCCAGGTACATGCTCAGAAACTTTCGCGATCCCCAGATGTTTTCAAGTTCCATGCCGAACATCCAGAGCAGCAGCATGTTGAAAAAGATGTGCATGAAACCGCCATGGAGAAACATGTACGTGATCAGCTGCCATGGCATGAAACCCGCATCCAGCGGATGGAGGTACAGGTAGCGGATAATCCAGTAATTGAGCGGGACGCCGCCGAAGACAAGACCGCTGTCCGCGACGAGCTGTATCAGGAACATCGCCACGTTGATCATGAGCAGATTCTTGATCACGGGAGGAAAAAAACTGAATCCGCCAAACTGGGGCCGATAGTTACCGAAGGATCCTGGATAGGGTGACATGGTTTCCTTGTGTACTGTACTCTAGAGAAAAAACAGCCTCCGATCAGCGAACGTTCCGCCTGAGGGGAGGAGAGGGACTTTTACCCTCTGTCCGTCAGCGCTGCGACACCGGGAAGCGTTTTCCCTTCGAGGAATTCGAGGGATGCTCCTCCACCGGTGGAAACGTGTGAAACGCGGTCTGCAAGTCCGATCTGATTGATGGCTGCCGCGGAATCGCCACCGCCGATCACGGTCACCGCACCGTCATCCGTCGCCTCGACCAGCGCGTTGGCGATGGCCATGGTGCCTTTCGCGAAATTCGGCATCTCGAAGACGCCCATCGGACCGTTCCACACCACGGTTTTGCTCTCCTTGATATGACGCGAGAACAGCGCAATGGTTTCAGGTCCGATATCGAGTCCCATCATATTCGCCGGGATATCCGCCGCGCGGACGGTGTGGAATTCTGTGTCATTGTCGAATTTTTCGCCTACCACGGTATCGACCGGGATGACCAGCTGCTTGTTGCGCTGCATGGCCATTTCCATGATCTGCCGTGCGAGTTCCAGCTTGTCTTCCTCAAGCAGGGAATTACCGATTTCCATGCCCTGCGCCTTGAGAAAGGTAAACATCATCCCGCCGCCAATGAGCAGCACATCCACCTTTTCGAGCAGACTGGTGATGACATCGATCTTGCCGGAAATCTTTGCGCCGCCGAGAATGGCGGTGTAGGGACGCGCGGGGTGTCCGACGGCCTGGCCGAGATACTCGATTTCCTTTTCCATCAGGAGTCCGGCGAGATTCAGGTCCATGAAATGCGTCACACCTTCGGTGGATGCATGCGCGCGGTGCGCGGTGCCGAACGCGTCGTTGACGTACACATCGCCGAGCGCCGCCAGCTTCCTGGCAAAGTCTTCGTCGTTAGCAGTTTCCTCCGCATGGAAGCGCAGGTTTTCGAGCAGCAGCACCTGTCCCTTCTGCAGGGATGCAGCCATGCCGCGCACCGTATCGCCGATACAGTCGCCGGCAAAGGCCACCTCGCATTCGAGCAGTTCGGCAAGGCGAGTGGCAACGGGACGCAGGCTCATTGCAGGCTGGACCGTACCCTTGGGGCGTCCGAGATGACTCATCAGTATCACGGCCGCGCCTTTTTCGAGCAGTGCGTGAATGGTGGGCAGCGATGCCCTGATACGGGTGTCATCGGTGATTTCCTGCCGGTCGTTGAGCGGGACGTTGAAGTCCACACGCGTCAGTACGCGCTTTCCCTGAAGATCGGCATCCGATATCGTGCGTTTGTTCATGGGGAGCTCCTTTGCGGTTGCGATGCGAGAGCCCGGTACTGCTGGGCGGAAACGAAAAGTGAGGCCGAATGCCTCGGCCTCACTATATAATGTACGGGAAAAATCTGTTATCCCGCGATTTTCTTGACGAGGTCGACAACGCGGCAGGAATAGCCGAATTCGTTGTCATACCAGCCGACGACCTTGACCATGTTGCCGTTCACCATGGTGGAATCCACATCGAAAATGCAGGAATGCGTGTTGCCGACGATGTCGCTGGAGACGATGGGGTCGGTGCAGTATTCGAGAATGCCTTTCATCGGACCCTCGGCAGCGGCCTTCATTGCGGCATTGACCTCTTCGACCGTCACTTCTTTGTTCAGTGTGGCGACGAAGTCGGTGATGGAGCCGTCGGGCGTCGGCACGCGCAGCGCGAAACCGTCGAGACGTCCCGCCAGTTCGGGGATCACCTTGCCCACGGTACGTGCCGCACCGGTGGTGGTCGGAATGATGTTGGTCGCTGCGGCACGGGCGCGGCGCAGATCCTTGTGCGGGAGATCGAGCAGGCGCTGATCGTTGGTGTAGCTGTGCACAGTCGTCATCAGTCCCTTTTCCAGACCAAACGCGCTGTTGAGCACATGCACCATCGGTGCGAGGCAGTTGGTGGTGCAGGAGGCGTTGGAAACGATTTTTTCTTCACCGGTGAGCGAATCGTCGTTGACGCCGAGTACGATGGTGGCGTCGATTTCATCCTTTGCCGGAACGGTCAGCACCACTTTCTTCGCGCCGTTTTTCAGGTGATTGCTCACCTGTTCGCGCGTGCGGAAAATGCCGGTCGATTCGATGACCACATCCACATCGGTCCAATCCAGGTTCGCCGGATCACGCTCGGCCGTGATGCGGAGGCGATCACCGTTGATGATCAGATCGTTGCCGTCAACATCCACCGTTCCGTTGAAGCGGCCGTGAATCGAATCATATTTGAGAAGATGCGCGAGGGTCGGTGCGTCGGTCAGATCGTTAATGGAGACGAAGTCAAAACCGCCCAGTTCGATAGCCCGGCGGAAGACCAGACGTCCGATGCGGCCAAAACCGTTTATGCCAACTCGGATTGCCATGTTGCGTTCCTGTTCTTGGTGAAAAGGTCAGTGAAATTACTGCTCAGAACATCAAATTATTTCCCACGGGTGAGAATGTCAATTTTCGGACCTCGCGGGTAGGGATTTTTACGGCTGCTGCCGCAGCACACCCCGCTGAATGAGCAGATCTTCCGCTTCGCGTGCGGACCGCACGGCATCGGCGTTCGCCGTCTGTCCGAGCTTGCGGTACGCGAATTCCAGCAGCGAGGTCAGGGTGTCGCGGATGCCGATACGGCTCTGTTCGTCCTGTATCTGCAGCCAGGCGTGCTGTTCGTTGAGTCTGCGCAGGCGATACACGATTTTCCCCGGGTGCGTGCTGTCGCGCATGGCGCGCGTGTAGACGCGGCGGAGGTAGGCGGCGACATTCGGTGAGTCGCCGTTGCTGCCAAGACGGCGTTCCACGCGTGCGAGCGTATTGTGGATGGTGCTCGAATCGGCGACCATCTCCTTGAGCCGGATATTATTTCCGGGAGGCATGCGCAGCCGCACGGCATCTTCGCGATGCTGCGGGAAACCGCGCTTCTTGAGATTGTACACCAGTCCGAGACAGAAATCCTTGGTCAGATTGGTTGTCAGGAAATTGAGTCCCGCGGTAATGATCATATCTCCCGTGGCGCCGGTCAGCAGGGGAAATTTCCCGATGAGGTTCTGCCGCATGAACAGTGCCTGATTGTGTGCGCGCTGAATGTCGCCACCCGGCAGTGTGCGCCTTGTCCGCAGAAACTGCAGCGTACTGACCGGATCGCGGTATCCGAGAATCTCCATAATGCCCATCGCCTGACTGAAACCCACTTCCACGAAGTAGTTGACGGGTCCGCGCTGCGCGATTTTGGCAACCTTGCGCAGCAGGCGCTGGTTGTCGGTGGTCTTCGCGTTGGCAATGATGTTGAACGTCGTGGTGTCGGGGTAGCCGAGATCCGAGTATGTATCGCGGGGAATGGACATGATTTCCACGACGGCGCTGTCGGGATTGATGCTGACAAGATGCAGGGCGTCGGCGCGGGCATCGCGTGCGGAGAGACGGGAGTCGATGCCGATGATGAGGATGTTGATCAGGCGTCCGCCGACCGGGGGACGACGGGAGAGCCGCTGCAGTTGGGCATGCAGTGCGGAATCTCCTTCGATGGGACGCACAGGCAGACGGGCACGGCGCTCGTCTGTCAGCCGTTCGGCGTCTGATACCAGGGTGTCGCTGCGCGGCTGCTCCACTGCGGCGCTGCGCACACGATCCGCCACTTCCTCGAGATGCTCCTCTTCTGCCCACTGATACATCCCATCGGTCACATCCTTGGCAAGATACAGGGTCTCGCGCAGCACGTCACCCGGTCCGGGGATGCTGTGTATGGTGGAAGAGACGAACCACCAGGCGGTGATCACGACGGCGCTCCAGAAAAGGAAACGACCCATGAATCCCAGGAAACGGCGGAAACTGCCCTTCCCTTTCGTTCTTGCGTTTCCTGTGCTTTCGGTGCTCTCGGCGTTGTGGCCGCTATCTGACATTGAAATAACGTGCTTCGGAATGGTGAACGATAATTGCGCTGGTGCTCTGTTCGGGGACCAGCTGGAATTCCTCCGTCAGGGAGATATCAGCGCGCTCGGGGCGCAGCATGTCGAAAAGCTGCACCTGGTCTTCCAGGTTGGGACATGCCGGGTAGCCGAAGGAATAGCGCGATCCCTGGTATCCTTGCGAAAAGAGACGCTTGAGATCAGCGGCGTCACTGCCGGCGATGCCAAGTTCCTGACGGATGATTTTATGCCAGTATTCCGCCAGCGCTTCGGCGCATTCGACGCCGAGTCCATGGACATACAGATAATCCTGGTAACGATCCTGAGCGAACAGTGAAGCGGCGTATTCCGTGGCGCTGCGTCCCATTGTGACGATATGGAAGGCACAGATATCGGGGCCGCCTTCCTCCGCGGTGCGAAAATAATCCGCAAGACAAAGATAACGGTCGCGTTCCTGACGTGGAAATGTAAAGCGCTGCCAGGGTACAAGCTGTTCGATCGCATACTGCTTCCGGGGCCAGACCTCGTGCAGTGCGCTGCCATCGAGATCCGCGGGACGGTAGATGATCAGGTCGTCGCCTTCCGCGTGGCAGGGGAAATACCCGTACACCACGGCAGGCTGCAGCACGGCGTCGCGCTTGAGCTGCAGCTTCAATGCGGCGAGACGGGGATACACGATCTCGTCAAGCTCGCGCTGCACTTCCTCCGCATCGCGTCCGCTGCGGCGGAACTGCCACTGTCCGCGAATAAGCGCGCTCTCGTTGATGTATTCATAGACTTTCTCAAGCGCCACGTCTCGCACGATTTTACTGCCCAGGAACGGCGCGTCAGGCACGGGCACGTTTCGTGCCACCGCCGAGCGCCTGGGCGCCCCCGCAGGTACCGACGGCGGAATCCTGTCTGCCTCCTGCTTGCTCTGCACGCGCTCGGCGGCCGCGATTTTCGCCTCCATTCCCGTCAGTTCTTCCTCTTCGGCAGCTCCGTCGGCAGCGGAAGCGATGGTACCTCCTGCGATATCCTCCATCAGCCGCAGTCCGTCGAAGGCGTCCCGCGCATAGCGGAGTTCGCCGCCGTAGAGGGGACGCAAATCCTCTTCCACATAGCGGCGGGTGAGTGCGGCGCCGCCGAGAATGACTGGCAGCTGCAGTCCGCGCTGCTGCATGATTTCGAGATTCTCTTTCATGATGAGCGTCGATTTCACAAGCAGTCCGCTCATGCCCAGTGCATCTGCCCTGTGTTCGCGTACCGCGGTGAGCATGGTCTCGGCGGGCACCTTGATGCCGAGATTCACCACCCGGAAGCCGTTGTTCGTCAGGATGATGTCGACGAGATTCTTGCCGATGTCGTGCACGTCACCTTTGACCGTGGCCAGCACGATGCATGCCTTCTCGCTCTCCTCGCTCCTGTCCATATGCGGTTCGAGGAAGGTCACCGCGGCCTTCATGGTTTCTGCCGACTGCAGCACGAACGGCAGCTGCATCTGTCCCGAGCCGAACAGCTCGCCGACGGTTTTCATCCCGTCGAGCAGGATGCTGTTGATAATTGCGAGTGGCGGGTGCTCACGCAGGGCCGCTTCAAGATCGGCGTCGAGTCCGATGCGGTCTCCGTCGACAATACGCCGCTTGAGCCGCTCTTCGACCGGTGCATTCTCATCGGTTTCGCGTTCCTGCTGCATCGACTGTCCCGCCGCGTAATGTTCCATGAAGGCGACAAGGGGGTCGTAGCTGCAGGTACGGGAGGAACCGGTGCTCTTTGCGCGTTCGCTCATACAAATCCTTCGGGGTTTTTTTATCTGAAACTTTAAATATATGATTTGATGTTGTATTATCTGTGGTCACTCGATGGAGCAGAATTACCACGCGTCATTCCCGCATGAGTTTTTTACGCAGGACTTGACAAATCCGAAAAAAGCTCTTACATTTCCTACAAAAAGGTAATCAAATCTTTATTTATTAATTGCCCACCATCAAGGAGCGGTTGACGTGTTATACTCAAAGACAGCCCAGTACTCGATCCAGTCCATGTTGTTCATCGCGGCGAACAACTCCGAACAGAACATTCTCGTGCGCGACGTAGCAAAGGAACTGGGGTTGCCCTCATCGTTTCTGAGCAAAATCCTGCAGACGCTCAGCCGGTACGGTTTTCTCAATTCGGTCAAGGGACCCAAAGGCGGCTTTTCGCTTTCGGAGAAGGGCGCCGCATCGTCCATTGCGGAACTCGTCGCCGTTGTTGACGGTCCGATGAATTTCGACATGTGTCTCGCCGGGTTCAGCCCCTGCAGCGAAGAGAATGCCTGTCCGTTCCATAGCGAATGGAAACGTATTCGTGAAGAAATCCGTGAGCTGGTAAACAGCAAGAGCATTTTCGAACTCGCGAAGGAAATGCCCATCCGCTACCGTACGCTGCTGACCGGCGTTGCCGAGGAAGCTCCCGCAAAGAAGAAAAAAGCTGCGAAGAAGGCTCCCGCAAAGAAAGCAGCGAAAAAGGCGACCGCAAAGAAGAAGAAATAACACTTCTCTGCCATCAGATTGTGAAAACCGGACCCGCTCGCGGCGTCCGGTTTTTTTATGCCCGCAATGCGGGAAACAGACCGTATGCCGCAGGTGCGGAAACTCTCTATTGATTCTGCCAATCTGACTATCTATTTTACTAATCTATAAATTTTTCGCGCCGAAACCACTGACATTTTGACATACAGTACAGCATGCACAGATCCATATACATAGAGACTTACGGCTGTCAGATGAACTTCGCTGACACCGAGATCGTCAACGGCATTCTGCGTGAGCAGGGCTACGAGCTTTCGACGGAACTGGAAAGCGCGGATGCCATTTTCATGAACACCTGCGCGATACGCGATAACGCCGAGCAGAGGATTTACGGACGGCTTTCGAACTTCGAGCACCTGAAGAAGAAAAATCCGCATCTCGTCATCGGCATCCTGGGCTGCATGGCCGAGCGTCTGCGCAGCGATCTTCTCGACAGCAATGCATCGGTGGATATCGTGTGCGGACCGGACGAGTACCGCAGGCTGCCCGCGTTGATCGATGCTGCGTTTGAAGGTGAGAAGGGGATTCGCACGCAGCTTTCCCGCGTCGAGACGTACGACGACATCGTACCCCTGCGTACCGAAGGTATCAGTGCCTGGGTCGCCGTGATGCGCGGCTGTGACAAGTTCTGTACGTTCTGCGTCGTGCCGTTTACCAGGGGACGCGAACGCAGCCGGTCACTCGATGGTGTGGTCGGCGAGGTACGCGACCTGGTAGGCCGCGGCTTCCGCGAGGTGACGCTGCTGGGACAGAATGTGAACTCCTATATCGATGAGGGACGCGATTTCGCGGATCTGCTCATCGCGGTTTCCGAAATCGACCCTGCCCTCCGCGTTCGTTTCACGACCTCGCATCCGCAGGATATGTCCGACCGCCTGATCGCCGCCATTGCCGAACACGATAATATCTGCAACTATATTCATCTGCCGTTCCAGTCCGGCTCCGATCCGGTGCTCGAGGCCATGAACAGGACGTACACCCGCGAGCATTATCTGGGACTGGTGCGAAAAATCCGCGCCGCCATTCCCGATGTCGCACTGTCCACCGACGTCATCGCCGGCTTCCCGGGCGAGACGGAAGAGGACCATCAGCTGACGCTTTCGCTGATGGAGGAAGTTCGCTTCGACGGGGCGTTCATGTTCAAGTACTCGCCGCGTGAAAAGACGCGTGCCTGGAAAATGGGTGATACCGTTCCCGACGATGTCAAAGGCAGGCGCCTGGAAGAAATCATCGATCTGCAGCGCAGGATTTCCTATGAAATCAACCGCGAACAGATCGGTAGCGTCGAGGAAATCATGCTCGAGGGACCGAGCAAGCGCTCGGTCGAAGAGTGGATGGGACGTACCGGTACCAACAAAACCGTGATCGTGCCGCGCGGCGACTATCGCGCCGGTGACACGCTGCAGGTGCGTATCAAGAGCGCAACCTCTGCCACGCTGTTTGCTGAGGCTGTTGCCCGGCAGCAGGTCGAAGCCGCCTGAAACCAAACAGAGTCACTGCAAGACCATGCGTAACGCATACCTGATCCTCTTCGCCCTCTGTCTCCCCGCCCTTGTGCATGCGCAGGCGGGACGCAGTCTCGAAGCCCTGCTTGATCGTGTACGCGCCGGAGACCGACAGGAAGTGTCCGCCCTGCTGCCCGATCTGAAAAAAACACATGCCGACAAGGCAGGGGTGCTGTTCCTTGAAGCGCTGTGCGAAGAAAACGCCGAAAAGGCGCTCGATCTGTATCAACGCATTGTTGACGAACACCACGGCAGTTCCTGGGCGGATGATGCATTGCACCGGCTCTACCAGTACAGTTATGCAGTCGGTGCATATCGCACCGCACGCAGCTACCAGGAGCGACTCGACAAGGAGTACCCGCGTTCGCCCTACGCCTCGGCCAAAGCGACCGCGGCTGCGGAGGAAAAAAACGCGTCCGGCGCGAAGCAGTATTCGGTGCAGATCGGCGCATTCACGAAGAAGGAAGATGCGCAGCGCCGTATCGATGAATTGAAGAAGAAAGGATACACTGCGTATCTGCGTGAGAAAAGCGTGAAAGGTAAAACCGTGCACGCGGTTTGGCTGGGGATATTCCCGGAATACTCCCAGGCCCAGGCCTATGCCCGGAAATTCAAGGAACAGCAGGGTATCGACGCACTCGTGGTGCGGCGGTAAACCGATGGCGATGGAACTGACGTTCATCGGAACGGCATCGGGCGTTCCCGTCCCTCACCGGCGCCACAGCGCCGCACTGCTCCGTCACCGCGATAGCGCCGGACACGACACCGTGCTTTTGATCGATTGCGGTGAAGGAACGGCGGCTGCAATGACGGCACAGGAGCTGCAGCCGGATGCATTATGCACTATCTGCATAACGCATACGCATGCGGACCACGTGGCGGGACTTCCGATGTTGCTGCAGGGTCTGCATCTCGCGAAACGGACGGCGCCCCTTGATATTTTTGTGCCAACGGGACGCGAAGACTGGTTCCGCAGCATGCTCACGGGCATGTATATCCTGCCCGAGAAATGGTCTTTCCCGGTGCGGCTTCATCCTCTCGAGGATACGCAGCTGTCCGGCGGCAATCTTCGGATGCTGCCGCTGCCCAACCGTCACCTCGAACGCGTCCGCCCGCTGGCGGCGCAGCATCATATTCCCGCAGGGTCGTTTTCCCTGCGCTTTGAAAGTAAGGAGGAACGCCTGCTGCTCTCCTCCGATATTGCAGGAGTGGAGGATATCGCGGCGCATGCCGCACGGGTGGACATGCTGGTGATCGATTCCACGCATGTCCCTTTTGAAGACATCACACAGCTTGCAGACAGCAATGCGGAACTCGATATCGTCTGCACGCATATTCCCCCGGAGCTCGAAGTCGGGCTGCCCGCACTCGCGCAGGAAACGCGCGAGCGCTACGGTGGCCGCATCCGCTTCGCGGAGGACGGAATGCAAACGCACATCAAGCGGAAGCACGTATGGAAGTGACAGGAGGAGGACATAACATTGCGGCGGCTGATCGTCTGACCTTTCAGCGCAGGCATGGCATCATCGGCAAGTCGGTGGAAATGCGAGAGGTGGTCGAAACCATCATGCAAGTCGCACCGACCGATATCACCGTGCTCATCACCGGAGAAAGCGGTACGGGGAAGGAAGTTATCGCCAAGGCCATTCACAACGCGAGCCAGCGCAGTCACCGGAGATTCATTCCGGTCAACTGCGGTGCCATCCCCGAAGGAATTCTCGAAAGTGAATTGTTCGGCCACGAAAAAGGCGCCTTTACCGGTGCGGTCGAAGCGAGAAAAGGATATTTCGAGCTGGCGGACGGTGGGACGATTTTCCTCGATGAAATCGGCGATACCCCGATCTCAACCCAGGTCAAGCTGCTGCGCGTGCTCGAGAGCGGTGAATTCATGCGCGTCGGCTCGTCCGAGCCGCGGCATACCGACGTCCGTGTCATCGCGGCGACGAACAAGAATCTCGAGGAGGAAGTCCGTGCCCGCCGTTTCCGGCAGGACCTCTTCTTCCGCCTCCGTTCGGTCAACCTGCGTCTGCCGCCGCTTCGCAACCGTCGGGGCGACATTCCCCCGCTCGTCGAAGTCTTCCTCGCCGAACAGAATAACGCGGGCAGGGAAATCATGATTACCGATGACGGCATGAACGCCCTGATGCGGCACAGCTGGCCGGGGAATGTACGCGAGCTGCGCAATGTCATTGAAAGTGTCGCTGTGCTCGAGCGCGGCAACGTGGTCGACGAACAGACCGTGTCCAAATACATCCATGCCATCGAGGAGCCCCTCGATGACCGCGCGCTGCCCGTTCCCCTCGGAAAATCTTCGGAGCAGGCCGAGCGGGAGCTGATTTTCCGCATGCTTGTCGGACTCAAAAGCGACATCCAGGATCTGCATGAGCTGCTTGAGGATTTTCGCCATCAGCGACCCCTTTCCCTCCCCGTGCGCGAAGAGCAGCACGGGGATGAGATCCACCTCGACGGACACACGCTCCGCAGCCTGGAAGAGTCGCTGATTACCCGCACACTCGAACGATTTCACGGAAACCGACGCCTCGCTGCAGAGGCACTCGATATAAGTGAACGAACTTTGTACAGAAAAATCAAAGATTACGGACTCTAATGCATAGCTTGCGTTCGTTTCAGATTTCCTTGTATCTTAGTCTCATTATATTCAGTGCGGCCATCCTGGGTGGCTGCGCCTATTCATTTACAGGCGCTTCCGTCCCGGCTCACTGGAAAACGATTGCGATCCCGTTGTTCGACGACGACAGCGGTTTCGGACAGCCATCACTACGCGAGGATGTGACGAACATCCTGATTCAGAAGTTTCAGCAGGACAACACGCTGCAGATGGCCGACCGTCAGAATGCCAACGTCGAACTCAAGGGTGCCGTTACATCCGTTATCGCGGATCAGCCCATAGCCGTAGGTGAAGGAACGCAAGCGTCCCGCCTGCAGCTCAGTCTCAAAGCCAAAGTCACGCTCATTGATCACGTAAAGAACAAGGAGGTCTGGAGCAAGGATTTCTCCGCCACGGGCGATTACGCTGCGTCGGAGGGGCAATCCGGACGTGAAAACGGCTTACAGCAAGCCATTGAAAACATTACCGATGACATCTTGCTGGAAACCGTTTCTGCGTGGTAAATTTGAGTTTCCTTTTCACACGTGAGAGGTAATACCTTTACTATGGAAGAATTTATACTGGGTGCATACGTATTCTCACTGAGCATCCTGTTCCTGTTCGGATCACACGGCTTCGTGATGATCTACTATTACTTCAAGAACAGGGACAAGCGTCCGGTGGGGAGGTCATCTATGGACGAGTTGCCCAACGTGACCGTTCAGCTCCCGGTGTACAACGAGCTGTATGTCGTGGAGCGTCTGATCGACGCCGTATGCGCTCTCGACTATCCCAAAGACAAGCTTGAAATTCAGGTTCTCGATGATTCCAATGACGAGACCGTCGAAGTCGTTGCCAGCGCTGTTGAGGCGAAGGTGGCTGCCGGATTCGACATCGTCCAGGTTCGGCGTGAGAACAGAGTCGGTTTCAAGGCCGGAGCCCTCCGCCACGGGATGGCCATAGCCAAGGGTGAATTCATTGCCATTTTTGATGCCGATTTTGTCCCCAGGCCCAACTTCCTGCTCGATACGCTGCGTCATTTCACCAATGACCGCATCGGTATGGTGCAGACACGATGGGAACATCTGAACAACGAGTTTTCACTGCTGACGCGTGCCCAGGGTATCGCTCTGGACGGCCATTTCGTTATCGAACAGCAGGTGCGCAACAAGTCTGGCTTCTTCATCAATTTCAACGGTACCGCCGGCGTGTGGCGCCGCAGCTGCATCGAGGATGCAGGAAACTGGGAAGACGACACGCTGACCGAGGATCTCGATCTGAGTTATCGTGCCCAGCTCAAGGGCTGGAACTTCATCTTCCTCAATGATGTGACCTCCCCCGCGGAGTTGCCGTCTGAAATCAATGCGCTGAAATCGCAGCAGTTCCGCTGGACCAAAGGCGCCATCGAAACATCGAAGAAGATTCTCCCGAGAGTCTGGAAGTCCAAACTTCCGCTGCGCGTAAAATTGCAGTCGACCGTACACCTCACCAACAACCTCGTTTTCCCGTTCATTCTCCTGACAGGCATTCTCAACGTGCCGCTGGTGTTCATCAAGTCTACCGGCCGCCATGAGACCTTCTTTGCCTTCATGTCCATTTTCGTGCTGGCATTCATCAGCTCCTTCCTCTTTTATCTGTATTCGCAGAAGGATGTGTATACGGACTGGAAGAAGCGGATTTTCCTCTTCCCCCTCTTCATGTCGGGGAGCATGGGCTTTTCGGTAAACAATACCCGCGCGGTGCTTGAAGGACTCTTCAACCGCAAGAGCGCGTTTATCCGTACGCCGAAATTCCGCATCGAGAATGAGAAGGACACCTGGAAGAACAAGAAGTACCGGGCATCGACGAAGATTTCCCTCTATGTGGTCTTTGAAATCGTGCTCGCCTTGTACTGTTCCGTCGGCGTGGTTGCCTCACTCTGGTTCCTGGAAATCGCCGCCCTTCCGTTCCAGCTGCTCTTTTTCCTGGGCTTCGGACTGGTGGGCTATCTCTCCATTCGTCACGCGCTTTCGCCGCAGAGCACCTGACACGCATTGCGTCGCGCCAGGCGGTGCTGGACGCAGGAGGAAAGAGTACCGGACCTTGAAACTGATCTTCAATTGAAACACGATTCGCCACGGTGGAACGCACTACCGTGGCGAATTGCGTTCCACGCAAAATTCCCGATATTGAAGCAATGCAGGAATCTTACAACGGCATACTGACGGATATTCCCGGACTGGAACGCCATGTGGCGGCGCAGCCTGCGTCCCCGTTGTTCGCCCGGCTGGCATCCGCCTATATCAATGCGAATCGTCCCACCCAGGCCCTCAAGGTGTGTCTGCAGGGACTGCGATACCATCCCGGGTATCCGACGGGACTGCTGCTGACGGCGCGGGCGCAGGTCATGCTCAGGCAATACAGCGATGCCCGACAGAGCCTGCGTGAACTGCTGCGCATTCTGCCGGTATGTCCCGCGGCGCAGGCCCTGATGGAGCGGATGAAAGAGCTGGAACTGCAGTACCCGCCCTTTACCGCGGTCGCGGGCTCAAGCTTCGCGGAAACACCGGTGGAACGCATAGGGGAGCGGGAAGAGAAATGGAGCCGCAAGGAAGACATCCTTCCCGGTTTTGAAGTGCGTCGCCGCGAATCCGAGACGATAGCGGAGTCCGATCCGGCAAATGAACCTCTGCCGTCCACCGGAGGGACGCTGGACCTGGCAGGACTCGCAAGCCGCCTCGAGACCGCGCGCATCCCTGCACTGCCCGAAGAGGATATGCAGGAAGAGGTCGAGGAAGCTGGTCATGCAGAGATCGAAGAAGTGAATCTCGAAGGGAGACCGGTCACGGAAACGCTTATCATGATTTATGTGCAGCAGGGCAAGCTCAGGGAAGCCATCGATGCCTATCGCCGTCTTGCCGCGGTCAACGAAAATCGCCGCGCCGAGTTCGAGGAAAAAATCAGTCAGCTCGAGCTGCAGCTTCAACAGCAACGTCAAAACGAAAATCCAACATAGAGAAAGAGGTCACGCATGTTGACGACAGAACATGCCATGCTGCTCGTCATCGACGTGCAGGGCAAGCTGGCGGAGCTTGTACACCGCTCCGGCCAGGTGCAGAACAACACCCGTATTCTTATCGAGGGCAGCAAAGTGCTCGGACTCCCCGTTGTTGCCACCGAACAGTATCCGAAAGGACTCGGTCACACGGTCGACGCGGTAGCCTCCGCACTGGGCGACGCCCCGGTGATAGAGAAAAGCAGCTTCAGCTGCTGCGGTGAGCGTGATTTCGATCTCAAGCTCAATGAGCTTCACAAGACGGATATCATCGTGTGCGGCATCGAAACGCATGTCTGCGTGTACCAGACCGTACGCGATCTGCTGGCGCTTGGCTACAACGTGCACATCGTCACCGATGCCGTCTCGAGTCGCACCGAGGAGAACTGGAAACTGGGTGTTCGCAAATGTGAAACCCTCGGCGCGAAACTGACCAGTACCGAAATGCTGCTGTTCGAGCTGCTGCAGGTATCGGGTACCGAGCAGTTCAAGGCGATCTCGAAGCTGGTCAAGTAAGCAATTCCCCCCGAAAAAAATCGTCCCTCTGATCCCGGCGCTTCCGATTCGCGGAAGACAGGTGATCAGAGGGACGTTTTCAGTTCAGGTACTGTGGAATACCGTGTGCCGGTATTCCGCCTGCTGCATTAGTTTGCCGAGTAGGTAAAGATGCTTTCGTCGACGTCGATGTTGTGCTTGTAGGAAGTAACATCGGCGTTCATGGTCATCATCGGATTCTCGACAGTCATGTGATACGGAAGCATGACGCCATCGGTATCGCGGTAGTCGGAGTAGCGGTTCATGGTGGTGATCGGGCCCTGCGGCGTTTCCGCCGTTGTCGACTTTCCGATCAGCAGATAATTATCCGCATCGATGTACCATTCCTCCTGGGAATGCTGCTTCTGCATTTCGACGACGTAGACGACGCGTTTGTCCATGGATTTCTTCGCCTTGACCGTTGCGGTCCAGCCGAGTTCAGCCATGCGCAGTACGGGATTGAACTGTTCGTCTTCGATCATCGAGGCGAGTTCTTCACCGCTCATTTTCTGTGCTGGCTGACCGGGCTGCTGCACGGCGGCATGCACACCGTCGACCCACTGCTTGCTCTCCAGCATGCGCGTCTGACCGCCCATGTCGACGGAAAGCGTCACGGTCTGGAACTTCTTGCCGGGGGCCATGGTGGTTTCGCTGAGCACGCCCTCTGCCTGCGCCATGCCGAAATCGAGACTGACGTTCGCTTCCATCTGACGCGACGTGACGTCCTCGAGCTTCTCGCGTCCGCCGATCGCCGCAATGTGCTTCTTGATCAGCGTCGGGGCGTCAATGTCGACCTCGAAGGATTTCTCCGCCGAAACGGGGTGCATGTCGGTGTCGTACATCTTCACGGGACCGAACTGCTTGAGGCGGTCGGCGATGACGCTGGCGTCACCGACGGCAAGCAGCGCCACGTTCTGCGGGTCGAGGTATTTCTGCGCCATGTGCTGGACGTCATCGGTCGTGACGGCCATGAGGTTGCTGACGTAGTTACGGTAGTAATCGTCGGGCAGATCGTACAGATCGATATTCTGCACCATGGAGGCGATGCTGGAAGGATTCTCGAGACCGAGCAGGAAACGGCCACTGGCGTATTCCTTGTGCATGTCGAGAACGTCCTCATCCACTTTCTCATCCCGCATGCGATTCATTTCAAGAAGAATCTGCGTGAAGGCGGAATCGGTTGCGATGCGGCGGACCGATGCTGTGGCGTTCCACATGCCCGCGAAGCGGCGTCCTTCGATGCTGCTGTATGCGCCGTAGGTGAAGCCGTGCTTCTCGCGGAGGTTCGCGAACAGGCGTCCGCTGAAGCCACCGCCGAGGATCGAGTTCATCATCGACAGGGGAATGTAGTCCGGGTTGTTGCGCTGAATGCAGGAGGCGCTGACGGAAATCTCGGTCTGTGTCTGCGTTTTACCGAGATCCACCAGGTGCACGTCGCGTCCCATGATCACTTTCGGATCAGGGAAATTGTTCGTCGGCATGTTGCCCTGTTTCCAGTCGCCGAAATACTGCTTGACAATGGGAAGGATTTCATCCGGCGTCACATCACCAACGATGGCCAGCGAGGCGTTGTTGGGAATGAAGTACTTGTCGTGGAAGGAAACCAGGTCGTCGCGCGTGATGGCTTCAACGTCGGCTTCCGTCTGGAAATTCGAGTAGGGATTGGGGCTGTAGCCCACGGTGATCTGCAGGCGGCTCATGACGGCGTCGGGACTCTTATGCACGGTCTTGAGTCCACTCAGCGTCTGCTTCTGCAGCTTCTCGAGTTCATCCTGCGGGAAGCTGGGATTGTACAGCGCGTCGGTCATCAGTCCGAGCAGCTTTTCCATATGCTTTTTGAGGCCGGAGCCGTAGACGGACATCTGATCATCGGCAGCGGATGCGCCGATATTGAGTCCGAGGAAGTCGGCGGCCTTTGCGAATTCGAGTGAGCTCATGGATTTCGTACCCGAAGTCATCAGGTCGGTCGTGAATTCGGCGACACCGGAATGTGCGCCGTCATTCTCGCTGCCCGACTTGACGAGCAGGCGGAAGTTCACCACGGGCTCCGCGTGATTGGAGACGACGAAGACCTTCAGTCCGTTGTCGAGCTGCGTCTCATAGTATTCCGGGAAGGAGGCCTTGGGGGCCGGACCGGGTTCCGGTTGTTTTGATCGGTCGATCTGTGCCGTTGCCTGTCCTCCGACGAGAAGCAGGACCGCGGCGACGATGAATATGCGTAAGTGTTTCATTTGCTCTTTCCTGATATGCTCGTGAAGGATATTAGCTGTTTTTGTCCATGACGACGTACTTGACCACGTTCTTGCGGTTGGGTTTGAGATATTTCTGAGCAACGCGCTGAATATCTTCACGCGTCACATCCATGTACTTCTCAAGTTCCGTATTGACGAGATCGGTGTTGCCGTAAAACAGCGAATAGGAAGCCAGGCTGCGGAGCTTGTTATCGAGCGACAGGAAGCCGTGCGTAAACGACGTTTCCTTCGCATTGCGCACCTTGGTGAATTCCTCTTCGGTAATTCCTTCCTTCTGTACTTTCTGGATTTCATCGGTAATCGCGTTCTGAATGGTCTCGAAGTCGACCCCTGCGTTGGCGATGGCGATGAAACTGAACATGCCCGATTTGTCGAGCGGCATGCCGAAACTGGAAGCCTGCAGCGCGATCTGATCGGTATCGACCAGGCGCTGATACAGACGGGAGCTCTTGCCGTTCGAAAGCACGTCGCCCAGCAGCTCGAGCGCGTACGCATCGTCATTGCGATAGTCGACGGTGATATACGATTCGATGTATGCCGGAAGCGGGGTGACTTCTTCTTCAACGATCACTTCACGCGGTTCGGTCTGCTCGGGGATGACAACTTTGACGCGCTCCGGCTTGGGTCCGGCGGGAATGGAACCGAAATACTCTTTAATCCACTTCTTGGTCTGCGCGACGTCGAGGTCGCCGCCTACTACCAGGCAGGCGTTGTTGGGGATGTAGAACTTGTCGTGGAATTCACGGAATTCCTCGATGGACGCATTGTTGATGTCCTGCGCCTGACCGATGGGCATCCACTCGTACTGCGTGCCCTTGAAGGTGGTCTTGAACAGGTTGTCACCCAGCGTGCCGAAGGGACGTCCCTCATAGCGCTGCTTGAGTTCTTCCTTGACGACTTTGCGCTGGGTCTCGACGCCGAGGGAATCGATGACGAGATGCATCATGCGCTCGGATTCGATCCACAGTGCCAGCTCGAGCTGGTGGATCGGCACCTTGAAGAAATAATCGGTCTTGTCGAAGGAAGTGGACGCGTTGAGCACGCCGCCGGCTCCGGTGACCAGTTTGTCGATGGTGCCGCGCTTGATGTTTTCGGTGCCCTCGAACATGAGATGCTCGAAGAAATGGGCAAAACCGGTGCGGCCTTCGACCTCGTCCTTGGATCCGACGCGGTAAAGGCAGTAGGTCATGGCCGTCGGCGCGGTGCGGTCGACGTGCAGAATGACGCTGAGCCCGTTATCCAGCTTGTACTCTTCGTACTTGATGGGGGTGAAATCCTGCGCACTCGCGCTCGTGGCGAGCAGGAGGAGCAGGAGCAGAGAAAAAAGACGTTGTGTCATGTGAACAACCTCTGATGAAAAGAAAATGTATCGTGTCGTCTATTGTTCCTGGCGCCGAAACAGCCGGAGCCCCGGCAGTTCGCGGATTTCATGAATGATGATATCCGCCAGTCCGAGATACTCGCGTCCCAGCGTACTCTCCACCGCGACGCAGGTCATGCCCGCGTTTTTGGCGGACTCGATACCGAGCGGGGCGTTTTCAACCACCACGCATTCGGCAGGTTCGAGCTGCATGTGCTGCATCGGGGCGAGATAGGGATCGGGATTGGGTTTGGCGCGGTGGACTTCGTCACCGGTGATGAGGAAATCAAACAGTGCGCGGCGCTCGGGCGGCAGGGCGGCTTCCATGTTCTTTGTCGAAGATGCCGTCACCAGCGCCGTGCGGAAACCGCGATCGCGCATTTCCGCGATGACCTCGAACACATGCGGGAAATACTGCATGTTCACGATGGAACGATAGTACGCGCGCTTGCGCTCGATGAAATCTTCATGCTCTTCCGGGGGCAGCTGCACGCCGGCCTCCTCGAGAAAGGTCGGAAGAATTTCGCGTGAGGCGCGTCCCTCATGCAGCAGCACCGAATGTTCGGATACCGAACCACCCAGCTCCTGGAACATCTTGTCCCATGCCAGATAATGATAGTGGAGGGTATCGGCGATGACGCCGTCGAGGTCAAAAAAAACCGCCTGAATCATATCTTCAGTGTCCGGTGAAACAATATGCGGCGCTGCAGAACAGCAGGAAATCCCCGCACATCCATCAAGATACGAAGAATGGGCAAAAAAGTTATAGGGAGAAAACGGGTAGTATTTCGTGGGATATCAGATGAAAGGAAGGACGAAACGCAGCAGCAGCCAGGCCTGCAGGGAGGTGAAAAGGACGCCAGCGGCCGTGCCTGCAAGCACCTGCGGCAGATCGTGCGATCGCAGTGTGATGCGTGCCCAGCCGAGTGCCACGAGCAGAGGCAGCAGCCAGAGCAGCTGCCATCCGAAAACGGGAATCAGGAAGATGACGGGTCCCGAAAGTCCCATCATATGCGCACTTATCTTCCAGCGCAAATTGATGGCATAGAGCAGCAGCGTGTTGATGGTATAGCACCACATCAGTCCCCACACGAACACCGACGCATCGAGAAAGAGCAGGAACATCAGTCCCCCGAAGCTGATCCCCGCGCTGAGCAGATAGGGCTTGGTGCGCTGCAGCCGCTCGGGCACGTCATAGGCCGTCACCTGCTCCATTCGCTGCAGGTACAGCACATACGCAATCTGCAGTCCCCCGCTGCATGCCGCCGCCACCAGCCATATCACCACACGGTGAAAGATGCTGCCATGCTCATACGCCGCCACCAGCACCGCAAACACCGCCGCCGCCACTACCGGCGGTACCAGCGCCACCGACAGCCTGTGTGCGAATCGCTGCGTGCGTGTATCCGGTATCTGTGTTTCAGTCATGCGGTAAAATGCAGAAAATATCTGGATGGGCACAAAGACACGGAGGAAGTATTTGCCGCTTCGCGGCGGCGTTTGCGCTGCGCGCAGGTGTTTCGCCTTCGGCGAGGTGTTTTGCCCCGGTTCTTCGTCCCGCGTAGCGGGACAACCCCGTCCCGCGCAGCGGGACGCCAGCCGGAGCAACACCGCGAGAGCCGAAGGCGCGAGCATATGACAGCTGTAACCAAATTCCGCTCACCGTGTCTTGAATATGTCCGCCCAAAACTTGAGCTGGGCGCAGCCCATTTCATTGAAAAGCTTTACCTGTCGCGGCATGCTGATGTATGGCATGTCTGCTGATGACATTGCCGACCGGCATTCCATGATTCATTTGCAGCTCGGGTTGTACGATTGATTTGCAGGCCCATGGGAATGGAGGACCAGCAGCTGCAATACACGACGGCGCCAGCCGGAGCAACACCGTCCCGCGCAGCGGGACGCAGGCCGGGGCAACACCGCGACGCGCAGCGGAGCAACTCCCTTGAATGCAGGGGTGGCAAGCGTTATTATATGCTCTGGTTTCCTGCTATCAGCTTGATTACGGGGCGTTTATGTATCGCGTGTTCCTGACATCTTTACTGCTTGCATCCTTCCTGATACTGGCGTTGCGTGGACCAGCGGTCGCGCAGACACCGGAGTATGGAACGGGGACGCTGGAGGCGGGAAGGATGACGCTGACGGTTTCGCGTGCGGGACAGATAGCGCCGACGATTCAGGGTGTGCAGAAGGGATTGCTGTGGCCTGCGGGACCGGAGGGCACGCAGGAGGAGAACATTCGCATGCGCAGCATGCTGTTTTCCGCAACACCGGTGCTGGCAGGACGCGTGCGGGGGCAGCTGCGGGTCTCGGCAAGCTACTATCGGGACAATTATCTTCCCGGACCGATTCTTCCCGGACTCCGTACAGTCAATCCCTATGATTCGCGATACCGCCCGTTTGTTATTCGCATCGGGGGTGAGGCGGACAGGGATTTCGTCGAATGGCCGTATGAACTGGGAGCACCGGTGGACTCGGCGTTCGCGCCCGAGTTCTACGGCTCTCCGCAGATGTTCTGGGTGATGAACGATCTCGACAGCGCGGCCATGCGCGAGAATATCGGGAACGATCCGATGGGACTCGAACTGCGCTGCCTGGCTTTTCCGGCGACGGATCGGTCGTTCATCGGAACGGATGCCATGCTGCTGCAGTACACGTGGATCAACCACTCTCCCGATACCATCCACGATGCGTACGCCGGCTTTTTTGCCGACCCCGATCTGCGCGATGGCGGGGATGAGTACGCAGGCAGCGATTCGCTGGCGGCACTGGCATACGTGTACGACGATGATTACGTCGACCCGAAAGAAGAAGGCATGCCCACCGCATTCGGCATCTCCATGCTGCAGACGCCGGTCGTGCGTGGACTTCCTACCGACAGCGCGCGATGGAGCGCCGGTATGCTGCATGGCTTCCGTAATATTCCGGTGACTGCGGCCATTGTGCCATGGAAATCCCCGATCACGAATCCCGCCGCGGAACCCGAGATCGGCGCCGGGGCTGATGGCTGGTATGCGCTGCTGCAGGGCGAGGGACGCGGAACGGCAATACGGAATCCCCTTACGGGAATGCCCTCACGGTTCTGGTATTCCGGCAATCCCCTCAGCGGGGAAGGCTGGCAGATGGAAGACGGACTGCTGTTCGATAACGGGGAAACCGCCGCCGACGGCAGACCGCATGATCAGCGCATCATGGTGTCTGCCGGACCGTTCACCCTGCTGCCCGGCGATACGCAGCAGGTTGTCATCGCGATGATCGCTTCCCGTGCCGCGACGGGCAGAGCCGCGGCCTACCAGCTCCGCGACCGTGCAGATTTCCTGCGCCAGTATTATCAGCGGCACAATGCCATCGATTCGATCACCGCTGCTTCCGTGATTCCCGAAGCACTTCCTGCCGGTGGCGTGCGTCTGCGCTTCATCCTCCGCGGCGATGATGTGCTGGGAAGCGTACAGGGCGAGATCGTGTCTTCCGACGGCACGCTGCTGCAGCGCCTGCCGCTGACGGAAAGTATCAGCCAGGAATCCGCCAATTATTCCGGCAGCGTGGATATTCCCGAAGGCACCGACGGCGTCAACACGGCCTTTATCGTAACCATTGACGGCGAAACGCATCGGCTGCCCGGACGCGTTTCCATTCCTCTCGCAGGTGCCGTCGACGGTGGTGGCGCCGCTCTTCTGCAGGAGTATGATGGAAACGGCCGCATCGCGCCCGACGAAGATGCACACTGGATTCCCCGCCTGTATAACAGCACGCAGCTCCCGCTCGACCTTCGTCTCGAAGCCAGTCATCTCCCCTACACCGAGTGGATGAATTTCCCTGCATTGCCTGCGCGTACGACATCCCCGTCTGCTTCCTATCCCTGGCAGACGGAATACGGGTACCGCACCGTCCCTGTCGATACCGACAACTGGGGCACGGTGTTCGACAGTGTGCGCTTCGAGTACGATCTCTATGACGTCGAGAAAAATTCGTGGTGGCGGCTCAGCAACTGGGTGCAGGTAGACAGCACGGCGGAGGAGTGGTACGACCTTCTCATGACGCCCGTCATCACTGCGAGCGAGCAGCGTCCAGGGTTGATTCTCGAAAATCTCGAAGCGCTGCGTGACCGCAGCTATCTCGCCCGTATCTCCGAGGGACGCATGCTCTCGCTCTACGACAGCGCCTCCGGCACGCTGCTGTTCGAGGATTTCGGTCTCGATGAATTCAACGGCATGGCACCGATCGTCGATGGATTTCGTGTGGTGCGCGGTACCATCGGATCCTCGCGACAGGGCTATTTCTTCACCGATGTTGAGGGACTGCAGACTTCGGAATACGGGATGTGGCCGGCACCTGCGGGCACAAGTGTTTTCGCGAATGACGAACGAAGGGAATTCCGCATCGACTTCACGCTCGATGGACGCGAATACTGGCTTTTCGCGGACAGGGGATATGAGGGAAGGGTGCGCCTGCCGCTGCGTGCGTATATGAAAGAGGATGACGGGAGCTGGACGGCGGTGCAGGTGGCCCTGGTCGAAATGGGACCCGACATCCCCGATGGCGATCCGAATCCTGACGGCGGCGACTACCTGATGCTCTATCAACTTCCTTACCAGGCGGAGGGAAGACCCGATGTCGGCATTCTGCCGGAAAGTATAGCCGCATTTCCCGCCCCGCTGCTGCTGTACCTGAACGCTCTGCCCACCAGTGGTTCACTCAGCATCGAATATCCCATTCCTGTCATGCCGGGTGATGTGTTCGTGTTCAATCCCCGCCATGTGCTGCTCGCTGAAAGCAACAAGTCCCCCGAAGCCGCCACGCTGCATGCACCGACACCGATGCCTTTCACGCAGTGGACTTCAGTCGTTGTCGAACTGCAGCAGGCCGGGCAATTGCGGGCGGAGGTGTACAATACGCTGGGACAGCGGGTGGACGTTCTTTTCGATGGGATGCAGGAGAAGGGAAAACACCTGATGGTGTGGGATGGCTACTGGAACGACGGACGTATGGCGGAATCGGGCATGTACCTGCTGCGCGTGGAAACGGGAGGAAGGGAAATTTCAAGGAAACTGCTTCTGCTGCGCTGAACCGGCGCTGGAGTCCTATTTGTCAGCCCAGGTATAGATGAGCTGTTTTTCATGCTGCGTCAGCTCCGCTTCGCCATGCATAATGAGGTAAATCTGCAGTGGCATCTCATCCTCTTTCAGTACGTCGACAATCTCGCCCTTGACGTGATACTGCTTCCGTGCCTCGTAGGAAGACCACTCCGAAAAGTTCAGATGCTTGCGTCCTTCGACGACGTCATGACTGACCTGCCAGGCGATGGGGTTGATGTAGCTGTACCAGGGCCAGTTGGTCTCGTTGGAATGGCAATCGTAGCAGGCTTTGCGGAGAATGGTCTGTACCTCAGTTGAAACCTGCAGATCCCCGGTGACGGGAGGATTGCTGCGCTCGGGCTGCGGAATCTGCAGCAGCAGAATCATCAGAATGCCCCCGTAGAAAAAATACTTGATACCGCGATTCATCAGCTCTCCAATCTGCTTTCGTCCGCAATGTGCCGCTGTTCGCCATCAGGGACGCTGATGCGTACGTCGCCCTTGCAGCGGACCTCACTGCCGAAATATACATCGCCTTCTATGCGTAGGGAAGAACAGTGCAGCAGTGAGGGTGCGCCTGATGGAAAATGCGACTCGAGTTGGGATACGAATTTGTAGTGCTGTTTGTCGAGGACGATGTCGATGGTCGGCAGCGTCCGCACGGGATTCTGTACGATGCGATAGTCTTCTGTGAGCACGTAGGCGTCGGACCACACGGCGAGCAGATCGTCGGTGGTCTTCACCGGGGCGAAACGGCTGCGGGGCACCCGCAGTGCGGCTGCATTCTCGAAGAGTGAGATGGCCGCCCCCATGGCAGTTTCGAGCTGATATACCGCCGGCGAATCGGCGTTGCGGGGATCCAGCGTCTTGCTGTTCCGTATCAGCGGAAGCGGGAGAATGTTGTCATACCGCTCCAGTGTTTCCTTGAGTGCGCGCAGATCCAGCCAGAGTGAATTGGTGTTGAAATACCGGAACAGCGCGATATTCTGGAAATCATCTTTTTCGTCATCCGGACACTGTGCGCTCTCGCGGAGGGTAAGGCGCCCGTCTTTCAGCAGTGCCAGGTGTCCGCCCTTGCGGTCCGCCGGCGTGCGATCCGCCACTTCCATCATGAACGGAAGATTCTCGGCAGCGAAATACCCGAGAATGTCGATGTCGATGACAGCACCGAGATTGTCGGCGTTGCTCACGAAGGCATAGCGGATATCCATCGCCAGCAGTTGGTCGAGCAGTCCCGACGTCACCAGCGCGGTATAGATATCCCCATGTCCCGGGGGACACCATTCCAGGTCAGGCGTTTCTTCATGCATCGCAGGCTGCAGGTCTTCGACCAGCACCTTGGGGACGCGATGCTGCAGAAAGTCCAGCGGCAGCTCCCCGCGCAGCTCATCGTAGCCGGCAAGGGCTTCCAGGCTGTCTTCATGCGTGGCGAAACTGTTCATCAGCAGCAGCGGCACGCGGTGATTATGCACTTTCTGCATATGCAGCAGCTGCCGCGCTATCACATCGATGAAGCGCAGCTCATCCTTGACCGGGATAAGACTCTTCGCCCTGTCGAGCCCCATGCTCGTTCCGAGTCCGCCATTCAGCTTGATCACCACCGTATGTCCGAGAGCGTTTTCCCCCGCTTCCGTATATCCGCTCAGTTTTTCAGCATCCGGCACATCGTCGACCGGATCGATCTGCGATCGTGAAATGCTTCCCGTCGAACCGCTGAGCAGCTGCAGGAAATTCCTCTTGAACATGGTCGTGACCAGCGGATGCATGCCGGCCTCACGCATCTTCATTTCAAAGCTGCGAAAACTGTTGAGTCGTTCTCCCGGGTATTCGGACATCGGCGAAAGGTCTTTGGTGAATATGCAGATACTGCATAAAGTACGAAATGAGACCGTTATTTCACCACGATGAAGCGTCGTGTCCTTAATTGGCTGGGTGTTTTGAGCAGCAGGAAATACACGCCGCTGTTGAATTCGTTAACGTTGAAATTGTGCACATGCACACCGGGAGAAAGCGGCTCATGCAGAACGGTTCGAATAATTCTTCCGGCCGCATCATATATGATCAGTGAAGTCCTGCCTTCCTCGATGGTATGAAAGCGCACCTGCATGCTGCCGTTTCCCGGACTCGGATGAGGAGCTTCGAGAGACAGGAAACGTGAACCATCGAACAGTCGGGTGCCTCCGTCCTGGCAGAGGCCGGTCACTGCGGCATTGGACGCAGTGCCCGTCAGAGCAAAGGGACAGCTGCTCTGGATGGAGTCTACCCGCCAGGTCAGGGCGCAGGTCGTGTCGGTGCCGAGAAGGAAGAGAAAAGGAAGCATTGCCACAGTATCACTCTGGCCGGAAAGCTCCGCCTGCAGCGAGATCGTGCGAGTTGGCGCATCCCATGTGCCGCCGTCACCGAAGAGGGGATACAATGCGTGGCAGTCGATCTGCAATTGCCCATACACGACGGTGTTCTCCACGAGCAAGAAGCTGTCCCACTGCCTGATGCGGAGGGGAATCCACACCGTGTCGCCCGGCGTCCCGGTGACGGGGGGAATGTCGAGTGTGGCGGTCTGAAGTTCAGGACAGGCGTAGGCCGTGATTTCTCCAGCCGTTTCACAGTTGTCGATGATCAGTTGGATATCCGCAGACACAGTCCCCGTGCCTTCGGGATTGAACTGTATCTCTACATCCCGGGTGGACGAAGGAGGGATATTCATCGGTACCGGGGTCAGCAGCGTGAGGTTGTCGGAAGGCGTCATCCTCACTTCGAGCAGCACAGCGTTCTGCGTGCTGGAATGATTGATCAGATGCAGGCGCTGGGTGTCAGGGAGTCCATCCACCGAACGAAAGGTCATGGGAAGAGCGTCGATTTCCACGAAAGGACCGTCATACCGGGCTTGGATGGGGACGAGTGTAGTCGAATCCTTTCCGACGATGTTCAGGATAGCGCTGCGCAAGCCTGTGTCGGTAGGACGAAAAACCATGGTGATGTGAAGGCTGTCATGTGCCTGCAGAAGCCGTGGCGCGGGATTGTTGACAAGTGTGAACTCGTCGGCATTGCTGCCTGTCAGATAGAGTTCCTGTAGCGTGTAAAGCTCCGAGGTCGTGTTGTGCAGGACCACATCCGCTGTAAACACCGAATCGTCGAGACAGGGTCGCCGGGGGAATACAGGTCCCGTCCACTCAAGCGCGGGTGTGACCGGGGGCAGGATGTCACATGCGAGCGCTTCCGGGAGTCCGGTAACCACTTCGGGGGCTGTGACGCCGGTGGCCTCCAGGTCGTGTCCATAGCCGCTCGAATCTGCAAAGTTTCCGCAGAAGCTCCAGTAGCCCACGAGTCCGTCGCGTTCATCGAGCGGCAGACGATGGTTCATGTTTCTGCGGATTTCCGCTTCATTGAGATTCCGGCGCCAGTAGCGCACCTCATCGATCTCACCGACGAGGTAGGAGCCGCTCGGACTGTTGTAATAACCGCCAACGGCGAGTCCGGTACTTGCGTCGAAGCTTCGCGGAGAGAAGGTGGGACGTATACTCAGCTCACCGTCGATATACAATTCGGCGTAGCCGGCGGGACCATTGACGACAAGTGCGAGATGATACCAGCGCCCGGGCATGATCGACCCGGTCGGTGTGTAGAAATAAGAGTCCGGTGGGGACTTGGCCGTGATGAACGCCACACGCTGATTCTCATACCAGAGCTGCCAGTCGGACGGCTCTCCGGTGGAAACGTCTCTGGTAAGCAGAAGTCCGCTGCCGAGCACCCGTGTCCAGCATTCGATGGTGAATGACGGCAGCGCGAGATCCGGGGTGTCCCTGACCTGCAGCCACTGGCCTGAGCCGAGTGTCTTGAAGGCTTCGTTGTCACCGTATTCCTGTGCCTGTGCAAGCACGGGCGCAGCGGCAGCGAGCATCAGAGCAAGGAGTAAAACTCGTGCGCAGCGGAAGAGTGTTGTAGCGTAATTGCGCATCATGCCCCCCGGGAGACGATTCTACATCTGATACAGAATCTATGGAAAACGCCCCGGGCGCGAGCCCGGGGCGGATAATCAGCCGTTATTCTTGATAGCCTTGAGACTCTCGCGGTTGGCTTCGATGGTGCGGGCAATGTCTTCATCCGAATGCATGATGGAGACGAAGGCTGCTTCAAACTGCGCAGGAGCAAGATAGATGCCACGCTTGAGCATCTCGGAGAAGTAGCTGCCGTAGAGGCCGGTGTCGCAGGTTTTCGCGTCGTCCCAGTTCTGCACCTTCCGGTCGGTGAAGAACAGCGTCATCATCGAGCCCACACGGTTGCTGGTGTAGGGGAGTCCGAGCTCATCGACATTTGCCTGAATACCCTCGGCCAGCTTGCCCGACTGTGCGTCCAGTTTCAGATACAGCTCGGGATCTTCGGTGAGCAGGCGCAGGGTTTCGAGTCCCGCTGCCATTGCGAGGGGATTGCCCGAGAGCGTGCCGGCCTGGTACATGGGTCCTGCCGGAGCGACCATTTCCATGATATCGCGTCGACCGCCGTATGCGCCGACCGGGAGTCCGCCACCGATGATTTTCCCGAGCGTGGTCAGATCCGGTGTCACGCCATAAAGCTGCTGTGCGCCACCGGCAGAGACACGGAAGCCGGTCATGACTTCATCGAAGATCAGCAGGATGCCCTCACGTGTGCACAGCTCGCGCAGTCCGGTCAGGAATCCATCAACCGGCGGAACGCAGCCCATGTTGCCCACGATGGGTTCGAGGATGATGCAGGACACCTGCTCGGGGAATTCCTTGATCAGCGCTTCGACGGAAGAGATGTCGTTGTAGCGCGCCGTCAGCGTGTCGCCCGCAGTGGCGGGAGTGACGCCAGGGGAGTCGGGGAGTCCGAGTGTCGCTACGCCCGATCCCGCCTTGATGAGAAAGGAATCGCCGTGACCGTGGTAGCAGCCTTCGAACTTGATGATTTTGCTGCGCCCCGTGTAGGCGCGGGCGAGACGAATGGCGGACAGCGTGGCTTCGGTGCCGCTGTTGACCATGCGTACCATCTCGATGCTCGGTACGGTATCAATGATTTTCCGGGCGAGCAGATTCTCGATTTCCGTGGGGGCACCGAAACTGGTGGCGCGGTCGAGCTGCTCATGCAGCGCCTTGACCACACGCGGGTGTCCGTGACCGAGAATGAAGGGACCCCAGCTGCCGATGTAGTCGATGTAGCTGTTGCCGTCGACGTCGTAGAGATGACATCCTTCGGCACGTTCGAAAAACACGGGGTCGCCGCCCACGGCGCGGAATGCGCGCACGGGGGAATTGACACCGCCGGGCATGAGATTCACTGCTTCGGAAAAGAGTTGTGTACTGCGAGTCATGAGTATGGAGCTATGTTCGTGAGAAAACGGTAGAAAACGGCAGGGATAACCCTGCCGCGAAATGTGGGAAACGAAATGGCGTCAGGACATCCCGGCCATGTCGTCGTCGTAAAGATCTTCCTGCATGCCCATGACATCACCCTGTATCGCAGTCAGGATATTGCGGAGATACGTGATGTCTTTCTGCATGAAATGGATGGTTTCCTTGAGTCCTTCGATTTCCTTGCGCAGGGTACGGTGGGACTCTGGAGCCTCGTCAGCGCCTTCCTCGCCTTCTTCGTAGGTGTAGAAGAGATGGCGATAGCGCACTTCCTTTTGTCCCACCATGCGCGGCGCTTCTTCGAGGAAAGGCGTTTCCTTTTCAATGAGGCTGTTGATGCTGTGCTGCACCGCCTCACTGCTGGGGAAGTTGAACTGGCGTCCTGATTTGGCTTTGACTTCGGCTGCGGTCTGCGGTCCCCGCAGCATGATGATGCTCATCACCGTCGCCTGTGCGGGCGAGAGTCCGAGTCCATTTTGTCCCGCGCGGTGCATGTACTTGAGTGAGCGGCCGGTGCCCGATGCGAATGCCACGAGTCCCTTGCTGCGCAGATCCGTCAGCGCATCCTCCACCGTGATCTCATCATACGCGACGACGGGCTCCCTGCTGGTCTTCTGATTGCAGGCTGTCACCAGCGCGTTGAGTGTCATGGGGTAGTACTCGGGCGTCGCCTGGCTTTTCTCGATCAGGCAGCCGAGGACGCGGACTTCCTCGGGTGTCAGTGCGGGCAGTTGCTGTGTCATACGCTCCTCAGATGTGTTCACCAACCCTTCTCAGCTCTATCACCAACGAATTGTCTCATTCCATGCCCGCATGCAGTGCGCACGGATTGCGGACGCCGTGCTGCGTGCAATCGCGGCCGTTACTTCTTCAACAGCGCCGCGGCATCCATCGCGAAGTATGTCAGTATCATATCGGCGCCTGCGCGCTTGATGCTCATCAGCGATTCGAGCATGACGCGGTCGTGGTCGATCCAGTTGTTCATCGCACCGGCCTTGATCATCGCGTACTCACCGCTCACCTGGTAGGCGGCCGTGGGCATGCCGAACTCATCCTTCACCCGGCGGATGATATCGAGGTAGGGTCCCGCCGGTTTGACCATGACGATGTCGGCACCTTCTTCGATGTCGATGGCGACTTCACGCATGGCTTCATTACTGTTCGCGGGATCCATCTGATGCGAGCGGCGGTCGCCGAAAGCCGGGGCCGAGTCGGCCGCGTCGCGGAAGGGACCGTAGTAGCCGGAGCTGTACTTCGCGGCATACGACATGATGGGAAGATTCGTAAAGCCGTTGTCGTCGAGTGTCTCGCGAATCACGGCCACACGCCCGTCCATCATGTCCGACGGAGCCACCATGTCCGCACCCGCTTCCGCATGCGACAGCGCCTCACGCGCCAGCAGTTCCAGTGTTGCATCGTTGACGATCTCCTCACCGCGCACGATGCCGCAATGTCCATGCGAGGTGTATTCGCACATGCACACATCGGTGGTCACCACCAGCTCGGGCACGGCTTTCTTGATTTTTTTCACCGCCTGCTGCACGACGCCATGGGGATCCCAGGCCTCGGAGCCCACTTCATCCTTATGCTCCGGAATGCCGAAGAGAATCACCGACGGAATGCCCAGTTTGTACACCTTGCGGCATTCCTTGACCGCTTCGTCCACGCTCAGGTTGAACACGCCGGGCATGGAAACCACTTCCTTGCGCACGCCCTTGCCGGGCACCACAAACAGCGGGTAAATGAAATCATGCGGCGTCAGCACGGTTTCCCGCACCATCGACCGCAAACCTTCCGTCATGCGCGTCCTGCGCGTACGGATGAAATTTGTATACGGGGTGTAAATGGAATCGCCTGTCTGCATGGGGTATGTCGTCGTATATGTGGGAAAATCGGTATCTACGCGCAAAGTACGGATTCACGGAGTATTGGGAAAGCTCTATCGAAAGATGGAATGATGGAATAATGGAAATACTCATCGTCCCCACGCTCTGCGTGGGGACGGGACATTCCCGCCGCTCTGCGGCGATTCGCGTATTGAATGAACGCAGAGCGTTCCGGATTTGCGTCCCCACGCAGAGCGTGGGGACGATGATGACGATATCTACCGCTCCAGGAGCTTGTCAACCACTGCATGGGCGGACTTCACGCAGTCGCCGACGGAGATGCCGCCGCGGTAGTTGGCGCAGTAGTGGAGTCCTGCAAAGCGCTCTTCGACGGACTCGACCTGGGACATGCGTTCGAGGTGTCCGTGCACGTACTGCGGGATGGCGTGCTTCCAGGCGGTGACGTATGAGAAGTCCGGCTGCATGGGTGTACCGAGCAATGCGCGCTGCTCTTCGAGCGCAGTCTGCAGAATTTCCTCATCGGGCTTCAGCGCTTCTTCGGGCTGACGCATGCCGCCCACAAAGGTGGTCAGATGCACGCGTCCCACGGGTGCGCGATGCGTAAAAATCGTACTCGAGAAAATTGTGCCGAGTATCCGGCGCTGCTCCACTTTCGGGATGAGGAAACCGAAGCCGTCGAGCGCATGCATGTCCGGGGTGGGAGTAAAGCCGGTGATGACTTCCGCCACGGCGGGATAGGGGATAGCGGCGAGAGTCTCCTCCAGTTCAGGAGCGAAGTCGCGGCTCAAGGCGCCGGCGGGAGCCGCGGGCGTTGCAATGATGAGCGCAGGAGCGGTGAATACTTTTTCCTCACCGTCATGCAACGCTTCGATGCGATAGCTGTTCCCTGCGTCCGTTTTTTCCACCCGTATGTGCTGCACGTCGACGGAATGCAGTTTCTGCGGCAGCTTCGCGGCCAGCGCATCGGTGAGCGTCTGCATGCCGTCGACAAACGAGAACATGCGCGCGCGCTGCTTTTCCGCCTCGCCGCTGCGCTTGCGTTCGCGAGCGCCGCGTATCTGTCCCTTGATCAGTCCACCATATTTCTGCTCCAGCGCGAACAGCTTCGGGAAGGCCGCACGCACGCTGAGCTGATCGGGATCGCCTGCATACACGCCGGCGACGAAGGGATTGATGGCGTAGTCGAGAAATTCCTGTCCCAGTCGGCGGCGGACGAACTCGCTGACCGTTTCCTGTGAATCGGGTGCCGAGGCTTTGCGGAAAGGCTCGCCAAACAGCGCGAGCTTGGCGCCGAGGGAAAACAGCTTCGTGGAAAGGAAGGCGGGGGGAGACATGGGTAAGGGACGCAATTCTCCGTCGCGCAGGATGAACCTGTTCTTCGAGGCGTCCGATGCGTAGAGCTTGCGGTCTTCCACCCCGGCATCGCGAATGAGTTCGGTGAGCAGCGGCGTGGTTTCCAGCGTGGAGTTGGGGCCGGCTTCGATCAGCCATTCCCCGTCGCGATCGCTGCGGATGGCGCCGCCGAAACGCGGGGCTTTTTCGAGGAGAAGGACGCGGCGTCCCGCCTCCTGCAGCCGATAGGCGCAGGTGAGTCCGGAAATGCCGGCGCCGATGACAATGACGTCGGGCTGTGATGTGTCGTTCATAGGTGCTTCTTCTGTAATTCTTCCCTGCGCTGCATGCGCGTGATGATCTGCGACGAAAGCGCTTCGATATACTCGTCGGCGTCGTTGAGTGCGGGCATGATTTCGAAATGCTCGATGCCCGCCTGCATGGCGTCCTCTCGCAGATCGATGCCCAGCTCATGCAGCGTTTCAATGTGATCGGTGACAAAGGCAATGGGTACGACCAGCAGATCGCGCACGCCCGCAGCGGCGAGTTCTTTTGTTTTTTCCACGGTGTCAGGCGTCAGCCACTTGGCGGGACCCACTTTACTCTGGAAGCTCAGGTGATAGGGAAGTCCGTCATCGCGCCGCTGCATGACTTCTTCCATCGTTTCACGGATCTGGTGACTGTAGGGATCGCCTTCCTCGACCAGGCTTACGGGCGTGCCATGCGCGCTGAACAGCAGGGTGACGCCCGACCGCCTGTCGGCGGGAAAACGGGCGATACCTTCGTCGATGCGACGGTTCAGCGCCCGGATGAAGGCGTCATGCGTGGGATAGGCTTTCACGCTCTGCACTTTGAACGCGCGATTGCCCTGTGCCCGGTGCAGATCGCGCCAGGTCTTGAAGCAGGATCCCGTGGTGGTTTTCGAATAATGAGGATACAGCGGCATGAGGAAAACGCGGTCGTAGCCATCCTGCTGCAGCGACTGCATGGCTTCCTCAATGAAGGGATGCCAGTAGCTGAAGCCGACTTTCACGCGCACGCGGGTGCGATCGCCGTAGTGGGATTTCAGACGCTCTTCCAGCGCCAGCGCCTGCTGCTGCGAGAGTTCGGCAATCGGCGACTTCCCGCCGATCATCTCATAATTCTTTTTCACCACTTCCGCCCGGCGTTTTGCAATGAAGCGCGCCAGCGGCTTGCGTGCGAATTCCATTGGACCGAAGGAAATGATCTCCCGGTCCAGGAAGAGGTTCTCCAGAAACGGCCGCACGCTCTCCAGCGACGTCGGTCCGCCCATGTTCAGTAGTATGACACCGAGGTTGTCCATAGGGTCGTTTATCTAAGGTACATCGTCCCCACGCTCTGCGTGGGGACGCAAACATGAACGCTCTGCGTTCATCTGAACTGTGAATCGCCGCAGAGCGGCGGGGATGCTACGTCCCCACGCAGAGCGTGGGGACGATGAACACCAAAGACTGCGCCAACCTACACGGTTTTAGAAAACAGCTGCTTCTCCAGCTGCTCGGGCAGGTAGGCGTCGAACGCCATGGCCACGTTGCGGATGACCAGCACGCCCATTTCGCTGGTGGTGATGCGGTCGTCAGTGATCTGCACGATGCCGTCGTCTACCAGCTCGGTGAGACGCGGATAGGCGTCTGCGAAATATTCGTCGAAGACGATGTTGTATTTCTTCTCTATTGCGCGCTTGTCGAGTTCGAAGTCGCACATGAGCGTCATGATCACATCGCGGCGCAGCAAGTCGTCGTCCGACAGACGGTAGCCGACATGGGTGGCGGGACGACCTTCATCCATCGCCTCGTAATACTCGGGCAGCGTCTTCAGGTTCTGCGCGTACATGCGGTCGAACTGCCCGATACTCGTGATACCGAAGCCGTAGAGATCCGCTCCGGCATGTGTCGTGTATCCCTGGAAATTCCGGTACAGCGAACGGTTAGCCTGCGCCACGGCAAGTTCATTGTCGGGCTTGGCGAAATGGTCCATTCCCACGTAGCGGTAACCCGCGGCGTTGAGCATCTCGATGGTGCGCACCGTGATGCGCAGCTTCTCTTCGGGCGTCGGCAGGTCTTCGGCCTTGATGAGGGACATATGCTTTTTCATCCACGGCACATGCGCGTAGTTGAACACGGCGATGCGGTCGGGATCGATGTCGATGATGCGCTCCAGCGTTTCCTCGAAGGTCTCCACGGTCTGGAACGGCAGTCCGTAAATCAGGTCGAGGTTGATGCTCTCGAAGCCCAGCTCGCGCGCCCAGTCAAGCACCTCGCGTGTCATATCCTCAGGCTGGATGCGGTTGACGGCTTCCTGCACGCGGGGATTGAAATCCTGCACGCCCATGGACACCCGGTTGAAGCCGCCTTCCTTCAAGGCCACGAGATGATCGCGTGTCATTTCCCGCGGATCGATTTCCACCCCGGCTTCAATGTTTTCGGCGAAGGGAAAGAGCTTCTGCGTGTGGAAGGCCAGGTCGCGGATTTCGTCGGGATTCAGGTACGTGGGGGTGCCGCCGCCCCAGGCGATCTGCACGACCTCGCGGTCGGAGCGGATCATGGGACGCAGCATATCCATTTCCTTCTTCACGTACTGCACGTAGTTATTGATTTTTTTGCGGTCGCGCGTGACCATCATGTTGCAGCCGCAGAAATAGCAGAGGGTGTCGCAGAAGGGAATGTGGAAATACAGCGAAAGCGGCGGAGGATTTTCCGCGGCGTTCGTGCGTTCGACTTCCGCGAGGTAATCGTCGGAGGTGAAGTCCGTGGAAAACACCGGCGCGGTGGGATAACTGGTGTAGCGGGGACCCGGACGCGAATACTTCTTCAGCAGTCCGGTATCGAGATTCTGAAACTGATGTACGGCCGTACTCATGAGGTCCTTCTTTCTTTTATTCCTGTTCTTCCGCGCGGAGTTCGGTGGAAATTTCTTTCACTGCTTCGATCATGGCTATCGCGTGTGCGGGCGGCACGGTCGGCAGAATGCCGTGGCCGAGATTGAAAATGTGTCCGGGATGATTCCCGAAATATTCGAGAATGCGGCGCACTTCGGCGCGAATGCTGTCGGGGGAGGAATACAGCGCCACGGGATCCATGTTGCCCTGCAGCGCCACATGCGCACCGATCAGCGAGCGCACCTCGCCGATGTCCACGGTCCAATCGAGTCCCACCACATCCGCGCCGCTGCTGGCCATTTCCGCGAAACAGGCATTGGCGCCCTTGGCGAAAAGGATGACCGGCACGTCGCTGTTCGCTTTCACATGCTCGATGATCTGCATCATGTAGGGAAGGGAGAATTCGAGGAAGGCGTCCTTGCTCAGTATCCCCGCCCAGGAGTCGAAAATCTGCACGATGTCCGCTCCTGCTTTTGTCTGCAGCACGAGGTATTCGCTGACAGCCTTCGTCAGTTTCTCGAGCAGCGCATGCAGGGCGGTGGGATTGTCGTACAGCATGCCCTTCACGGTTTCGAAGTTTTTCGAACCACCGCCCTCGACGGCGTACGAAGCCAGCGTCCACGGTGCACCGGCAAAACCGATGAGCGGAACGCGGTCGTCGAGCTGCTTCTTGGTCAGCGCAAGCGCGTCGTACACATACTGCAGACGCTCGGGCGCCGCAGCGGCGTCGAGCTTTGCGATGTCGGCTTCCGAACGCAGGGGAGAGGGGAAACGCGGACCGCCTTTTCCTTCCTCCACCAGCAGTTCCATACCCATCGCTTCGGGAATGACGAGGATGTCGGAAAAAATGATCGCGGCGTCCACTCCCACGAGATCCACCGGCTGAATGGTGACTTCCGCCGCCAGCTCCGGCGTACGGCACAGCGTGAGGAAATCGGCCTTCGCGCGCACCGCGCGGTACTCGGGCAGATAGCGTCCCGCCTGCCGCATCATCCACACCGGTGTGCGTTCCGTTTTCTCCCGTCTCGCCGCCCTCAACAACAGATCATTCTTCATAAGATTCCATATTCCATATTACAGATATCAAATTGCAGATGTCAGATTACAGATTACAAACTCAGTAGGAGCAGGGATTGCTTCCTTCTGTGTGTTCAGGGGTGTTTACTCTTCCGCGGAAGCAATCCCTGAAAATTGCAATCTGTCATTTGCAATCTGCAATCTGTCATTCGTCCTGCATCGCCTCGGCGATGCTCTCCGCCAGGGATTCCGCGGTTTGTTGCGGGGCGATGATGTCGACCCGGAGTCCGCGGGATTCGGCTTCGGCCGCTGTGGTGTCGCCGATGACGGCGATGCGCGTTTCGAGCTGCGTCCACTGCGGGAGCGCCTCGCGAAACTGCCGCACGGCCGAGGGCGAAAAAAATGCGGCGCAGTCGAAAGCGTGCAGCGCGGCAGCCTGCTGCAGCTTCTCAATATCGGCGTCCAGTGCAGGCAGCGTACGATAGGCGGTGACCTGGTCGACGTCGGCTCCGCGCTCGCGAAGGACCTGCACGAGTTCATCGCGAGCGATATCCGATGTCGGCTGTAGGTAGCGCTTGCCGCGTACGTCGGACATTTCCTCGGCCAGCGTTGCGCCGTAGTAGGAGGAGGGGATGTCCTGCGTGTGCAATCCTGCCTCTTTCACTGCTGCGGCGGTTTTGGCTCCCACCACATGCAGCGGTGGAAGCATATGCTCTTCAATCCCGCAGTCCGGCAATCGGCGCGCGAACCAGCGCACAGCCTGCACGCTGGTGAGAATAATGCCGTCGTACTCGGCGAGCCTCGCGAGCGCGTCATCCAGCGGCGACCACGACTCCGGTGCCGCGATGCGGATCAGCGGGATGCGCATCGCCGTGATGCCGGCGTCCCGCAGTATGCGCTCGAATGCGGGCGTCGCTTCGGGACGGGTGTAAAGGACGCTGTGCATGCCGTCCTTCGCCATCGCGCTAGCCCTGCTCCTTGCGGATGGCGTCGAGTATCTCGCGCGCGCCATTGGCGAGCAGCTTGCGTCCCACGCGCCTGCCCAGTGCAGCGGCGGTGGCGGGATTCTGCGTTGTGCCGCGCGTATCGAGGCGCACGGTGCCGTCGACAGAAGCCACCATGGCATCGAGCGTCAGTTTGCCGTCAATCATGCGCGCCCAGGCGCCGATCGGAATCTGGCAGCCGCCTTCGAGTTCGTGCAGCAGCGCGCGTTCCGCAGCGGCAGCGGCGGCGGTGAGGTCATGATTGAGCGCGCGCACATAGCGCGCCGTCATCTCGTCGTCGTCGCGGATCTCGATGCCGAGCGCACCCTGTCCCACGGCGGGAAGCATGAGGTCGGTTGGAATGATCTGCGCGATGCGATTGGCCCAGCCCATGCGTTCGACGCCGGCATAGGCGAGCATCATGCCGTCCCATTTCGATTCCCGGAATTTCTTCATTCGCGTATTCAGGTTGCCGCGGATGTCGACGATTTCGAGATCGGGACGCAGGTGCTTGAGCTGCGCGGTGCGACGCAGACTGCCCGTGGCGATCACCGCGCCTTCGGGGAGGTCCTCAAGCGATTTCCATTTCTTCGAAATCAGCACGTCGTTGACCTTCTCGCGCGTAGTGATGGCCGCGATACGGAGTCCTTCAGGTGTCTCCGTCGGCAGATCCTTGAGACTGTGCACCGCGATATGCGCGCGTCCATCGAGCAGCGCATTTTCGATTTCCTTGGTGAACAGTCCTTTATCCCCGATTTTCGACAGGGCCTGGTCGAGGATTTTATCCCCTTTCGTCTTGAGCTTGAGCAGCTTCACTTCGAGGCTGCGGAAGCGTTTCTGCAGGCGGTCGCGAACGTATTCGGCCTGCCAGAGGGCGAGTGCGCTGTCGCGCGTGGCGATGACGAGCTGTGTTTTCATGAATCCTGTGAAGCTTGGTTATCCGAAGCCGCATCCTCCTCGCTCAGGTCGAACAGGTCGCGCACGAGCTGAATGCGGTTGCTGAGTTCCCCACTGTCCTGCGCCGGCTTGCGTATGCCGACCATGGTGGGATGCAGCAGTTTATTGATGATGCGCCGTGTGAGCATTTCCACGGCGTCGACGGACTCGGGATCGATCTTGTTGAGGAAACGCTGCATCTCGGCGGCGCGCACCTGTTCGAATTTCTCGCGCAGCTGCTGAATGGTGGGCGTGGCTTCCAGCGAATTGTACCAGAGGAAGAAGTTGACCACTTCCTCGGTGACGATGGATTCTGCCCGCGGCAGTTCCTGCCGGCGCTGTTCGAGATTCTGATCGATGATGTTCTGTATGGCGTCAAGGTCCTTGAGAAACACGTTCCCCAGCGTATTGATCTTCGGATCAATATCCCGCGGCACCGCGAGATCGAGCATGAGCAGGGGACGATTCTGCCGCTTCTTCATGGCCGACTTCACCATGTCGTAGGTGATCACCGGCTCAGTGGCCGAGGTGGCGGACACCACGATGTCGAATTCGGAGAGGACCTCACTGAAGCTTTCGAAGCGCAGCGGATGCGCATGCAGTTCTTCGGCCAGCGTGACAGCAGTTTCCCAGGTGCGGTTGGTGATGCTCATACGCTCGGCGCCTTTGCTCAGCAGGTGCCGGGCTGCGAGGGCGGAAGTTTCGCCCGAGCCGACGATAAGCACATTCTTGCGATGGAGGTCGGAGAAAATCTTGGTGGCGAGGTCCACCGCCGCGAAGCTGATGGACACCGCGCCGATACCGATGGCGGTTTCCGCGCGCACGCGTTTGCCCGCATGCAGCGCGCCCATGAAGGCATGGTTGAAAATGTTGCCTACGCTGCCGCGTTCGGCCGAAAGCTCGTACGCATGTTTGACCTGCGCGAGAATCTGCATGTCTCCCAGGATCTGCGAATCGATGGCCGACGACACCTTGAACAGATGGGAAATCGCACCGCAGGTGAAGAGGCGGAAGAAATGTTCATCCTTCAGCTTCTCTTCGGGACGCAGCGCGCGCAACGCATCGATCAGGCGTTGTCCATCAGTCTCATCATCCATCGTCACCGCATACAATTCCGTGCGGTTGCAGGTGGAGACAATGCTCGCTTCCTGAAACAGCGTGCCCGTGTACCGCGCGAGGAAATCACCGATTTCCTCCTCGGTCAGATGCAGGCATTCCCGGAGTTCAACGGGAGCGGTGTGGTGATTGACGCCGACAGCGTAAATCATGCCCGAAGCCCTTTCTCCTCTACTGTCCTGTCATCTCGTGTGCGCACAATTTCCTTTCACATGAAACGGTGGAATTCACTGAGAAACGCATTGACGACCGTCATCGACACAATGGCGAAGGCGAAACCGCCGATGGCGATTTTCACGATGCTCTTTCCGTCGACTTTCATCACGTAATGCGCGAGCAGCATGGCGGCATACAGCAGCCAGGAAATGCCCGTCGCGATGAGTTTGGGGTCGTGATACGAGAAATTATCATATACGAGCGGAAGCGAGATCACGCCGATGCCCATGGAGACAGTGAGGAAAAGGAATCCAACGAGGGACGAGAGCACCGTCATGTTCTCCAGGGTTTCGAGCGAGGGGAGGTTCTTGTAAATCGAACCGAAGCCGCCGCTTTTCAGCTCGCGATACATCAGCAGATACATCACGCCGTGCATGGCGCCGAGGGCGAAGCCCGCATAGCCAAAAATGGCGAAACTGACGTGGAATCCAACACCCATGTTGGAAAGCACGGGATTCGGATCGCCCGAGCTCGGCAGCTTCATGACGACGGAGGACACCAGCTCCAGCACCGCAGCCATGGTGAGTATGAACACTCCCGTCCCACGCTCGCCCGTGCGCAGCTCCAGTACCGTATAGGTCAGCGCCAGCGTAAAGGCGATCAGCGACATGATTTCGAACGGTGTCGTCACCATGCAGCGTCCATATTCCGCCGTATGCATGCCGATATAGAGGAAATGCGTGGTCACGGTGCCCAGCAGCAGCCGCGTCTTCCATTTCCCGGAAATCGCATCGCAGCGCTGGAAATCCATCGCATACATGAAGCTCGTCAGCACATATCCAACGGGCAGCAGCACTTCGGCTATACTATTTAAAAGATGTATCACGTACGCTTCCGTAATTCGGATACTGTAAATCAGAATAAAGTACGGAAAAATAGCAAAATAATGCAGTGCAATCCTCCGCACCTCATCGTCCCCACGCCCCTTCGTCCCCACGCTCTGCGTGGGGACGGGCATTCCCGCCGCTCTGCGGCGATTGCCGGAATATATGAACGCAGAGCGTTCAGGGTTTGCGTCCCCACGCTGGAGCGTGGGGACGATGCATGGAGCGTGGGGACGATGCATGGAGCGTGGGGACGATGCACAATCTGTGATCTGCATTCTGTCATCTGCGATCTGTAATCTGTAATTTGCGATCATGGAACAGATCAACAACGTGGCATTAATCCTGGGCATCGCGCAGAGCGCGTTCCTGGCGCTGCTGCTGAGGCGGCGGCACTGGAAGCTGTATGCGAACCGGGTGCTGGCGGCGCTGATGGCGCTGTATGGATTGATACTGCTGAATCTGCTGCTGCAGGACGTCGGCGCGTTCGAGGCGCATCCGAAGCTGTGGCTGCTGCTGAGCGGATTACCGCTGGCCACGGGTCCGCTGCACTACCTGTACGCCCGGCACCTGATCCATCCCGAGCGGCGGCTGCGTCCTGCGGACGTCATCCATCTCATTCCCTTCTTCCTCTACAAATTCTCCGAAGTCCCTCTGCTGTTCGCGACGGATGCGGCCATGGGACGGCTGCTGGCGGACGTGGCGGCGAGCGGACTCCCCACGCGCTTCCTCTATTTCAACTGGATCATCATCGTGCAGGGGGTGGGATATCTGAGCGGGACACTGCTCATGCTGCAGCGGCATGCGCACGGACTCGAAGATGTGGTTTCCTCCGCCGATCAGCTGCGCCTGACCTGGCTGCGCAATATCACGCTGCTCGCCCTGCTCGCCTGGCTGCTGTTCATGACAGAGTACATTTTCTATCTCAACGACATCCTCCTCGCCGAGCGCTTCGGTATTTCCGGTATTCTCGGCGGCGTGATGGTGTATGCGATGGGGTATATGGGACTCTCACGCTCCGAAGTGCTCGAGGCCCCGGCAATGTCCGCTTCAATGGAAGCCCTCTCGCATTACCGGGAAGCGGGTCCCACCGTCGTCGTTCCCCCGGCGTATGCGCGATCGGGACTCGCCGAAGAGCGCGCCATCGCCGCGGAAGGCGTGCTGCATGCGCTGCTGGAAGAGGAGCACGTGTATCGCGACAGTGGACTCACACTTCCTGCACTCGCCCAGCGCATGGAAATCTCTCCGCACAACCTCTCGGAAGTCATCAACACCCGCTTTGGACAGAATTTCTCGGATCTCATCAACAGCTATCGCGTGCGCGAGGTCAGCGAACGCCTCGCCGACCCGGAATCGCAGCAATTCACCATCCTCGCCATCGCTTTCGACGCCGGTTTCAATTCTAAAACCTCCTTCAACACCATTTTCAAGCGCCATACCGGCATGACGCCCTCCACCTGGCGTGAAACCCGTCTCAAATATGGCAGTGACTAGCCAGTTCTATAAATGACTCGCCAGTCATTATTCTGACCAAGCGGTCATTCGCCGAAAATTCACTCAAAACGCCCCCGAAATCTTGTATCCAGCCGATTTTCTTGCGATGTTTGGCGGAACGCATCCTTCCACGCATCCGGGGGACGAAGCTCATGCGCCATATTTCCATCCTTCTACTTTTCCATCTTTCCATTTTCCTGCTCACGCCCCAGCTCCAGGCCCAGCGGGTGAAGAAGGATACCGTGCCGAGGGATCCGGCCGGGACGTCGATGTTCGTGATGCCGACGGGAAGGACGCTGCCCGGGGGAACGGGGTCGATCGGACTCGCGGCGCCGTACATCCCGTACGCCGCGTACAGTGTTGCCGACAACTGGCAGATCAGTGCGGGCGGGGTGTATGTGTTCACCACCGTCGAGGATGTGGGTGAGGAATACTACTCCTACCTGTTCCTCAAGCACACGCTTTTCGACGACCGCGGCACCAGCATGGCTGTGGGCGGCGCGGTGATGTTCTGGGGAAGGGAGTCCGTCGATGGACCCTATCCCGGGTGGAAGCAGGTCGCCATTCCCGGCGGCTTCGCGGTGATGACATTCGGGACCGAGTCGAGCGCGCTGACGCTGGGACTCGGCTTCGCCAATATCGAAGGTGGCTTCGGGATCGGACTGCAGGAGGGACTGTTCTCGGGAATCGGACTCGGCTATGAAACGCGCATCGCGCCCGAGTGGAAACTCATGACAGAGCATTTCCTGAACGTCTTCGGCTCAGGCACCCTTCACACCTTCGGCGTGCGCTACATGGTCGGACGCGCAGCCTTCGACATGGGACTCATCGTCGTCCCCAATGGCGACGTCCAAATTCCCACCGGCACGAAGATTCCCCGTGCGCTGCCCATGGTGAGCGTGTCGATTCACATCGGGTAAACTTCGAGACCTCGTGCAAGTCTGATAGCAGGTAGTTTCGTCCCGCACGGCGGGACGAGGTGTTTCGCCTGCGGCGAGTTCTTTCGCCTGCGGCGAGGAGTTTCGCCTGCGGCGAGGAGTTTCGCCTGCGGCGAGGAGTTTCGCCTGCGGCGAGGAGTTTCGCCTGCGGCAAGGAGTTTCGCCTGCGGCAAGGTGTTTCGCCTGCGGCGAGTTCTTTCCTCCCCCGCCAAGCGGGGAGGAGGTATTTCTTCAAAAACTGCTCCGCGTCAGCGGAGCAAATGCCTGAGCGGAGCGAAAAGAACGCCGCGACAGCGGCAATACCCTTTTAACGAGTTCAATCCCAGAGGATAGTACTCCCACAGCGGGTTCCAACTGCTGGGATGGGGCTATGCGCGCGCGTATTAAGGCTATGTTGCGGACCTGTTTTTCATCAGGAAAGGAAATCCATGCGTCCGCTGTTCACCGCACTTCTGTTTTTCACCCTCATCATCTCATCCGTCCATGCACAGGAAAGTGCGCACGGCAGCATCCATGGAAGCGTGGTAGATACGCGAAGCGGACAGCCGCTGGCGGGAGCGAATGTGTATCTGCCGGATGCGCAGCGCGGTGCGGCGTCTGATGCGGACGGGAAGTTCAGAATCGAGGATATTCCGGCGGGAAGTTACCGCGTGCGTGTGAGTGCCATCGGTTATGAGACACTGATGCAGACGGACGTTATCGTGCGTCCCTCGCGCGGCACCGAACTCGTGCTGCGCCTTCGCGAGGCGGTGTTCGAAACGGGCGAGGTGGAAATCACGGCGGACTATTTCCGGCAGTCGGAGGAATCGTCCGTCAGCGCTGCGCAGTTTTCGGGGGAGGAAATCCGCCGCGCGCCCGGATCGGCAGGGGACGTCAGCCGCATCATGATGGTGCTGCCCTCGGTGGCCAAGGTGAACGATCAATCGAACAGTCTGATCGTGAGGGGAGGGAGTCCGCTCGAAAACGCCTTCTTCGTCGACGGCATTGAAGTACCCAACATCAATCACTTCCCGGCGCAGGGCGCGAGCGGGGGTCCGCTGGGCATGCTGCCGGTGGACATGATTCGCGAGGTGAACTTCATCGCCGGTGGCTTCCCCGTGCGATGGGGCGACCGGCTGTCGTCGGTAATGGACATCAGTTTCCGCGAGGGCAGCAGGGATGCACTGGAAGCGCAGGCGGATCTGAACTTTGTCGGATTTGGCGGGCTCGTGGAGGGACCGCTGGGCGCCGACGGTTCCTGGTTGCTCTCAGTCCGTCGCAGCTATCTCGACCTCATCGTATCCGCCATAGATATCGGCACCAGCGTCGCTCCGTGGTATGGCGATGCGTCCTTCAAGCTCGCGTATGACATTTCCCCGAAGCATCGCGTAAGTCTGCTCGCGCTGTGGAGCGATGATCACAACGACCCCGACGCCGAGACCGCGGCGGAAAACGACATGCAGTATTTCGGGCGGCAGGACATTTACAACGCGACGTCCGGCATCACCTGGCGCGCGCTGTGGGGAAAGGACACGTGGAGTGAGAGCAGTGTGTCGTGGACCGGCATGCGTTTTCGCGAGCATTTCCTGAAGACCGGATCCGAGGCGCTGCTGCTGGACAACAGGTCGGACGAACACTGGATCTCCCTCCGCACACGCACGCAGCATCGTTTCTCGCGAGAATTCAGCATCGAAGCCGGTGCAGACGCTAAGCTGCTGCGCAACAGTTATGACAATACGTACGGAGGAGTGCCGGATGTGCTGGGGGGAAGTCAGTCCGTCATACGCGCCCGCGGCGACGCCGACGGCAGTCTCTCAGGAATCTACGCGACGCTGCAGTTGACCCCCATCGAACGGCTCGACGTTTCGCTCGGACTCCGTGCCCAGCACAATTCCATCAATGAGAGCACGACGCTCGAACCCCGCGCATCCGCAGTGCTGCAGCTGACGCAGCGGTGGACGCTGAGCGCATCGGGGGGATTGTACACGCAGTCCCTCCCCCTGTTGCTGCTTTCCCAGAATCCTGCGCACCGGAATCTTCCCGATCCTCGTGCGCTGCACGGCGTACTCGGCACATCCTACCTGCTCACCGCCAGCACGCGCGTTTCGCTGGAGGGATACCTCAAGAAGTACGACCGTTTCCCGGTGGATCCCGCCGCGCCCGGACTCTTCGTGGTGGATGAGATGTCCTACCGTTACGGCTTCTTTTCCGCGCATGAACATCTCGTGCCTGAGGGAAAAGCCTTCTCGCGCGGACTCGAGCTCACCGTGCAGAAAAAACTTGCCGAAGATTTCTATGGCATGGCCAGCGCCGGATGGTCCACCGCCCGTTACACCGGACTCGACGGCATCGAGCGTGATCGCGCCTACGACAACCGTCTGCTCTTCAGCATCGAGGGCGGCTACAAGCCCAGTGCGGAATGGGAATGCAGTCTGCGCTGGATATACGCCGGCGGCGTTCCTTACACCCCCATCGACCTGGAAGCGTCGATTGCCGCGCGGCAGGAAGTCCTCGACCCCACCCGCATCAACGCCCTGCGCCACCCCGATTACCACAGCATGAACATCCGCATTGACCGCCGTTTCAATTTCTCCCGTTCCAGCCTCACCGCCTACATCTCCATCTGGAACCTCTACGACCGCCGCAACATCGCCGCCCACATCTACGATGACGAAAACAAATCCATCAAGACATTATACCAATGGGGCCTCCTCCCAATCTTTGGTATCGAATGGGAGATATAGAAGTACGTACACGTTAGCGACGTGCGAGCGAAGCGAGCACCTTATTTCCCTTCGTGACTCGGTGTCTTGGTGTCTTTGAGCTCACAAGATAATTTCTCCCAGTCATACCCGGCCCGTGCAATCATCTCCCTCGCATGCTCCATCGCATCCCCTTCGGGCACGGGCAGCTCCGGATCAGGATACTCCTGCATTTTTGCCAGTAATTCCGGCTGCTCGGTTTGCGAGCATTGATCCAGGACGTCATACATCGTGCGGTTCGTCTCCTCCAGCAGCTTATGCTTGTCGAGCAGTGCGCGTAGCACCGCCAGCACTTCCCCGGTCGGCTCCAGCACCAGCAGCGCGGCAATCGCGCTATGCTCATACTGAATCTGCCGGATGGCGAAGAATCCGCCTTCCGCCTTCTCCTTGATCAGCGGAATCACGAACTCCTCCTCGATCACCGCATGTCTGTACTGATAGAGACGAAAAACCTCGTACGCCTCCCTGTCCACCGTCCCATTTGGCGTTGCCGCCGCCAACAATGCATTGAGCCGTTTGTGATCATCGGTCAGATACGCAGAAGGAAGCATAACGCAGGTACTCTGCATTCGGTGGGACATCAGGCGCGATAAATTATTGAAAAAATAGAAATTATAAAATGCTGGATACGACGTTCCACCTCCGATGATCCTTCAAGTGCATAAGATCCGGACGCTGCTCAGAAGTAGCACTGCAGCAGCAGTGCGTTTCCCTCGGATATCCCCTTGCATTCGCGGAGTCATATCCCAATATTTCTCCTGTCATCATTTTATTGATTTTTTCAGCACGGCTATCGATCCGTGCTCAGAAAGAAGGCCATCATGAACGGATTTACAGACCTCCGTGCTCTATATATCAACACGTCGCTCAAGAAGAAACCGGAAGACAGTCATACGAGGCTGCTTCTCCGTGCCTCCGCCGAAATCATGCGGAAAAACGGGGTTGGTGTCGAATTCATACATTTCGCATCGCACGATGTTGCGCCGGGGGTGTACCCTGATATGACGGAGTACGGATTGGAGCGGGATGAATGGCCGGCGATCTGGGAGAAGGTGAAGGCGGCCGACATTCTGATTGTCGGAACGCCGATCTGGCTGGGAGAAGAGAGCTCGCTGTGCCGCCTGCTTATCGAACGGTTGTACGCAATGTCCGCTATGCTCAATGAGAAGGGACAGTCGATTTATTACGGAAAGGTCGGGGGCTGCGCCATCACTGGAAATGAGGATGGAATCAAACATACAGCGATGACCATCGGGTTCTCCCTCAATCACCTCGGGTACACCCTGCCGCCGCAGGCGGATTGCGGGTGGATTGGGGAAGCGGGTCCGGGTCCCTCATACGGCGATCCCACCGACGATGGGGGACGCGTCGGCTTCGACAACGACTTCACACAGCGAAACACGACCATCATGACCTGGAACTGCATGCATCTGGCACGGATGCTCAGGGAATCTGATGGAATTTCAAACGAAGGAAACAATCGTGAAGCGTGGAAAGCGGGTGAACGTTTCGGCTTCGAAAACCCGGCAGACTAGATTATTTCAACCATCCTGATTTTCACACAACAGCAGAGTGCCATCATGACCTCAGACGCGGAAGCGCACAGGAGCATTGTGATCGCTTTTTGCCACTGAAAGCATGGTTCCGGAAAGCTGGGCGGGGGGAACGTTTAGTGACTCGCTTATGTTATAAGGTAATAAGACGTTAAACCCTGATAAATAGCCGTTCCGGCGCGTCGCCAGATGCGTCCCCCGGCCCCTGCGGCCATTATTGATGAGGAACACTATTTGCGGTATCCGGGCGATTTCGGGGAACTGCTTGAACACCACGACTTGAACACTACCACGCGGCAATACACGGGAGCTGTTCCGCCTGACACCCATTATTCGGGTGAAATGTCTGTAAATAGAGGTTCCCATGTCTTACGAAGTTATCGTCGAAGAGTGTGACGGCGTGCTGCGAGTGCAGGTTAGTGGGGATAGAGCGGTTGGAAGCACTTCAAGGAACGCAGAATCCATGTTTCGCAAAATTTCGATTGCCAGTAAAGAAACGGGTCTTCATCGAATACTCGTGATCTCGAAAATCACGGGATCACTCTCTACGATGAGCGTTTTCGAAACAGCGGCATCGCTGGGTGAATACGGAATTGAGTTGGGATGGAGGATCGCGCTCGTGAATCTGGATTATCCATCTCGGATGCAACTGGAATTTGGAATGACTGTCGCTGTCAACAGAGGCACCGGCATAAAGATGTTCGACACGGAAAAGGAAGCCATGGAGTGGCTGACCAGCTGACACTGCCGAATGGCACTGAAGCTGCATTCCGTCGTTGCGAAGATCACTGCTCGAGTGGCGCCTTGAATTGCATTCCTGTGCGTTCTTGCATTTACAGGCGCAGGTGAGAATATTGACTTCATACCCCGCATATCTCACACAACAGCAGAGTGCCATCATGACTGCAGACGCGGAAGCAAACAAGAGCAACGCGATCGCCTTTTACCGCATGGCGTATTCCGGCGATCCGAAGGGCGCCGTCGAGAAATACGTCGGCGATGACTACATACAGCACAATCCACTGGTAGGGAACGGCAAGCAGTCTTTCATCGACTACTTCACCGAGATGCAGCAGCAGTACCCGGACAAATCAATCGAGTTCGTCCGCGCCGTTGCCGAAGGCGACCTCGTCGCCCTGCACACGCATCAGGTCTGGCCGGGCAACGACGAATGGGTGACGATGGACTTCTTCCGCTTCGACGCCGCCGGCAAAGTCGTCGAGCACTGGGACTGCATCCAGCAAATCCCATCCGAAACCAGGAACGGCAACACGATGTATTGAAACCGTATCCGCGGAACGGATACAATTCACAGTCCAAATGAGCCGGCGGCAGGGCTCAGCAGTATGCATAAAATTCCCAAGGAGATATACCGATGTCAAAAGTGACACCATTCCTGATGTTCAACGATCAGCTAGAAGCAGCAATTGAATTTTATACCGCGACGTTCCCTGATTCCAGAGTGGAGAACATCGCGCGTTCCGGGGATGACGGACCGATCACTTCCGCCGAATTCGTTATTGGCGGACAGTCCTTCATGGGCTACAACGGCGGTCCGCACTTCAATTTCTCCCAGGGATTCTCCCTGTTCGTCGACTGTGAAGACCAGGAGGAGGTTGACGAGTACTGGAACAAGCTCGTCGACGCCGGCGCGACCTCAATGCAGTGTGGCTGGATCACCGATCAGTTCGGTCTCACATGGCAGATTGTTCCGAGGCGTTTCATGGAACTCATCAACGATCAGAACCCTGACAAGGTAAAGGCCGTGATGGATGCCATGTTGAAGATGGTAAAGCTCGACGTTGCGGAACTCGAGGAAGCGTACGAACGGGCATGACGATCAGCGACGACAACGCGTACTTCTTGTGAGGAATCCGATGTGGGTAAAAGATGCAATCCTGACAGCACATGTCGTGTTCGGGACAGTCGCGCTGGTTCTTGGTCCCGTTGCGATGACGGCACGAAAGGTCCGGGGACTGCACACGGAAGTTGGTGAAGCGTATCACTGGGTCGTCCTTGGAGTGTGTTTATCCGCAGGCATCCTCTCCGTGATGGGTTGGAGTCGCATCTGGTGGTTTTTCCCGATCGCATCAGGTTCCTATGCCTTCGCGCTTCTGGGGTATGTGGCGGCCAAACGGCGCTGGAAGGGTTGGCTCGGCGCGCATCTGACCGGCCAGGGAGGTTCTTATATTGCGATGTGTACGGCACTGCTGGTTGTGAACTGGCAAAGCCTGACAGGAATCTATGGTATTGCCGCGCTTATCGCGTGGGTGCTTCCGACAATCATCGGCACACCAATAATTGCCTGGATCAGCCGCCAGGTGGCGCAGGGTAAGCGTCCAAAGCTGCGGTGACCAGGATAACAGTGAAAGGGACGAGAATGCATGCGAAGTGGACGCTCCTGCTGGTGATCCTGCTCTTCAGCTCCTGCTCGAGTCAGGACAATTCGGACGGAGACAGGAGCGAGAATTCAGATGATCGTGCAATGGAAATGAGCGTGGGGGAAAAGGATACGAGCCTGCAGCTGAGGTATACCAGCGGGATCACCGCCATCTACGAGGACAGCAAGGGACGCTTCTGGTTCGGAAGCCAGAACGAGGGCGTGTGCATGTACGATGGCAGCGGGTTCACGTACTATACAATGAGTGATGGACTGAGCAACAATCAGGTCCGTTCGATTCAGGAAGACCGGGACGGCGTCATCTGGTTCGGAACGGCCAACGGGATTACCAGTTTCGACGGAGAGAAGTTGGAGATTCGTACCGGGGGGAATCACGGAATCCCGGATCCCGTCTCAGGGAATACCTGGCAGATGGCGTCCGACGACCTCTGGTTTCTCGGCGACAGCGGGATGCATGCAGGCTACTCCGATGGACAGGGTACGTACCGGTATGATGGTCGATCGCTCACGTATCTGTCCTTCCCTCTGCCACCCGGAGCAAAGCGGGACGATAGCTATCTGGTCACCGGCATCGTGAAGGGACGCAACGGAACGGTCTGGTTCGCAACCTATCCGGCCGTGTTCGGATATGACGGACAATCCTTCACGATCATCAACGACAAGACCGCGGGAACCGGATCCGGAGCTGAACGACTTCATGTCCGCAGCATCTTCGAAGACAGCAGGGGACATCTCTGGATAGGCAACAACGGACTCGGCGTGCTGCACTACGACGGTGAGACCGTCACCAACTTTACCGAACAGCAAGGACTCAGCCTCAGGGAAAAAGGTCCGACCGGCTCCCTCGGCCGCATCTTCTCCATCGCGGAAGACGCCGCCGGCAACATCTGGTTCGGATCACGCGACAACGGCGCCTGGCGCTACGATGGTACGTCCCTGACAAACTTCACCATGAAGGACGGCCTGACCAGCAGCATGGTCTGGACCATCTACCGGGACAGCAAGGACGTCCTCTGGTTCGGCATGGCCGACGGCAGCGTATGCCGCTTCGATGGCGAGGGGTTTGACAGGACCTACTGATTCTCTTAGTGCATGTTTATGACAAAAACGAACGCTGAATTTTTTTATGACAGCAGGGCTATAATTCAGCAGGATACACCTCTTCAACTGGCTCCTTGCTCTTGTTGAGAGACTCGCGGAGCGCCTGAGTTTCCCTGTACTCTTTGGCCTCTGCAAGTTTCGTGAACTCAATTTCCGCATTCTCTTTGCGCACTTCGGTTTCAATGTCTGCAAGTGAAACGTCGAAATACTCTCGTCTCAGGTTAACGAGGTTGACTCGTTTGTCTTCAAATTTCTTGTGCAATGCATTCTCCAGGCTCGGTGCATCCTCTGAGAAAATCATTGCATGAACATCGAAGTTGAAAGGAACGGAAGCGTCGCCCAGCTCTTTTACGCGATCGAGTGGCTCCAATCGGCGAGTCATGCCAATTTTGTATACATTCTCTCCAAAGGAGCCAATGTTGGAGATAACGTACACATGACCTCGTTTGGTCTGCTCTGCCATTGAAAGTGCTCGCTGACCCTTTTCCTCTGCCTCTTTCAACTGCTGTTCTAATGCTTCCATTTCGGCTTTCAGCTTATCCAGTTCTTCGCCGCTCGCTTTCTCCACGTCCGCCCGCGCTTTTTCAAGAGCCTTTTTGTATCGAGCTTCTTCCTGCTCAGCATCTTTTTTCGCTTTTTCGAATTCCCTGCGTGCTTTTTCTTCCTCCCGCATCTCTTCACGGATACGACGCTGTTCCTCCTTCTCGTCCTGCAGTTTCTCCTGGTATTCATGGCTAACGTGAAGCTCGTCGATGCGCACCTGAAGATACTCGTCGGTAAGCCATATATTCATCGGCTCACCGGCTTTGTTTACCGCTTCGAACGACTTCCGGATTCGTGCTTCCATTCGATCGAAATTATTCCATTTTACCTTGGCAATGGCTGCATCGCACTCACCGTTAAAAGCACGTAGCATGAGTTTGGAGCTACGATTAATCATCTTTGTCCCTTCTGCTTTGCTGCCGCCAACTTGCCAGTTCGTCGGACAGATATAAGAAGTTTTGTCCCGAATCATCTGTTTTCTTTTGTCTTGAAGCTCATCGAGCTTCTTCTTGTATTTCTCAGATGAATCGAAACTGTATTGGGGTTCGTAGATACCAAAGGACTTCATTTCAAGATTGTCTTCAAGAATCTGAACCTCTTTCGATAGATTCTCGAAAACCTCTTTTTTCGCCTTGTACGAACTTCGCAGATCCTCGATTTCTTTCTCAGTTTCGCTAACCTGTTTCTTCCGATCGCGAACCTCTTTGTCAACATCGATTACGTCTTTGTACCGATTTTTAAGCTTCAGGTACGTGACCAGCAGAAAAATTGCCACCGCAAGAAACACGACCGCCAGAACGAGACTTATCTCTTCCAACATGCTCCACTCCATAATAGTTAGGCTAATAAGTGTTTATTATCCCGTATTGATGATATTTGGAAGTTAGCTCTGACGTGTTTTGAATGCAATGTCCGGTAACAGAATCGTTTGCTAAGGCTCCTCCGTTCGCAAGGCACGTGTACAGAACCAACAACTTTCTGCCATGCACAGTGAAAGCACTTGCGCAGCTACGGGTACGCGGTTAATTTTAGTCTCATTCAGGAACAACTCCTTGCCGGAGAGATGATAGATAACTTTGCATCAGCCACAGGAACTGTACGGGATCGGGACATCGAAGAGCTGGAAAGTGTGCTGGATGTACCTGCATATCCCGCTGCCGAGGCGGCCCGTCTCATTGGCTTGAAGGCGGACCGGGTCCGTCGCTGGCTGAAAGGATATACGTACGCACTACATGCCAGGCAGGTACATCAGAACCCGGTCGTATCAGGTTCGCAGGCGAGCGAGACGAGCTACGCTTCATTCCTCGATCTCATCGACCTGCTGTTCGTGAAGCAGTTTCTGGATCATGGGATCAGTCTTCAAAGGATCAGGAAAGCTCTGGACGAAGCTTCTCACATTCTTGAAACCCGACATTTCGCCCGGCAAAGTTTTTTCACGGATGGGAAAGATCTGTACCTGCAGGTCAAGGATCAGGGTGATGCGATTCTCGAGCTGTTGTCGGGAGGACAATGGGTTATCCCTGAAATCATCACCGAACTTGCACAGCAGATTGAGTTTGGCGAACATCTCGGGTTGGCGAGAAAGTGGTATCCGCTCGGAGGCGATCGTTCGATTGTGATCGATCCCTCTGTAGCTTATGGCCGACCTTCTATTGTCGGGAAAGGAGTCATGACGGCGAATGTCTATGATTTCTATCTTGCTGAAGGACGTGAGATTCGACCGACATGCAGATGGTTGGATCTTACCCAGAAGCAGGTTCAAGATGCAGTACAATTCGAGGAATCGCTCGCTGCATGAAAGCATTTGTGGACAATAACCTCAGTTCGAAGTTGGCTGCAGGTATGAAGGGATTCGGGGAGGACGTCGTTCATCTAAAAGAAATTTTTCCAGATGACACTCCAGACGCCGACTGGTTGCCATACGTCGGCCAGAATGATATGATTCTCGTTACACGTGATAATAAGATTCGTTGGAATCCTTCAGAGATTGCTGCATTTAAGGCGCATAATGTTGGTGCATTTTTCCTGAGTGGGAAAAAGCGTACAGCTTGCGAGTTGATACAACAACTCGTTCGCAACTACCCCAGAATGAAAGAGCTGGCGGGAAAGACGCGACGCCCTTTCATGTTTCGTGTGCCGCCTAATGGGACGAAAATCGAGCAGCTGCAACCTTGATCCTGCTTTCGGTATGCTTTGAGAATTGTTCATACTCCATCAAGGACCACTTATGGCATTGAGCGAGATTGAAATGAAGCATTGCGAGGCAGCGTTGTCGGCGTTCATCGAGAAGCGACGGCCACCTGCACATCTCCGAAGCCAGCTGGATCTTGCATACAGGATCGAGCGGCAAAGCGTGGAAATTCTGGAGATCCGCGCAGATTGGCGAAACCCCGCAAGAAAAATTGAGCGACCTGTGGCAAAGGCGACGTTCGTGAGGAGCCAGAATGTTTGGAGGATCTTCTGGCAGCGCGCTGACCTCAAATGGCATCGCTACGACCCGGATTCGGGAGTGGATCGCATTGAAGACGTTCTCCGCGTGATCGACATCGATGAGTTCGGCTGTTTCTTTGGATGACTGCTCCGTGCATGTTCCCTAGGCCGGCGGTATTGCGCAGAGTAGGAGACAACGCTGGCATGAATTGATCTACTGAACACGCTACCAAGGAGGGCGCATGAATATCCGCTTTGAATACATGTACCGGGACGCCGCGAACTACAAGCTCAGGGACGATGTGGTGTTTGCGAACAGGAACAACTTATCGGTAGATGCTCTGACCACGGAGATTCAGAAGGGACTGATTGACGGGGAGTTCTTTGTTGCAGAGGACGTTGGGATACCGCCCCTTAAGTTCGAGCGCTACGATCCTGATCTCGATCATGGCTGGCATTGGTTCAGTGAAGTCAGTCTGACGGACGATCAAGTCACGGATTCTGAGGGACGCGATATCAGTGAACTGATCTCTGCACTGCAATCCGTCGTGCAGCTTTAACTGCCGAAACTACTTTTCCGCTACGATTTATGCCACGCACCCACACTATGATGGGTCTGTGTAGTATTGTCGTGCTATCACTGCACGATAACCCTCCTCCTCAACGTCATTCCTTCCATCTGCGCGGTCAGAATGTATGATCCTGGTGGGATTGCAGGAAGCAGTACGTTGCGGGTGAGTTGGTTGGTGAAGTGAAGTTGGGTGTCCTGCCAGACTTGCTTGCCGAGGGTGTTGTAGAGGGTGAGGGTGACGGATTGGGTGCCCTCGGATTGCAGGGTGACGGTGAAGCTGCCGTTGCTGGGGTCGGGGTAGACGTTGAGTTGTGGGGTGTGGGGACTCACGGCGTCCAGGCCGAGTACAGTCACGGCGAAGGGGAGCGACATGGTACCGCAGCCGCTGGTGTCGGTGATGTACACGGTGTAGCTGCCGGGAAAGAGGATGAAGTGGCTTCGGCCGGTGCCGTTGGGGATGGGTTGTCCATCGAGATACCATTGCCAGGTGAGGGCGTCGACGGTGCGGAGGGTGTCGCCGATGCGTGTGATGGGGGGCACGGGGGGCGGATTCTTTTCCTCGATGCCGTACATGGCCGAGCGTCCCCAGCAGCCGTAGGGTCCGCGCACGTACACGTTGTAGTTTCCTCCCTTCGTGACGATGATGCTGCGCGTGGTGTCGCCGGTGCTCCAGCGGTATTGCGTCGAATCACGGTTGGCGGTCAGCAGGACGGTGTCGCCCGGACAGAATTTGAATCCACCGGTCACGGTGACGCCCGGATGGAAGACCGGGTAGTGCATGATGGTCACGCTGTCGGAAAAGGCGATGCGTCCAAGCGAATCACCCACGATCACGGTGTAGATTCCCGCACTTTTCGCGGTGCAGTAGCGGGACTTACTTCCATTGCTCCAGCTGTAGTCCTGCCAGCCCGCGCCGGCGTCCAGCTCGATGCTGTCTCCCTGGCAGATGGTGTGCGTTCCACCGGGTGTGATGGAAATGGGATCCAGCCTCATCTCGGCGCCGGGAACGGTGAACTGCATGGTGCAGGATTCACTCCATCCGGTGTCCGCCAGCACTTCCATGCTCAGGGTGTGCGATTTGTCAAAGCGCTCAAGACGCTGCCGCATTTCCCACTGCACGGTGGCGCTGCCGCCGGGGGGAATGGTTGACGGCTGCGTCAGCTTGGTGTCATTCCCCGGGAAATCGGGTCCGCTGAAGGCGAGGATGGAATACAGCTCTCTCTTCAGTTTTGCCTGCGCGTTGTACACGGTCTTGCTGCCGGGATTGTATACGGTGCCCGTCACGATGAACGGCATGGGTGCGGGCAATCCGGTGGCAGTGTCGATAAGGATATCCTGCACGCTGAGATCGCAGTTCAGCAGCACCGTACCCACGGCGGGAACATTCATCTTCGTGCAGCACGTGCTCCCCTGCGTGTTCGCAAACGTCGCGATCGCGCAGATGTCCAGCGTGTCTCGCTGCGCGCGCGGCTTCGCCCGCAGTATCCATTCCGCGGTAGCCTTGCCGTCGACAGGAACAATGTCCGGTGTCATGGGTTGCAAGGACTGCGCCGGACTGACCAGCGTAAATGCTGTGGTGTCGTAGGACAAACGGGCCATGGCGCCGGTGGCTTCCCGGCTGCCGTTGTTCGATACCTGCATGGAAACGAGAATGGAGTCGGGGTCGTACCTCTGTTGTGCTTCGGACCAGTGGATTCCCCGCGGTGCGCTGATGGAACACAGGATGTTCGGGTTACGCGGAAACAGGCATTGCGCGGAGCTGTCGATGCGCAGCGCATACTTGCTGGTGTCGATCTGCAGGTCGTAGGGATGCAGGGGGCCGCAGGTGAGGGTGTCCGGATCCGCTGTCTGGAATACGAGATGACAAAGTATGCCGTCGTATGGAATGCGCTTCCCCTCGAGGAATTCGATGCGGTGTCCCGCCCCAACCGGCGTAATACGTGACTGCACTCCGTTCAGAAGGAGTCCGTCCGATTGATCAATCCCGGTCAATTTCATCAGGGAAGTATCATAGCTCAGCACAAAGCTGAACGGGGGAATGCTGTCTACATAATTTTCCAGGCTGAGCCATATCGGAACCGGCGATCCGGCCAGTGAGGTTCCACCCATGATGCGCATGTGCAGCGAGGCTTTCGCGGCGGCTGGTGTCAGCGCATCTACACTTTCCTGCGCTTCGAGAGATTGTGGGAAAAGCAGCACGAGCAGCAGCAGGAGTATTCCCGCCAGACCTCTTCCAAGCGAATGATTGAGGGAAAAGGGGCGGACCGCAGGAATACGCAACATCGTTTCACCATGTGTTTGTGGGATCGCAATGCCAGAAAAACACGGAGTGCAGGACAAAGTTACAGCGGTATGATTCCTCAGGCCGATTTCCTAGATTGCCGATCGAGGATAAAGTTGTCGGAATCCGGTTCCACACGCTGTCACGTGAACGGCCGATTTCGAAGGCGATGACAGGTATCAGGCTCACGGAAATTCGAGAGTGATGGACACTGCATTTACTCAGACGGCGCGGCGCTTCGGGATTGCGTCCGCGATTATTCTCGCGACTCTGCTCGTGGCGTACGCGATTACGCTGGCCGTGGGATTCATGTCGCTGGAATCCCCGGATCAGCCCATCGGCGATCCGATGTTCACCATACTCGAAGTGCTCATCCTCACCATGATGCCCGCCATGGTGGCGCTCATGGTGGCGGTGCATACATGGACGCCAGTCTGCTTCAAGGTATTCAGTCTGACCGCGGTCGCGTTCATGTCCATGCTCGCTGTCGTGACATCCGCGCTGCATTTCCTCATACTCACGCTCAGCCGTCAGCCGGAGTTCGCTACGCTGTCTTCACTGCCGCTGCTCGTCGCCTTCAAATGGCCCTCCGTCGCCTACGCACTCGACATTCTCGCGTGGGATGTGTTCTTCGCACTCGCCATGCTGTTCGCCGCGCCGGTGTTCAGCGGCAGTGGGATTGCGCGGTCCGTACGCTACAGCATGATCACGAGCGGAGTGCTGGCATTGGCGGGACTCAGTGGCGTCGTCACCGGCGATATGCAGCTGCGGAATATCGGTATCGTCGGCTACCTCGGGGTGTTCCTCATTGTTGTCGTGCTCCTGGCCGTTCTTTTCCATCGCACTGCGCCGACTCCGTCGGAACGCGCGGAGTGATCAGCATGTGGCATCGATTGCCTCAGCAAAAAGAAGCGCGCAGACGATGCAGCGTTTTGCTTCCTGCCCGAAATCGGATCACGGCGTTCCTGCTGCTCTTCATGGTTTTTGCGCAGACAGCATATCTCGCAGCACAGACTCGTTCGGTAGCGGGGGATGGCAGTGCGATGGTGGAGCACATTGCGATGGCAGATCATCCTGCAATGGGCGACACAACGCACCAGCCATCCATCAACATATACACTGCGGCCGGAGTGACGGGTGCGTACTATGCGGCTTCACTGTTTGTGCTGAGCGAGACGTGGTATAAGGACAGAGAGTATGTGCCCTTCCATTTCTACAACGACAACAGGGCGTACCTGCAGGTGGACAAGATGGGACATGTGTTCGGTTCCTACGTCTACAGTTACATCGGCTTCCACCTTCTTCGGGAGTCGGGATTCAGCCGGGAGCAGTCGCTGCTCTACGGGGCGACGCTGGGACTCGTACTGCAGACGCCCGTCGAAATCATGGACGGTATTCATGAAGGCTACGGCTTTTCATGGGGGGATATGGCCGCCAACGCCGCGGGCTCAGCGCTGGTGTTGCTGCAGGAAGTGCTGTTCCGGGAGCAGCTCGTAACCTACAAGTTCAGCTACAGGGAATCCGACTACGCAGGCAAAGCGAACGGCTACCTCGGGACCAACACCTTCGACCGCGTATTCAATGATTACAACGGTCACACCTACTGGCTGTCCTGTCCCATCAACAAAATCGTACCGAACACGATCACGCCGGACTGGCTCAATATTGCCGTGGGATATGGGGCGAACGGGATGTACGGGGAGTTCACGAACAGAAGCGAATACAACGGCGTCACCATTCCCCCCGCCACGCGATACCGGCAGTACCTGCTTTCCCTCGACATCGACTGGAGCAGGATCGAGACGGACTCCAGCATCCTGAACATCATCCTGAAAGCGCTGACCTTCATCAAGCTTCCCTTCCCCGCACTGGAATACACGTCGGAAGGTGTGCTGAAGGGACATTACCTCTATTTCTGAATTCCCATGCCAATTTCGTAGGTTTGTTCTCTCACACCTATAGATAGGATTCGCGGCATGGGCAGCATCACGGCACTGTTTGTCAGGAAAGTACTGTGTGTTCTCGACACGGAGCGCAGCACGGATGCCATGCTGCGCTCGGTGGGGATTGAGCCGGACAGTCCGGTCGATCCCTCGCAGATGATTCCTGCGGATGAGTACTATGCACTACTCGAACGGGCCACCGAGGTCGATGCGCATCCGACGACGATTCCGTTGCGTGCGGGTGCGGCGATGCGGTGTGAGGACTACGGGGCGTTTGGACTGGCGTGGAAATCGGCTACCGATCTGCGTGGATCCTATGAGCGGGCCGAGCGCTATGCGCGTGTGCTGACAAGCGTTTCCAGGTATGAGGTGGAAGTGGTAACCGGGGGTGCGCTCATGCATCTGCACAGGGAGGGACGAAGACGCCTGGGTCTGCGGCTTTCCAATGAAGCGACTATCGCAAGTATCGCCGCGATCAGCCGCGAGGTTTCCACTGAAGCGTTCGCTCCGATGGCGGTGTACTTCAAGCATCCGGCGCCGGAATCGATCGCGGAACACGAAGCGTACTTCGGGTGTCCGGTACACTTTTCGTCCAATAAGGACGCGCTTCTTGTCTCGGATGCAGCTCTGCGCGTGCCGAACAGCGTTGGTGATGCGGGCATTTCCCGCTTCTTTGAATCGCATCTCGATGAGGAAGTGGCACGCATTGAAGACCATGACACGCTGGACCGGCAGGTCCGTCTGAACGTGTCGCAATCCCTCAGCGGGGGCGTCCCGACGCTCTCGGAAATCGCGAAAGGACTCGGCATGAGCAGCCGCACGCTGCAGCGAAGGTTGTCCGATCTCGGGTATACGTATCAGACGCTGGTGGATGATTCCCGCCGTCAGCTTGCGCAGCATCTGCTGCAGGAAAGCGACTTCTCCCTGGTCGATGTCGCGTTCATGACGGGCTTTTCAGAACAGAGTGCGTTTACACGCGCGTTCAAACGCTGGGAGGGACAAACCCCGCGTTCCTTCCGCATCGCTTCCCAATCCGATTCCCTCTAAAACCTCATCTGGCGCATGCTGCCAAAACGTTGGCGGGATGCGTCAAGAGTTCGTTGCCCGGGACTGGTATTATTCTCCTGTCATTCAACACAAGGAGAATACCATGAGTACTACTCGAAATACATCGCAGCTTCATGAAGGACGTACACTCGTGCTCGGCGGCACGGGGAAAACCGGCAGCAGGGTTGCGAGAGCACTGAAGGAGAAAGGCATGCCGGTTCGCATCGGATCGCGTTCCGCTTCCCCGGCGTTTGACTGGAGCAATGAAGCGGGGTGGGATGCCTGTCTGCAGGAAGTCGACGCGGTTTACATCAATTATGCGCCGGACCTTGCCATGCCCGGGGCGACGGATTCCATACAGGCCTTCGTCGATCGCGCCCGGAAGCATGGCGTCAAAAGGCTGGTCCTGCTCTCCGGCCGGGGCGAGCCGGAAGCGCAGGCCTGTGAACGCATTGTGCAGGAGAGCGGACTCGAATGGACCATCGTCCGCGCCAGCTGGCTCAATCAGAACTTCTCGGAGGGTGCATTTATCGACATGGTGCATGCCGGACAGATCACCCTACCGACAGGTGATGCGAAGGAACCGTTTGTCGATGTCGACGATATCGCTGAAGTCGTCGTCGCCGCGTTGTCCGAAACCGGTCATAGCGGCGAAGTATATGAACTCACGGGTCCGCAACTGATGACGTTCTCGGATGTCGCTGACGAACTCTCAAAAGCGACGGGTCGAGAAATCGCATACGTACAGATTACGCATGAGTCTTTCATCCAGGGCGTGAAGGAATCCGGTGCGCCGAAGGATGTGGTCTGGATGCTCGACTATCTTTTCGCGAGCGTGCTCGACGGACGCAATGCGTACCTGGCCGACGGCATCGAGCGCGCGCTGGGTCGTCCCCCGAAAGCCTTCACCGCCTATGCCCGTGAGGCTGCATCCACGGGCGTGTGGCAGACAGCAGTGCAGGGGTGACATCATGGATATTCTGCACATTGCCATAATACTGTCGGCGTTGCTCTGCTCCCTGGCTGCGGGACTCTCCCTCGCATTCGCCATCATCGTGATGCCGGGGATTCGTACACTTGATGACCATGACTATCTTCGCGCCTTTGCTGCGGTGGATCGCGTGATACAGAACCACAGCCTGCTGTTTATCCTCGTCTGGGGCGGTTCGATCGTCGCGGTCCTGATGATGCTCGTTCTTGGCTCCCTTCACGCGGAGGGAGCCTATCGGATGCTCATCTGGATCGCCACTGCTGCGTACTTTCTCGGCGTGCAGCTGCCGACTGTTGTGGTCAACGTCCCGCTGAACAACGCACTGCAACGCCATGACCTCGCAGCGATGTCCACTGAACAGCTCCGCATCGCTCGTGAAAACTTTGAACCACCCTGGGTCCGCTGGAACGCGATAAGGACGCTCTTCGCCGTACTCACGAGCGCAGTTCTGATCATCCTGGTATTCGGCCTGTGATCAGATCCGGGTTACCGGAACTTCACCCACCCATCGGAACTATTCCACGCCGAATCACGCTGTTTTGTATATGGCTCGATACGGTGGTGATGCATTCACCACCGTATCCGGGCCGGAAAGGACGCAGTATGGATACACTCAGCTTGGCACAGAAGCGCAACCTCACGCTTCGCGCACTGCTGGAAATGGGTATTGTCGCAGCACTCGGGTATTGGGGATATGTAACGGGCGATACGGCGGCATCCAGCATCGTCTTTCTCATCGTCTTCCCCGTCGTCGGCTTCGGAATCTGGGGCGCGATCGATTTTCATCAGCTCGGGAAACACGCCGAGTACTTCAGGCTCGGCGAGGAGCTCGTCATCTCACTACTCGCCGCCTATGGACTTTATGCCGCTGAAGCACCAGCGCTCGCGCTTCTCCTCGCCATCCTCACCATCGTCTATCATACACTGGTATACACATCCGGAGAAAGGTTGTTGAAGGAGCAGTGATGGCCGTCTCCTGGATGTCCATACTTCGCATCGTCATCGCTTATGTGATTTATTTCGCAGGCGCCATACTCACTGCATTCGGCATTCGCAGGTTCGCCGGCGATTTGCAGGACTTCACCGTTCGAAATTCTCCGCGTGTGCTGCTGCTTGGTGGACTCGCCAATGTCGTGATCATGCTCGCGATTCTTTCGCTTCTGCGTTTCTGGGATGAGAGACCGCTCTCCGCGCTAGGACTCGCTTTTGCTCCCACTGACTTCTTCGCCGCCATTGCCGGAATGCTTGCCACCTTCCTCCTGGCAGTTGCGTACCTTGCACTGCTGCATCGCACCAGGCGTATCGAATCGATTGAAATCGTGAAGCCGGTGGTAGTCCACTCGGATGTGATCAATCTGCTCATTGGTCTCAGCGTACTTGTGGCGATTGTGCTGCAGGAAGAAATTCTCAATCGTGGGTATCTCACGCTCAATCTCTTTCCCCTTGACCCGCTCGTGATCATCGTGGTATCCACCGCGACCTTTGTGCTGATTCATTTCCTGACCAATCGTGTGAGTCTGTATCAGGTGGTCAGCTGGACCATGGGTGGCCTGGTGCTGGTGACGGCGTACCTGCTCAGCGGCTCCCTCTGGCTTGCCGCCGCTCTGCATTACGCAAACGATGCCGCGAATATGTTGGTGTTCAACATCACGGGACAGTATTCCTTCATCAGAACGTCACCTTCACTGACCGAAGCGCAGCGCGCTGGATTCCGTGTTCTCTACGGTGTCGTGATTCTTTCTCTACTTGTTAGTTTCTATGGTGTGAAGTTCCATTTACCCGGATAGGAACGAGCACAGACTGTCGTTCCATCCTCCTTCACGAACGATGTTGGTATCCGTCCTACTTGTCCTGTATCTTGGAAATACAAAACTGGACATCTCACATCATGTGCAGGAGGCGGGGATATGCACGCCTTCCGAATTTTCCTTTTCATCACGTTCCCGGTCATCGCCCTGATCGGCTGCGGGAACACGGCCACGATGTCATATCCCGACGGGGAGGAAAGCGGAGTCAGGGAATCGGACCCGATCGAAGGGGTGTGGATCTGTACCGAGGAGACGGCGTCGCATTTCGGCTCGAACGTCGTGCGCAATGCGCTCTATCTTCGGCGGCACGCGGGGGATACACGGGATGCGGGCGATGGGCACAGTGTCCTGCAGGCGCAGGCCTGCTTCGTGCGCGATGGCGACTTCAGCATGACGTGGGAGCTGCGCGATGCGAGATATGATGAGGACGCGCGGCGTCTCACGATTCTCGATGCGGATGAAGACACGCTCATTGCGTATGCGGAAGGCAGCGGAGAGCGTCTCCGTGGCGCGATGCATTTTCAGGATGGCTCTGTCGATTCGCTCAGCTTCGTGCGGATGAACGATCCCGCGCTGGCGCAGCGCTGCTTCTTCCCTCTTCCACCGGATGCGGATGGACACTACACATACCATCCGCCCGACCAGCTCGAAGACGGCGTTCGTACAGCGACGCTGGGTGGACAGCACATGCGTGATGCGATGCGAAAGGTGATGGAGCGCATTCTCGGCATGGAGTTCGGGCATCTCGAGTCGCTGCTTATACTTCACCATGGCGCGCTCGTGGTGGAGGAGTATTTCTACGGCTTCGACCGCGACCGCCTGCATCGCATCAACTCCTGCACCAAAAGCGTCACCTCGCTGCTGCTGGGCAGTGCGCTCGAGCAGCATCCCGAAGTGCGCACCGATCAGCCGCTGTTCAGCCTGTTTCCGCGGCATGCGGAGCTGGGGTCCGGCTGGGGTGGAGCAATGACGCTCGCGCATGTGATGACCATGACGGCCGGATACGATACAGATGAAGGGGACGACCCGGATGAAGCGGACGATTGGGTGCGCGCACTTCTCGTCAGAAAACGAGTCCACCAGCCCGGCTCCACCTTCGCCTATGACAATGGCTGTACAGAGATTCTCTGTGCCCTCATCGAGCAGCTGGAAGGTGTGCCGGTGCATGATTATGCGAAACAGCGCCTCTTCGATCCGATGGGAATATCCACGTACAGCTGGACGCTCGCCGACAACGGGTTCCCGGAGTGTGCGAGCGGACTCCACTTGCGTCCGAGGGACATGGCGAAAATCGGATTGCTCGTGCTCAACAACGGCGCGTGGCAGGGGAAGCCGCTCATTCCTTCGGCATGGATCCGGGAATCCACCACTCCCCACGTCCGCGAAAGCGACTTCTTCGACTACGGCTATCAGTGGTGGTGCCGTTCAAAGGACAATAAGCACTGGTGGGAAAGGTCAGCCACACGCACAACTGAAGAACCCAGACTGGTCACCGCACTCGGGGCGGGGGGACAGTATATCATGGTGCTCCGCGACCTCGACATGGTCGTCGTCACCACGGCTTCGGACTACCACAGCGGGCACATCGCACGCAGTAAAATCCCCATGGTGATCGAAGCCATCGTCCCGGCACTGCTGAAAGGGAACTGATCCGCAGCGCCTCCTCTCTGACAATGGATTGCCATAAATGGAATGCCTTATATTGAAAGGCAACAACCATGAACGCATCTGGAATGCAGAACCATGCTTTGGGCGGTGTCCCCGGCACGAATTCTCATCGCTGGCGGTCTGTCGACATTGCGTTTCAGTGCGGATGTGGAAGGAGAGGAATGACTGCAGGATGAAAGGAGGATGAATGAAAACAGTATTCAGCATTTGCATAAGCGCACTGCTTCTGATCAGCGTGCTGCCGAGGGACGCGCGAGCGCAGGTGGATCTCGACATCGAAACCGGTGTCGCCATCTCCGGCTACAACGACGTTCGCGTGCCCGGCAAGGGCGGGACGGACATATCCCTCTCCGAAGAACTCGAAGCTGACCCCACAGCGTTTTACCGCATCCGCGTGCTGTATCATTTCAGCGAACGCCATCACCTGGGCGCGCTGTACGCACCGCTGACCATACACTCCGAAGGACAAATAAACCGTGCGCTTGTATTCGAAGGCGAAACCTTTCCGTCGAAGACGGCGCTGGAAACCTCGTACAAGTTCAATTCCTACCGCCTGTTTTACCGCTACGATTTTCTGCGCAGCGACGACCTCGAAATCGGCGCCGGTTTCACGGCGAAAATCCGCGACGCGCGTATCGCTGTCGAAGGCGGGGGACGCACATCCGAAAAAACCAACGTCGGCTTTGTGCCCATTATCAATTTCCGTCTGCTGTGGAAGTTCGCTGGCGACTTTGCGCTGTTGCTGGATGGGAACGCCCTCGCAGCACCGCAGGGCCGTGCCGAGGACGTGCTCGCCGCGCTGCTCTACCGCGTCAACGACCGGCTGCAGCTCAAGGCCGGCTACCGCATTCTCGAAGGCGGCGCCGACAACGACGAAGTCTACAGTTTTACCCTGATCAACTATGCCGCGGTCGGGGCGATTTACCAATTCTGACATGTTGGCGAAGGAAAGACGATGACGAGGACCATCCGGAAGTATCGCGAGACAGATCTGGAAGCTGTGATTTCCGCATGGGAAAGCACGCAGTCGCTTGCGCATCCTTTCCTGCCGGATGCGTTCCAGCAGCAGGAGAAGAAGAACATACGCGAACTCTATCTGCCGAATGCGGATACGTGGGTCGTGGAGGAGGACGGTCAGGTCGTCGGTTTCATTGCGCTCATCGGAAATGAAATCGGGGGATTGTTCGTGCAGCCTGCGCATCACGGCAGGAAACTGGGCAAGCAGCTGGTCGACAAAGCACGGGAGCTGCACGGCGATCTCGTCGTCGAAGTATTCGAGAAAAATGCCATCGGACGACATTTCTATGCGCAATATGGCTTCACAGAGATCGAGAGCAAGCTGCACCGGGAAACCGGAGAGGCAGTGCTGCGCCTCGAAATCAATGCAGACATCGCCAGGGAGCAGAGCACCGCTCCCCGATCTGCCTGATACGATCCCACCATTCGAACAACACCGGAGAAAGAGCATGCAACGACAGAACATCACATCAGGTGCGCCGTGGGAAGGCATCGTCGGATACTCGCGCGCGGTACGGGTGGGTCGCCACGTGCACGTGTCCGGAACCACCGCCACGACACCGGACGAAATCGCAGGCATCGGGGATCCGTACTTGCAGACGGTACAGACGATCAGGAATATCGAAGCCGCCCTCGCGCAGGCGGGTGCGACCCTGGCAGATGTTGTGCGCACACGCATCTACGTGACCGACATTTCCCAGTGGGAGGAAATCGGCCGCGCGCATAAGGAGTTCTTCGGCGACGTGCGTCCCGCCACCAGCATGGTGGAAGTGCGCAAACTCATCACACCCGACATTCTTGTCGAAATCGAGGTGGATGCGTATATAAGCGTTGAAGTACCAGCATAATGTGGTTGTCTGTACACACCCGCCCCCATCATTACGAATCACACGACGAAGGAATTCTCCATGGACATCCCACGTATCTTCACCATTACCGAAAGTGCACATCGCATTCACAACCCGTTCACCCCTGATAAATTTGTCACGCTCGGGACGGCGCTGCGATTGGAAGAGGAGCAGCATGTGCTCGACCTCGGCAGCGGGTCGGGGGAGATGCTCTGCACCTGGGCGCGTGACCACGGGATCACCGGTACCGGGGTGGATATGAGTCCGCTGTTCACCGAGCAGGCAAAAGCCCGCGCGGAAGAACTTGGTGTCGCCGATCGGCTCGAATTTATCCATGACGATGCAGCAGGATTTGTGGCCGAGGAGAAGGCCGATATCGCTGCCTGCATCGGCGCTACCTGGATCGGTGGGGGTGTGGCAGGTACCATCGAACTTCTCGAAAACAGCCTGCGCGAGGGAGGAATGATTCTCATCGGCGAACCGTACTGGCGGCAGCTGCCACCCTCGGCAGAAGTCGCGCAGGGATGTCTCGCACACGGAATTGACGACTATCTCCTGCTTCCGGATCTCCTTGCGTCGTTTCGCGATCTTGGCTGCGACGTGGTCGAGATGGTGCTGGCGGATCAGGACGGCTGGGATCGCTACGAGGCGGCCAAATGGCTCACGATGCGCCGGTGGCTGGATGCCAATCCCGGCGACGAGATGGCGGAAGAAGTCCGCACCAATCTGACCACGGAACCCACGCGCTATGCCGCGTACACACGTGAATACCTTGGCTGGGGTGTGTTCGCGCTGATGTGACGCTGATGCGTGCACACTTTGCAGACACGATGCCGAACGGTCCATTTCCTTCTTCGCCGAGGCTCCTGCAATGCATCCGAACACCACGCTCATCAAGGGCGTGGTCTGCGGCGTGCGCGTGGAGGATGTCGAAGACCCGCTCATGCAGAAAATCCGCTACATGGATAAGCTCATCGACGAGCTGGCACGCGGAAAGAAGATGGAGAAAATCCTGCGGGAATAGACTTGCGCATGTAGCACATTCTGACTACATTCGGACATGGCGAGAAAAGACACATATGTGAGAGCGCGGGTCGATGAACGTCTCAAGCGGGAATCTGAAGAGATTCTGCTCGCATTGGGATTGACCACCACCGATGCAATCAGGATTTTTCTCCATCAGGTACGGCTTACTAAGGGACTGCCATTTGATGTCCGTCTGAACGAAGACAACTCGGATATCCTTCTACCGAACTCAATGCGTAGGGAGGCATTGGATTCTTTCTATGACGACTGAACCGGGTCAAGTATTTATCGTTGATCTTGGCATGACCGCGAAACCGCGACCGATGCTGGTCGTTTCAAGGCGTGACGAGAATGCACCAAGAGCTTTAAGCGTTTGTGCACCGATTACAACAAGCAATCGGGGCAGCAGATATGAAATTGCCATCGGCAAACCTCGCTTCCTGCGAAGGCAGAGCTTTGTCAACCTCCAGGGTCTTCAAGCTATCCAGCATCACGAACTTGGAAAGCCACTCGGCATGCTGTCGAAGGAAAAGATGGATGAGGTGAAAAAGGCACTCAGCTGGATGTTAGATCTTCCTTGAGAAAACGTTCTGCAAGATGTACACAGTGATCTATCGCTGATACGATACCATGTGCCAGCTTTATGGGAATGAACCACCTCACCCTGGCAATTTCTTCCAGGTGCACATAAGCCATTGAATTGCTACCAGCTGAATTCGAGTCCGGCAGGATTGTGTGAAGTTTTTATGCAACTTCTGCATATTTCATGGGTTGGTATCACAACAGCCATCCCATAGTCAGCAGGATTCCATGCGCAGTTTCTCCAGCTTTCGACGAGTTTCCCTCCATTCCCTCATTTCCCTCCTTGCCCTCTGCTTCGCTGCCGCTGCAGTGCACGCACAGACCTTCGTCACCGTCGACGACAGCGTACTGGTGAAGGATGTGCGACGCTTCGGTATCAATGTCGGGTCGCGCTCGCAGTGGGGTGCGGCGCAATTCATGAAAAATCTGATCGACAATCCGGGCTTCGAGGCGGGACGATTTGCGTCCGTCGTGCTGGCTGAGGATGGGGCGTCGGTTTCGCTTTTCCCGATGGCGTTCTGGGACCCGGCGTGGAACAACGATCAGTATGGCGTCGGCTGGCCGGAGGATTTCTGGGATGGGGCCGAGTATGAAATCGTCTGGGGTGCGGCGAAGGGACGCAGCGGACAGGTGACGGATTTTTCGATCGCGGGGGGACAGAATGTGTTCACCCTCGATGGCAGCGGTGCGGCACCGGGACGGCTTGATGTGATGCTGCTTCGGGGAAAGGACATCCCGGGTTTCGGCGGGAATACCTCCGTTGCCGATGCCACCACGGTGCGGCCTGGGAGTCCGGGCCGGCAGTCCCTCCGCCTCACAAACGGCGGCTACGTCTACCGCTTTTACATGGATTCCCTCTGGCGCGACGGTGACCGCTCGGCCGGGAAGCTGCTCGTCATCAATGGCCAGTACCATTTCTCCATCTGGGCCAAGGCTGCCGCGGAAGGTGATGAACTGCGCGTGCGTTTCTTCCGCGAAGGTGAAGCGAATTTTCTCGACGAGCGCATCGCACTGACGACCGAATGGCAGCATATTGAGCGCAACTTCTTTGTGGCTGAGGGAGCGGATCCCGTCCGTGAATACACAGAAGAAGAATATCATCCCATCCTCGGCTTCCAGCTCGAGGCGTCCAGCAGCGGCTCCGAAGTGTGGGTCGATGATGTGGAACTGTACTCCACCGAGGATCAGAATCCCACGGTGTTCACCGACAGCTACGTCGACAGGTTGATGGAATTGCATCCGGGCATCCTGCGTTACTGGGGTGGACAGCTTGGCGCGTCGCTGGACGATCAGCTGGCTGCGCCGTTCGCGCGGCGCACGCATGGGTATTCCCCGAGAACACGTAATGCCGGATCCTGGCCGTACTCCCTGCACGAGTTTCTCGAACTGTGTGATTATGTGGATGCGGATCCGTGGTATGTGATGCCACCGACGTTTGCGCGCGAAGAGATTGAAGGACTCGTGGAATACCTTGCCGCTCCGGCAACGGCGGAATACCCGCGCGCGATGCAGCGGGCGGCGATGGGACACCCGGAGCCCTGGACGCGGCGCTTCACACGCATGCATATCGAATACGGGAATGAACTCTGGGGCGCGGCCAGCGGTGGTGATCCTTTCATGGGCGCATCCGTCAACGGCGGCGTGCGCCTCGGCAATATCGCCAGCGACCGCTTCGACCTCCTGCGCGCTGCGCCGCATTTCGATGGGTCCACCATGACACTGGTGATCGGGGGACAGGCGGGATACGCCGGTCGTCAGCGGGAAATCGTGCAGAACAGCAGTTCCCACGACGCTGTCGCACTCGCTCCGTATTTCGGTGTGCTCGATAGCTGGTCGAGCGACGAGGAAATCTTCCTTCCCCTCTTTGCCGCGCCTATTGCTTCAGCAGCGACAGGGGGAATGCATGAAAGCCGGGGATATCTCGATGAGGGTGGCGGGACGGGAATGTCCATCTACGAAATCAACTTCCACACCACGCATGGCAACGCGCCGATCGATGTGCGCAACGATTACCTGACCGGCGCCGGCGGTGCCATTGCGCTGCCGCTGAGCATGCTCGTCTACCAGCGCGATCTCGCGGTGCGGGATCAGTGCGCCTTCTCTTCGCTGCAGTATTCCTTCCGTCTCGAGAACGGCGACATGGCGCGGCTCTGGGGAATGCTGCGCGACGTGGAAGCCACCGGTCGCAAGCGTCCCACCTGGCTTGGCGTCGAACTCGTCAACCATGCCATCAAAGGCAACGCCATGCGCACAACGCAATCAGGCGAAAATCCCACCTGGCTGCAGGAGTCCATCAACGGAGTGGGAGAGGAAACACTGGTGGAGGAGATACAGTCCTTCGCCTTCGCCGACGGAAAACAGTGGTCCCTCGTACTCTTCAACCTCAGTCTCGACACCCCGCACCGGGTGGAATTCACCGTGCCCGGCGTTCCCAACGCCAACGCGCACTGGTATTCCATCGAGCCCGCATCCATACACGACGATAATGAAGACAGCACCACCATCGTCATCGACAGCACGCAGCTGACGGACTTCTACAACGGTTTCTCATTCGAACTGCAGCCGCACACCATACACGTATTCACCTGGGAAAACGAAGCCACATCCAGCGTAAGCATCCCGTTGCCCGGAGAATATGCACTTTCTGCATATTCCTCTGCTGGCAGCGTCCGCGTGCACTACGCGCTTCCCCGTACCCAGCACATCCGCCTCGACGCCTACGACCTCCTCGGCCGCCACATCCACACCCTCGCCGACCGCGAAACCACAGCAGGACAGCAGCAGCTCACCTGGCAGCCCGGTGCGTCCGGCACGTATTTACTGGTCATGCGAAGCGCGGAGGGAATGCGGAGTGTGAGGGTGGTGAGTACACGCTAGAGCCTCCGCTCCGCGGAGGCGCTGGAGCCGCTGGAGGCGCTGGAGCCGCTGGAGGCGCTGGAGCCGCTTCGGCCTTCGGCCTCAGCGTCGATCATCGTCCCCACGCTCCGCGTGGGGACGTCTTCCTCCCGCCGCTCTGCGGCGATTAAGAAGCACAATGAACGCAGAGCGTTCGAAGCGCGCGTCCCCACGCAGAGCGTGGGGACGATGGACGTCGCGTCAGCGACGCTCCCGCGCGCGGTATAAACAAAAGCACCCCGCCTCTTGGAGACGGGGTGCAGTCTTGAGAGACGCCGCGTTACTTACTTGCCCCGGCGGCCGTTGCCCTTGGGACCGGTTTCGTCACATTCGCCCGTGCCCGTTCCGGTACCTTCGCCGGCGTTTCCACCGCGCATACCGCGTTCACCGACGTTACCCGTGCCGGAACCCGGGACGTAGTCAGGATCCTGTCCGTTGGGGATACCGTCGCCGTCGGCGTCCGGTGCGTTGTCATTGATGCCGTCACCATCAGCGTCGACGAATCCGCGTCCGCTGATCGTGCCGGTGTAATCTTCATCGCGTCCGTTGGGGATACCGTCGCCGTCATCGTCCATGGCATTGTCATTGTAACCGTCGCCATTGGCGTCGACGAAGCCCTTACCATCAGGCTTGCCCTGAGCGTAAGTGTCCTGCGTGTTGATGACCGTGAGCGTGAGAGCGAAAGCGAAGAGAGCTGCGAGGGAAAGAATGCGTTTCATGATGAACTCCTGTTGAAAATGATTCGGTGCGTATTTGCGATTCTGTCCCTAAGCAAACCACAACCGTGCCAAAACCGAAAAACGCCGATTCCGGCGCATTTTCGATGATGACTCATCGGATGGAGTTCCATACTTGCAAGATTCGTCGAAGGGGGAGGCAAGGAATGTCGAGGGGGTCCCCCGCTTCGCGGGGGAAGTTGTTTCCACTCGACCCGCTACGCAGGTCTCGTGGAGTTTTTTTCTCCGCTGCGCGGAGAAGGTGTTTCTGCTTCGTCCTGCTTCGCATGACTTCGCAGAGTCATCGCGCCTTCGGCGCGCATTTGACAATCAAAACGCCCCGAAGGGGCAAGAACTCCACAAGTCCCGCGAAGCGGGACGCGGTGGAAAAAACGGCGCAGCCAAAAACTCCGCGACCTGTCCGCCACAGTTCGAGCGAAGCGAGAACGACGGCGGAAGCGGATCGCCGCGGAAACAACGCGCCGAAGGCGCTACCTCACGATAATCCCGCGTCCCTCAATGCTGTCCCCATGCGCAACGCTCACATGGTAGTAGCCTGCGCGTAGTTCAGGGAATGAAATCTGAATCAACGGATCCGGCTTGCTGATTTCGATGTCCTTTCGCAGCACAGTCTGTCCAAGTACATTCCGCAAATGGATGGTCGCTGGACCAGAACCTGAGTTCTTCAATCCGATGGTGAGTTGGCGGGTGCTGGGTGGAACGGGGTTGGGATAGATCTGGAAGGCGTCGCGCGAGGGAACGAAGGGTGTTTCCACATCCGTCAACATATCCGACGAGCCGAGATAAATCTGAAACCTGTGGTCCGCTTTGTTCTCTACTCCTCCGCCGCGCCCGAGTGTGATTACATCGTCATAGCCATCCCCATTCACATCTCCTGCATCGTGAGCGCCTGGTTCTACCCAATCTTCATCAGGTATTGTGCCGAAGTAGCCAATAGGCTCTCGCACCAGTCCCCACGGGGTCATAGGATAGAGGTAATACAATGTGCCCAAGGAGATGAAATAGGTTGCCCATCCAATCAAGATATCTCTCGTCCCGTCACCATTCATGTCTCCGACTGGACATATCACACGAGGACGAATATCCCCTCCGAATTCAGGTCTATAGTTGGGAATGGAATCATCAGGGACGGGATGCTGCGGCAGCTGTGCTGATCCGTGAAAAACGAGGACATCACCATAGGAAGTGCGAACAGCCTGATCAATGATGTCGTCGTAGCCATCCAGATCGATATCCATGATGTGGGAGAAAAACTTACTCGGGCTCCATCCGGAATCTGCGTGTAGCGTCCGGCCGATGCCGGTAAGATCAGCATTGTTCCCGGGGTAATAATCCCAGTATTCGGCTGTCCGCTGCTCAGTTGCGTCGTAGAAACCATAACACAGAATATCATCACAACCGTTGCCATCGAGATCCCCGGTCATCATCGTATGTGCAATCGCGTGGAAGCCGATCCCACGTTTTCTCGCGTAGAACTCCAGATCAGCCTGATCGTCCAGGAGCTTGCCACCGTACAGCAGGACGAGTTTTGCTCTCGATGGAAGGGATGTGTCAAGAACCTTGAACAACAGGTCCGTATATCCATCCCCGTTGAAGTCGAGAGTCTGAATCGCGCTGCGCTGCTCATCCTCGAAATCAAAGCACCCCCATCCGCTGGAATCCGGTCCGCGCAGCTCCATGTCAGGTTCAAAATTGAAATACGGCGGATTCGGATGGCGGAAGAACAGACGCACGCGACCCCGGTAGTCCGCATTGTAGACCTTGTCTCTCCAGCCTACGCCGGTAGCAATGTCGATTCGTCCATCTCCGTTGAAATCCCCGGACGCGAGTCCCGTGGAGCCACCGGGGAGAATGATCGCGGGGTCATGGTCCAGCGGATCCCCACCAAAGAAGATGAATGTCGTATCGAGCGACGCCGAAACAGCGAAATCGTCGTACCCATCGTCATTGATATCTCCCAGCTTGCAGAACCACCGTGCAAATCCTGGATGCTCCCCATGAACAACCTCGTCGTAGAGTTCGATTTGGTGTTTCGGGATGTCCGGCATGGCGGAAGGCGCGTACCCTGTACCTCTGTCCTGCGCGAAGGCCGCCGACCCAACGATTATCGAGAGCATGAGCAGTAGGCCTACGGCATACGCAAATTGCCTGCTGACCACTACGATGTTGAAGTTTATCTGCATGCGGCCCTCATCGTACAATAATTCCTCTTCCCTCAATCCTGTCCCCATGCGCAACGCTCACATGGTAGTAACCTGCGCGTAGTTCAGGGAATGAAATCTGAATCAACTGATCCGGCTTGCTGATTTCGATGTCCTTTCGCAGCACAGTCTGTCCAAGTACATTCCGCAAATGGATGGTCGCTGGACCAGAACCTGAGTTCTTCAATCCGATGGTGAGTTGGCGGGTGCTGGGTGGAACGGGGTTGGGATAGATCTGGAAGGCGTCGCGCGAGGGAACGAAGGGTGTTTCCACATCCGTCAACATATCCGACGAGCCGAGATAAATCTGAAACCTGTGGTCCGCTTTGTTCTCTACTCCTCCGCCGCGCCCGAGTGTGATTACATCGTCATATCCATCCCCATTCACATCTCCTGCATCGTGAGCTCCAGGAACGACCCTGTCTTCATCGGGTATCGTACCGAAGTAGCCGATGGGCTCTCGAACCAATCCCCACGGGGTCATTGGATAGAGATAGTACAACGTGCCCAAAGATATGAAATACGTAGCCCATCCTATAAGTAGATCTCTCGTTCCGTCGCCATTCATGTCTCCTACTGGACATATCACACGAGGACGAATATCCCCTCCAAATTCCGGAGTGTAATTTGGTATGGAATCATCAGGGACGGGATGCTGGGGCAACTGCGCCGATCCGTGAAAAACGAGGACATCACCATAGGAAGTGCGAACAGCCTGATCAATGATGTCGTCGTAGCCATCCAGATCGATATCCATGATGTGGGAGAAAAACTTACTCGGGCTCCATCCGGAATCTGCGTGTAGCGTCCGGCCGATGCCGGTAAGATCAGCATTGTTCCCGGGGTAATAATCCCAGTATTCGGCTGTCCGCTGCTCAGTTGCGTCGTAGAAACCATAACACAGAATATCATCACAACCGTTGCCATCGAGATCCCCGGTCATCATCGTATGTGCAATCGCGTGGAAGCCGATCCCACGTTTTCTCGCGTAGAACTCCAGATCAGCCTGATCGTCCAGGAGCTTGCCACCGTACAGCAGGACGAGTTTTGCTCTCGATGGAAGGGATGTGTCAAGAACCTTGAACAACAGGTCCGTATATCCATCCCCGTTGAAGTCGAGAGTCTGAATCGCGCTGCGCTGCTCATCCTCGAAATCAAAGCACCCCCATCCGCTGGAATCCGGTCCGCGCAGCTCCATGTCAGGTTCAAAATTGAAATACGGCGGATTCGGATGGCGGAAGAACAGACGCACGCGACCCCGGTAGTCCGCATTGTAGACCTTGTCTCTCCAGCCTACGCCGGTAGCAATGTCGATTCGTCCATCTCCGTTGAAATCCCCGGACGCGAGTCCCGTGGAGCCACCGGGGAGAATGATCGCGGGGTCATGGTCCAGCGGATCCCCACCAAAGAAGATGAATGTCGTATCGAGCGACGCCGAAACAGCGAAATCGTCGAATCCATCATCGTTGACATCTCCCAGCTTGCAGAACCACCGCGCAAATCCCGGATGCTCCCCATGAACAACTTCGTCGTAGAGTTCGATATGGTGTTTCGGGATATCCGGCATGGCGGAAGGCGCGTACCCTGTACCTCTGTCCTGCGCAGGATTCAGCTGGGCTTGCAGCTGAGTGCACGGAATGCACAGCTGGAAAACAGCAAAAACAATCACAAAAGCAATGCGCATGAAAACCCCGATATCATGTCGGAAGCATTGTATCAAATTTGCGGCAGCAGGTCAACCCTGCGTACCGGAAAGACACTTGGCCGTGATGGTCTGTTCCCAACGAAAAGTCCCGCGCTTTGCGGGGGCGTTGTTTCCACTCCACCTGCTACGCAGGTCTCGCGGAGTTCTTTTCTCCGCTGCGCGGAGAAGGTGTTTCTGCTTCGTCCTGCTTCGCATGACTTCGCAGAGTCATCGCGCCTTCAGCGCGCTTGAAGAATACCGCTACATCATCGTCCCCACGCTCTGCGTGGGGACGTTTTCAACTCGCCGCTCTGCGGCGACTAAGAGGCACAATGAACGCAGAGCGTTCGAAGCGCGCGTCCCCACGCAGAGCGTGGGGACGATGGCGACGCTACAACGTCCCGCTTCGCGGGAGAACTCCCGCGTGAGCGCAGCGAACTCCCGCGCGTCGCGACAGCGACGCTCCCGCGCTACCTCACGATTATCCCGCGTCCCTCAATCCTGTCCCCATGCGCAACGCTCACATGGTAGTAGCCTGCGCGTAGTTCAGGGAATGAAATCTGAATCAACGGATCCGGCTTGCTGATTTCGATGTCCTTTCGCAGCACAGTTTGTCCAAGGATATTTCGCAATAGAATGGTCGCTGGACCAGAACCTGAGTCTTTCAATCCGATGGTGAGTTGGCGGGTGCTGGGTGGAACGGGGTTGGGATAGATATGGAAGGCGTCGCGCGAGGGAACGAGGGGTGTTTCCACATCCGTCAACATATCCGACGAGCCGAGATAAATCTGGAATTTATAATTTTTATGTGATTCCACACCCCTTCCACGCCCAAGTGTAATTACATCATCATACCCATCTCCGTTTACATCCCCGGCATCATGTGCTCCAGGTACCACCCTGTCTTCATCAGGTATCGTGCCGAAGTAGCCGATTGGCTCCCGCACCAGGCCCCACGGGGTCATTGGATAGAGATAGTATAATGTGCCAGTAGATATAAAATATGTAGCCCATCCGATGAGTAGATCTCTCGTCCCGTCACCATTCATGTCTCCAACCGGGCATATGACACGCGGCTGAATATCACCTCCGAATTCAGGTGTATAGTTGGGAATGGAATCATTCGGCTCGGGATGCTGCGGTAAATCAGCAGTTCCGTGAAAAACGAGGACGTCACCATATGTCTTGTGGACTGCCTGATCAATGATATCGTCGTAGCCATCCAGATCGATATCCATGATGTGGGAGAAAAACTTACTCGGGCTCCATCCGGAATCTGCGTGTAGCGTCCGGCCGATGCCGGTAAGATCAGCATTGTTCCCGGGGTAATAATCCCAGTATTCGGCTGTCCGCTGCTCAGTTGCGTCGTAGAAACCATAACACAGAATATCATCACAACCGTTGCCATCGAGATCCCCGGTCATCATCGTATGTGCAATCGCGTGGAAGCCGATCCCACGTTTTCTCGCGTAGAACTCCAGATCAGCCTGATCGTCCAGGAGCTTGCCACCGTACAGCAGGACGAGTTTTGCTCTCGATGGAAGGGATGTGTCAAGAACCTTGAACAACAGGTCCGTATATCCATCCCCGTTGAAGTCGAGAGTCTGAATCGCGCTGCGCTGCTCATCCTCGAAATCAAAGCACCCCCATCCGCTGGAATCCGGTCCGCGCAGCTCCATGTCAGGTTCAAAATTGAAATACGGCGGATTCGGATGGCGGAAGAACAGACGCACGCGACCCCGGTAGTCCGCATTGTAGACCTTGTCTCTCCAGCCTACGCCGGTAGCAATGTCGATTCGTCCGTCTCCATTAAAATCCCCGGACGCGAGTCCTGTGGAGCCACCCGGAAGAATGATCGCGGGGTCATGGTCCAGCGGATCCCCTCCAAAGAAAATGAATGTTGTATCGAGCGACGCCGAGACAGCGAAATCGTCGTACCCATCGTCGTTGACATCGCCCAGCTTGCAGAACCACCGCGCAAATCCCGGATGCTCCCCATGAACAACCTCGTCGTAGAGTTCGATATGGTGTTTCGGGATGTCCGGCATGGCGGAAGGCGCGTACCCTGTACCTCTGTCCTGCGCGAAGGCCGCCGACCCAACGATTATCGAGAGCATGAGCAGTAGGCCTACGGCATACGCAAATTGCCTGCTGACCACTACGATGTTGAAGTTTATCTGCATGCGGCCCTCATCGTACAATAATTCCTCTTCCCTCAATCCTGTCCCCATGCGCAACGCTCACATGGTAGTAACCTGCGCGTAGTTCAGGGAATGAAATCTGAATCAACGGATCCGGCTTGCTGATTTCGATGTCCTTTCGCAGCACAGTTTGTCCAAGGATATTTCGCAATAGAATGGTCGCTGGACCAGAACCTGAGTCTTTCAATCCGATGGTGAGTTGGCGGGTGCTGGGTGGAACGGGGTTGGGATAGATCTGGAAGGCGTCGCGCGAGGGAACGAAGGGTGTTTCCACATCCGTCAACATATCCGACGAGCCGAGATAAATCTGAAACCTGTGGTCCGCTTTGTTCTCTACTCCTCCGCCGCGCCCGAGTGTGATTACATCGTCATAGCCATCCCCATTCACATCTCCTGCATCGTGAGCGCCTGGTTCTACCCAATCTTCATCAGGTATTGTGCCGAAGTAGCCAATAGGCTCTCGCACCAGTCCCCACGGGGTCATAGGATAGAGGTAATACAATGTGCCCAAGGAGATGAAATAGGTTGCCCATCCAATCAAGATATCTCTCGTCCCGTCACCATTCATGTCTCCGACTGGACATATCACACGAGGACGAATATCCCCTCCGAATTCAGGTCTATAGTTGGGAATGGAATCATCAGGGACGGGATGCTGCGGCAGCTGTGCTGATCCGTGAAAAACGAGGACATCACCATAGGAAGTGCGAACAGCCTGATCAATGATGTCGTCGTAGCCATCCAGATCGATATCCATGATGTGGGAGAAAAACTTACTCGGGCTCCATCCGGAATCTGCGTGTAGCGTCCGGCCGATGCCGGTAAGATCAGCATTGTTCCCGGGGTAATAATCCCAGTATTCGGCTGTCCGCTGCTCAGTTGCGTCGTAGAAACCATAACACAGAATATCATCACAACCGTTGCCATCGAGATCCCCGGTCATCATCGTATGTGCAATCGCGTGGAAGCCGATCCCACGTTTTCTCGCGTAGAACTCCAGATCAGCCTGATCGTCCAGGAGCTTGCCACCGTACAGCAGGACGAGTTTTGCTCTCGATGGAAGGGATGTGTCAAGAACCTTGAACAACAGGTCCGTATATCCATCCCCGTTGAAGTCGAGAGTCTGAATCGCGCTGCGCTGCTCATCCTCGAAATCAAAGCACCCCCATCCGCTGGAATCCGGTCCGCGCAGCTCCATGTCAGGTTCAAAATTGAAATACGGCGGATTCGGATGGCGGAAGAACAGACGCACGCGACCCCGGTAGTCCGCATTGTAGACCTTGTCTCTCCAGCCTACGCCGGTGGCAATGTCGATTCGTCCGTCTCCGTTGAAATCCCCGGAAGCGAGTCCTGTGGAGCCACCCGGAAGAATGATTGCGGGGTCATGGTCCAGCGGATCCCCACCGAAGAAGATGAATGTCGTATCGAGCGACGCCGAGACAGCGAAATCGTCGTATCCATCGTCATTGACATCTCCCAGCTTGCAGAACCACCGCGCAAATCCCGGATGCTCCCCATGAACAACTTCGTCGTAGAGTTCGATATGGTGTTTCGGGATATCCGGCATGGCGGAAGGCGCGTACCCTGTACCTCTGTTCTGCGCGAAAGCCGCCGACCCAACGATTATCGAGAGCATGAGCAGTCGGCCCACGGCATACGCAAATTGCCTGTTGAGTACTACTATGTTGAAGTTTATCTGCATGCGGCCCTCATCGTACAATAATACCTCGTCCCTCAATCCTGTCCCCATGCGCAACGCTCACATGGTAGTAGCCTGCGCGTAGTTCAGGGAATGAAATCTGAATCAACTGATCCGGCTTGCTGATTTCGATGTCCTTTCGCAGCACAGTCTGTCCAAGTACATTCCGCAAATGGATGGTCGCTGGACCAGAACCTGAGTTCTTCAATCCGATGGTGAGTTGGCGGGTGCTGGGTGGAACGGGGTTGGGATAGATCTGGAAGGCGTCGCGCGAGGGAACGAAGGGTGTTTCCACATCCGTCAACATATCCGACGAGCCGAGATAAATCTGAAACCTGTGGTCCGCTTTGTTCTCTACTCCTCCGCCGCGCCCGAGTGTGATTACATCGTCATAGCCATCCCCATTCACATCTCCTGCATCGTGAGCGCCTGGTTCTACCCAATCTTCATCAGGTATTGTGCCGAAGTAGCCAATAGGCTCTCGCACCAGTCCCCACGGGGTCATAGGATAGAGGTAATACAATGTGCCCAAGGAGATGAAATAGGTTGCCCATCCAATCAAGATATCTCTCGTCCCGTCACCATTCATGTCTCCGACTGGACATATCACACGAGGACGAATATCCCCTCCGAATTCAGGTCTATAGTTGGGAATGGAATCATCAGGGACGGGATGCTGCGGCAGCTGTGCTGATCCGTGAAAAACGAGGACATCACCATAGGAAGTGCGAACAGCCTGATCAATGATGTCGTCGTAGCCATCCAGATCGATATCCATGATGTGGGAGAAAAACTTACTCGGGCTCCATCCGGAATCTGCGTGTAGCGTCCGGCCGATGCCGGTAAGATCAGCATTGTTCCCGGGGTAATAATCCCAGTATTCGGCTGTCCGCTGCTCAGTTGCGTCGTAGAAACCATAACACAGAATATCATCACAACCGTTGCCATCGAGATCCCCGGTCATCATCGTATGTGCAATCGCGTGGAAGCCGATCCCACGTTTTCTCGCGTAGAACTCCAGATCAGCCTGATCGTCCAGGAGCTTGCCACCGTACAGCAGGACGAGTTTTGCTCTCGATGGAAGGGATGTGTCAAGAACCTTGAACAACAGGTCCGTATATCCATCCCCGTTGAAGTCGAGAGTCTGAATCGCGCTGCGCTGCTCATCCTCGAAATCAAAGCACCCCCATCCGCTGGAATCCGGTCCGCGCAGCTCCATGTCAGGTTCAAAATTGAAATACGGCGGATTCGGATGGCGGAAGAACAGACGCACGCGACCCCGGTAGTCCGCATTGTAGACCTTGTCTCTCCAGCCTACGCCGGTAGCAATGTCGATTCGTCCATCTCCGTTGAAATCCCCGGACGCGAGTCCCGTGGAGCCACCGGGGAGAATGATCGCGGGGTCATGGTCCAGCGGATCCCCACCAAAGAAGATGAATGTCGTATCGAGCGACGCCGAAACAGCGAAATCGTCGAATCCATCATCGTTGACATCTCCCAGCTTGCAGAACCACCGCGCAAATCCCGGATGCTCCCCATGAACAACTTCGTCGTAGAGTTCGATATGGTGTTTCGGGATATCCGGCATGGCGGAAGGCGCGTACCCTGTACCTCTGTCCTGCGCAGGATTCAGCTGGGCTTGCAGCTGAGTGCACGGAATGCACAGCTGGAAAACAGCAAAAACAATCACAAAAGCAATGCGCATGAAAACCCCGATATCATGTCGGAAGCATTGTATCAAATTTGCAGATGGCTTTCAAATCATAGTATCGGAAAGACACATGGTTGCTGTGACATGTTCCCAGTGAAAGTCACTCATCGTCCCCACGCTCCGCGTGGGGACGTCTTCCTCCCGCCGCTCTGCGGCGATTAAGAAGCACAATGAACGCAGAGCGTTCGAAGCGCGCGTCCCCACGCAGAGCGTGGGGACGATGGACAAAGACGCTCAGTACCAAACGAAGACACCCCGGAGATAACTCCGGGGTGTCGCGTAACCTTCAGTCCGAGCGCCTTACTTGCCCCGGCGGCCGTTGCCTTTGGGACCGGTTTCGTCACATTCGCCCGTGCCCGTTCCGCTACCTTCGCCGGCGTTTCCACCGCGCATACCGCGTTCACCGACGTTACCCGTGCCGGAACCAGGGACGTAGTCAGGATCCTGTCCGTTGGGGATGCCATCGCCATCGGCGTCCGGTGCATTGTCATTGATGCCGTCGCCATCAGCGTCGACGAATCCGCGTCCGCTGACCGTGCCGGTGTAATCTTCATCGCGACCATTGGGGATGCCGTCGCCGTCATCGTCCATGGCATTGTCATTGTAGCCGTCGCCATTGGCGTCGACGAAGCCCTTGCCATCAGGTTTGCCCTGGGCGTAAGTGTCCTGCGTGTTGATGACCGTGAGCGTGAGTGCGAAAGCGAAGAGAGCTGCGAGGGAAAGAATGCGTTTCATGATGAACTCCTGTTGAAAATGATTCGGTGCGTATTTGCGATTCTGTCCCTAAGCAAACCACAACCGTGCCAAAACCGAAAAACGCCGATTCCGGCGCATTTTCGATGATGACTCATCGGATGGAGTTCCATACTTGCAAGATTCGTCGAAGCGGGAGGCAAGGAATGTCGAAGGGCCCCCGCGATGCGGGGGCGTTGTTTTCACCAAATCATCGTCCCCACGCTCTGCGTGGGGACGTCTTCCTCTCGCCGCTCTGCGGCGATTAAGAGGCACAATGAACGCAGAGCGTTCGAAGCGCGCGTCCCCACGCAGAGCGTGGGGACGATGGAGCCAATAACTCCGCAAGAGCCGCGAAGCGGATCGCCGCGGAAACAACGCGCCAGCGGCGCTACGATAAGTGCTCTTCCACCGTCGCATGCAGGCGCTCCACCCAGTCTGCGTGCTCCGGCTTCATGAGGACGCTGCGAAGGACTGTGGTCCATTCGGCGTCGGCGTTGAGGTCGGGGTAGCGGGATTTGAGGAGGCCGGATTTCACGCGGAGTTTGCTGAGGTAGAGAGGGTTTTCCTTGTCTTCCATGGTGGCGGCAAAGAGGGCATCGCTGCGGTCGGAGATGGCGGTGGACGAGCGTGCGCCGTTGTCAGGGAAGAAGACGACGATGTCGAGTGAGGGTTCGAGCACGAGGGCTACGCGGTCGGAGGTGCGGATGAGTTCGCTCCAGTGCAGGGCGGCCTCGCGGCAGCGGCGAAGGACGCCACCGAGTCCGGCCCGGCTTTCCAGCGGCAGCATGCGCAGCGTCAGCCAAAGTGCGGCGGCCGAGGCACCGGCCCGCGAACACTCGAGACTGATTTCCCCGAGATGCAGATCGTCGGAAGTGAAGTAAGTGTAGGGCGAGTCGTGCACATAGTGCTTTCCCACCGAAGGATCTTTGAACAGCACGCAGCCGCAGCCGTAGGGCTGCAGTCCATGTTTGTGCGGATCCACCACGATGCTGTCGGCCTCGCCCATGGCGCCGAACACCGCGGCGTCCACGCCGTCCGAGCCATCATCGGCGATGAGACGGAAGAAGCCTCCGTAAGCGGAATCTACGTGCACGCGGAAGCCGTGCCGCTCGCCGAGTTCGAGAATGCGGGGAAGCGGATCGAGCGCACCGAGTCCTGTCGTTCCCAGCGTCGCCACCACCGTACCGATATCCTCGGAGAGACAGAGCTGGTGCAGCGCCTCCGCATCCATGCGTCCGCTGCTGTCGGTCGGCACTTCCACACCGCGGAGTCCGAGTACCTCGCACATGCGGCTGTGCGTGTAATGCGCCTGGTCCGAGAACGCCACGGCCTTGCCGGGATGTTCGCGCCGTGCGACCCACAGCGCTTCGAGATTGGCAATGGTGCCGCTGCTGGTGAGATGACCGAGATGCTCCGCGTAGCCGAACATCCGGGCCAGGTCGGCGGTGAGTTCCTTTTCGAGCTGACCGGTGGCGGGACCCCCGTCCAGCGCATGATTGTTCGGATTGATCAGCATGGCGGCGAGATAGCCCAGCACCGCGGCTTCATGCGGCGGCTTGAGCATCTGTCCCGCATACATCGGATGAAAGAACGGGTAATTGTCCTGCAGCTTCTCCTGCAGCGCCGCAATGCCGCGCCGCAGCGCCGCAGTATCCACCGCCAGCGATGCATCCTGTCCATACGGCATCCAACGGCCGCGAAATTCCCGCTGACCACGGACAATATCCGTCAGCAATGCTTCGAATTGTTCCAGCATGTGCGTCCCTCGTCTTCTCAGTTGTTCATCACTGGGAATATAGGGATTTCCGGTAACGGACGCTGTATTCACATGCTTTTGAATCGATTTCACTCTGGCAGGACTAACATCCGCGCCACTTTCTTCCTACATTGCTATCGAACGGAACACGTTGCACTGGACGGAGGCCGCATGTCGGAATTCAGGCAGAACCTGGCGACGAAGGAGTGGGTGATTATTGCGGGAGAGCGTGGGGAGCGTCCTCGGGATTATTCCTCGCCCGATGATCATAACGGAAATGTGCCGCAGCATCGCGAGGATTGTCCCTTCTGCGTGGGAAACGAGGAGGAGACAGGGGAAGAGCTGCTGCAGATCGGGGAGGGGAAGGACTGGAGCATCCGCTCGGTGCGCAACAAGTACAGCGCGCTGTATCCGGATCGCTCTGTGGAGCGGCAGAGTGAAGGACGATTTCTGAAATCCGACAGCTACGGTCACGCGGAGGTGATCATCGAATCTCCCCGCCACGATGCGACGCTGGCGACGCTCACGCAGTCCGAGCTGGAAGAACTCATCGCCGTCTACCGCCTGCGCCTGGCGGCCATCAGCCGGCTGCCGAACATTTCGATTGCCATGCTGTTCCGCAACTACGGATCACGCGCCGGTACCTCGCTCGAACATCCCCACACACAGATCATTGCTTCGCCCATCATTCCCCCGCACATCCGTGATCCCTTCCAGAAAGCAGCGCTGCATTACGACAGCTATGGCACCTGCGTGTACTGCGACATGGTGGAGGAAGAGCGCCGGCAGGCGACGCGCATGGTCTATGAGAACGAGCACTACGCCGTGTTTTGTCCCTTCGCCGCGCGCACGCCCTACGAGCTGCGTATTTATCCGAAGCGGCACAACGCCTGCTTTTTCTGGTCCGGCGAACACGAAATTCCCGCCCTGGCCCAGGCACTTTCGCGCACCCTCCGCGCGCTGCATCGCCGTCTCGGCAGCCCGAGCTACAACATGCTGCTGCGCACCTCACCCGTGGGCGATGAGGACGTACGCTACCTGCACTGGTACATGGTGATCGTCCCGCGCATCTCCACCCCCGCCGGCTTCGAAATGGGCAGCGGCATTTACATCAACACCGTCGCTCCCGAACAGAGCGCGGAAGAGTTGCGGGAGATGGTGGGTTGATTCTGCCGCTGGACGGTCAGCGGTGATGGCTGAATTCGCTACCAATCCCTCTCTCACGACCACAATGCCGAGATGGGCACGGCAACAAGGCGGTCACCGAAAGATAGTACAGTATCACCATCATACAGGACTATTCCCTGGGTGAACCGTTCACCGCTTGCGTCCCTGAGTTTTGTGAGTCCCTGAAAATCCTTCGGCACTACTGTTGAGGAAGCCTTCACTTCGATTCCGCTGAGCAAATTGCCACTTCGTTCCAGTACGATATCGACTTCCTTCTTGTCCTTATCTCGGAAGTGGTAGAAACGATGCCGATGTTCAGAGAATGACGCGAGGCGTCGGATTTCCTGATAGGCAAACGTTTCGAGAAGATGTCCGAAGAGGGTACGGTCATCGTGCAGACTTTCCTGGTTCGTGCTAAGCATCGCTGATGCAAGTCCTGTATCAACCATATGTAGCTTCGGCGTCTTTATCATCCGTGTGAGCCGGTTGCTGTGCCATGGGGGGATGAGTTCCAGAAGAAAGAGCGCCTCAAGTACGGCGATATATTCTCGGATCGTGGGGCGACTGAGTTCAAACGGGGAAGCCAGGTTTGTGCTTACGAATAACGAGCCGGTTTGCGCTGCTGCAACCTCCAGCAAGCGAGGAAGTACTTCAAACGAGCGTATTCGAGAGAAATCCCTCACATCCTTCTGCACCAGTGCCTCGCTGTATTGTTCGAGCCAGACTCTCCTTCGATGTTCAGATGAGCGAAGCACAGCTGGGGGAAAGCCCCCGGTGACGACTCTTCTCAACAGATCGTCCCCCTGTCTCTGTGTCTGCTTTGCATATTGGGATAAACCAAATACCGCATCGAGAAATGAAGGTGCTGAGCGCATGCGCATGATCTCCGCCTGCGCCAACGGTCCAAGTCTCAGTACTTCCATCCTTCCTGCCAGAGAATCCGACAGTTCTGGGAGCAATAAAACATTTGCGGATCCAGTCAACATTAATCTTCCGGGTTTGCGATCGCTGTCGATCATCTCCTTGATAGACCGGAATAACTTCGGGACCCTCTGAACCTCATCCAGGATCGCCTTCTCTGGCAACTCCTTGCAGAATCCAACGGGATCCGACACCGCCGAGGCGAGGATGTTTTCGTCATCAAAAGTCAGATACTGATATCCCAGCTCGTCCCCATACATTTTTACCAGGGTCGATTTCCCACACTGTCGCGGACCGTGGATAAGTACAACCGGAGTATCCTTGAGTGCCTCCTTCAGCCGGGGTAGTATGAAACGTGGAAACGGACCTCTGCTTTGCATGGCGCCAAGATGGGGATATGAAACAGGAGCGACTAAATGTAACTATTATGTCGACCAGATGAAAGTTTTGGCCCGTCCAGATGTAAATAACGATCCGACCAAATGAAAATTTAGGCCCGACCAGATGTAAATCTGTGAGCGAAGAAAGCCAGGGAAATGTGCGGTGGGAGAGGCTTCGCGGACTCAGCTCTTCCGTTTGCGGTGGAGGCGGGAGATGTTCCAGTCTTTCATCTGTTCGAAGAGGGTGTGGTCGGTGAGGCTGTAGTGGAGGGGAGTGACGGAGATCATGTTTTTGCGCAGGGCGGCGTCGTCGACGTCGGGGGTTTCGTCCCACACGTATTCGCCCACCAGCCAGTAGTAGTCGCGTCCCACGGGATCGCGACGGGCTTCGAAGCCATCGTCCCACCACGAGCGTCCCTGCTTTGTCAGTGCCACGCCCTGGATCTCGTCGGGAGGAACGGCGGGGACGTTGACGTTGAGCAGTGTGCCTTTGGGGAGTCCGTTTTTCAGGACTTCGGCGGACATCTTCCGCGCGAACGTGGCGGCGGCGCGCATGTCGGCTTTGAGCGAATGCGAGGCGAGGGAAAAGGCGATGGCGGGAATGCCCAGTACCGCGCCTTCGGTGGCGGCGGAGACGGTGCCCGAGTAAATGACGTTGACCGAAGTATTCATCCCGTGGTTGATGCCGGAGACGACGAGGTCGGGTTTGCGCTTCAGCAGCGTGCTCACGCCCAGCTTCACGCTGTCGGCCGGAGTCCCCTCCACCGCCCATCCCGAGAAATGCCTGCCGCGCTGTATGGGACGCGCACGCAGCGGCGTTTGCACCGTGATCGCGTGTCCCACCGCGCTCTGCTGCGTCGCAGGCGCCACCACCACGATATCCGCTATCGCCCGCAATGCCATCGCAAGCGCATAAATTCCCGGACTGTCATACCCATCATCATTCGAAACCAGAATCAAAGGACGCTTCATCGTCACATTCTCATGTATCCAACAACATCCCTCAATCTACAACACCGCGTCCTAAACCAAAACCGAACGCTGTTAGCGTTTCATTGAAAATGTTTCTTCACCCGCCGAAGTCCCGCGAAGCGGGACGAAGGCGGTCCATTTGTCCTCCGCGAAAATCCGTACGACCCGTGAGAATCAGTGTTCCCCTTGAGCGCACTTACTCAACTACCACGGCCGTCCCGTACACCAGAATCTCCGCCGCAGACTGCATCAGGAAGCTCGTCGCAAATCGTACATCCACCACGGCGTTCGCGCCAAGCGATTCGGCATCGGCCAGCATGCGGTCGATGGCCTGGTCGCGCGATTCGCCCATGAGCTTTGTGTATTCCTGGATTTCACCGCCGACGATGGTCTTGAATCCCGCAAGGATATCCTTGCCGATGTGCCGGGCGCGGATGGTGTTGCCGCGGACGACGCCGAGGGTTTTGACAATGGTTTTTCCTGCGATCTGGGATGAAGTTACGACGATCATCGCTGCACCTTTTTGTATTTGTCGTGGCGGGAAGTGAACCAGCGCTCACGGATGACGGAGAAGAGCAGGAGGAAGCTTCCACCTGCCAGTGTGAAAATACCGATTTTGACGATGAGCGGTGCCTGGGTATCCAGCCAGAGCTTCTCGACGAATTCCACCGCGCCGTAGCCGAGGAGCAGCAGGGCGCCTGCGGTGAACAGCAGCCAGGCGATGCCGCGCTCGGTGCGGTTGTACACGCCTTTCCAGTAGCCGTCCCACACCTCGGGAGCGGCTTCACTGAGTTTGAGATCCATGGTGGCCTCCTTGACCTTGCGGAATGCAATCCATTCCTGTTGACATTCTTCGTCCCGAAGGTAGTTATCGAATTCCGAGTGCTCGCTTCCGGCCAGTTCTCCGTCCAGTGCCTTCATCATCAGCATGCGGAAGCGGTCTGTTTCCATTCCTTTCATATCACATCCTCCAGCATTTCCTTCAGGTGCTTGCGTGCATAATACAGGCGCGACATCACGGTGCCGCGGGGGATTTCCAGCAGTTCGGCAATCTCATCGTAGCTGTAGCCGTCGAAATCACGTAGTACGATGATCTCACGTTCTTCGGCGCGCAGACGCTCGAGGGACCGGCGCACTTCCTCCCGCAGCATGGAGCGATCCGCAGCGGCGGCAGGGTCATCGGCAGTGTCGGCAACGTCGAACAGCGGCGTCATCGAGGAAAACGGTGCGGCCTGCGCGGCGCGGTCGCGCAGACGGTTCAGGCAGAGATTGCGCAGGATGCGGTAATACCAGGTGAAAAAACTGCGGCCGGGCTCGAATTTCCGTATCGCCGTCCACGCCCGTATGAACGCCTGCTGTGAGCAGTCCATCGCCTCGTCATGCGAACCCATCAGCGCCAGCGCCGAGTAATACGCCGGCTGCATGTACGTCCGCACGAGTTCCGCGTAGGCGTCGCGCTCGCCGGACTGTATCCGCCGGATCACTGCGTCGTCATTTCCTCTCGTTGCCTTCATTTCTTTCTGCTGCTCTCACAGTGCGATTGTTGTGGCGTTCCCTAATGATACCCGTGGGGTACGGATTTATTCAAGGGAGCGCGATTTATTTTCTGATAGGGAAAAATATTCCGAAGACGGGCGAAGATCAGCTTGCCACGGCGTAGTCGAGCGAAGCGAGGACGAAGACGGGTGTTCCCGTTGATTGCTTGCCAGCAGCATAGGATTGCCGTTTTGCTCCATACACGCAGGACCGGAACTCCACGGATTCTCCGCCAGTATCTGTATATTACTTCTTTACCCATCATGGATATGCAAAGGACAGGAAACATATGACACGAATCGCACTCGTCGCCGCCCTGCTCACCCTCCTTGCCACTGGCAGTTTCGCGCAGAGCAGCGACAAGCTGCTCGTTCTGATGAAAACCGAACTCGGGGATATCACCATTGAAATGTGGCCCGACATTGCGCCGAAGACGGTGGATAATTTCGTCGGACTGGCGATGGGAACAAAGGAATGGAAAGACCCGGACACGGGAGAAATGAAGAAGGAGCCGTTTTATGACGGACTCACCTTCCACCGCGTGATTGATGATTTCATGATTCAGGGCGGTTGTCCAAAAGGCGATGGCACGAGCGGACCGGGATACTCTTTCGAGGACGAATGCTTTGAAAAGGGCGAGGAGCTGAAGGGCGATATCACGGATGAAAACCAGGCCATCGTGGTTTTCCAGCAAATCCTCACACCGTATTTCCGCAATACGCCGGTGCCCGACACGGCGCTGGTCAGTATCGTCAAGGCCTGCGAAAAAGAGCAGAGCGGTCGTCCCATCATGGCTCATGACGTGGAATTCTACAAGAGTCGCACGGGACACAGTGAGCCGGTGTACGTGCCAGGCAAGCTGAAGGCGCAGGTCGCTTACGGCACCATCTGCATGGCCAATGCAGGACCCAACACCAACGGCTCGCAGTTTTTCATCGTCACGAAAAAGGCCGGCTGTGACTGGCTCGACGGCAAGCACACGGTGTTCGGCAAGGTCACCAAGGGCATGGACGTCGTGCACAAGATCGAGAAGAAAGGAAACGGCGTGAAAATCAAATCGGTGCGCGTTGTAGAATAACATACACGGAGCAGCCATGAAGCATGAACCCTTCGTCGTTCCCCATGACAGGGAAATCCGTCTCAAGGATTATGACACCGCGGATACCGGCGAATTCGAGCACAAAGCGGACGCAAAGAAAAAGCTGCAGAAGGACATCAGGCGGCTCGCCGAGCTGCAGGATGTGCTTTATGCACACGACAGCTACGCGCTGCTGCTGATATTCCAGGCAATGGATGCGGCGGGGAAGGACAGCACGATCAAACATGTGATGTCGGGCATCAATCCCCAGGGCTGCCAGGTCTACAGCTTCAAGGCGCCCTCGGCCGAGGAACTCGATCACAACTATCTCTGGCGCTGCATGAAGCGTGCGCCCGAACGTGGACGCATCGGAATTTTCAATCGCTCGTACTACGAGGAAGTTCTGGTCACCCGCGTCCATCCCGGGATCCTGGACGCACAGAAACTGCCGCCTTCGGCGCGCAAGCATGTGTGGAAGGCGCGCTACGAGGAAATCAACAATTACGAATCCTACCTCGTGCGCAACGGCACCCGCGTGCTGAAGTTCTTTCTCAACGTGTCGAAGGACGAACAGAAACGGCGCTTCCTGCGGCGCATCGATCGCCCGGAAAAGAACTGGAAGTTCTCTTCGAGTGACCTGCGCGAACGCGGGCACTGGCAGGATTACCAGCACGCCTATGAGGACATGTTCAATCACACCAGCACCGAGCACGCGCCCTGGCATATCATTCCCGCCGACCATAAATGGTTCATGCGCTGCGCCGTGGCTGATATTATCGTGAAGGAACTTGAATCGCTCGACCTGCATTACCCGAAGGTCAGCGACGATCACCGCGCGGAACTGCAGCGCATCCGCGCCGAGCTCGAGAAGGACTGAACGCTGTATGCACGTTCTGCATAATGCGCTGCCATGCGTTTATGCAGAATGTGCATATTTCTGATTTTGCGCCGGTAAATATGCAGAAACTGCATATTGCCGCGCCGTTTTTTATGCAGAAACTGCATAAATGCGGGTGGGTGGGATAGAAATTGTTGTTGAACGGAGCATTGCGATATGAAATACCGCTATTCCTTCCTTTCCATTTCCCTTTTCCTCTTTCTTTTCACTGCCGGACTCCAGGCCCAGCAGGGCGAGGCCATGTCGGCCGAGACGCTGTGGAAGATCAAGCGGGTGAGCGGACTCACGGTTTCTCCCGATGGCAGTACCGCGGCCGTGGTTGTCACCAGCTACGACATCGAGAGCAACGAAGGCAGCAGTGACATCTGGCTGATCGATGTCGCTTCGGGCTCGGCGCGGCAGTTTACTTCCGGCAAAGGTTCGGAAGGTGGTCCGGCCTGGAGTCCCGACGGCAGCCAGCTCGCCTTCGTCGCAAAGCGGGGTGAGGACGAGCGCGCGCAGCTCTACGTCATTCCCGTCGACGGCGGGGAAGCGCTGCGACTGACGGACATGCCCACAGGCGTCGGTGGGCTGCAGTGGTTTCCCGACGGCGAACGCATCGCATTTACTTCCTCGATTCTGCCCGGGATATGGGACGATTTCGATTCCCTCCGCACCGAAATCAAGCGGCGCAAGGAAAGCAAGGTCACGGCGAGAATCACCGAGAACCGCCTCTACCGCTACTGGGATCATTATCTGACCGATGGCTACCTCAAGCACATCTATGCGGTCAACGTCCGCAATCACCGGGTCACGAATCTCACGCCGGGGTACGATCGATACTTCAGTTATTCGGGCGGCGTGGATTACACGATTTCTCCTGACGGGAAAGAGATTGCCGTGAGCGGACTCACCACGGGTCCCCCATACGACGAGCTGTATTTCGATGTGTACGTGCTCCCGACCGACGGCAGCGGCGAGCTGCGCAGTGTGACGGCCGACAATCCCGCCGATGACTTTTCCCCGTATTACACGCATGACGGGAAATACCTGCTTTACGGCAGGCAGACGCGTACGGACATGAATGCAGAAAACGTCAAGCTCGTGCGCATGGACCGCAGCAGTGGAGAGATCGTTGAGGTCTGCCGTGATTTTGACCGGAGCGCTTCAGGCTGGACCACGGACGAAGACGACCGTACGGTGTATTTCACCGCGTCGCATTTCGGCAAGACCAGCGTGTTCTCGGCTCCCCTGAGCGGCGGCGCGGTATCCACCCTCCTGCACAACGGCGCGAACAGTAATCTGCAGGTGCATGATGGACGCATCGTCTTCCTCCACGAATCCCTCTCCGCGCCCGACGCCGTGTACAGCATGGACACCGACGGTGGCAATATGCGGAAGCTGTCGAATTTCAATGACGAGCTGCTCGCGAACGTGACCATGGGTCGCGTGGAAAACGCCTGGATCGAAGGCGCGGAAGGGGACAGCGTGCAGATGTACATTATCTATCCCCCGAACTTTGACGCTTCAAAGCGCTGGCCGCTGCTGGTGATGGTGCATGGTGGTCCCCACGGGGCCTTCCAGGACAACTTCCATCCCCGCTGGAATGCGCAGACCTTCGCAGCCGGCGGGTATGTGACCATCACCCCGAATTTCCACGGCTCGACAGGATTCGGTGAATACTTCGCCGACCGCATCAACGGCGAGCACCCACGACTGCCCTTCATCGATGTGATGAAGGCGACGGACGCGATGATCAAAAAGCCGTTCATCGATTCGACGCGCATGGCCGTGGCGGGCGGCAGCTACGGCGGGTACCTGGTGTCGTGGATCGGGGGACATACCGATCGCTACGCTGCCATCATCAATCACGCCGGCGTGTACAATCTCATGGCGCAGTTCGGATCGGACGTCACGCATCACCGCGACATTTCCTATGGCGGAACGCCGTGGGATGGACGCGACAATGTGCTGAAATGGAGTCCTTCACAGTACGCGGCCGACTACGTGACGCCGACGCTCATCATCCACGGCGAGAAAGATTACCGCGTGCCGTACGGACAGGCGCTCGAGATTTATGGCATGCTCAAGGCCAAGGGCGTTCCCGCCCGCCTGATTATTTATCCCGACGAAAATCACTGGGTGCTGCATGCGCAGAATTCCATTCACTGGTATGGACAGTTTCACGAATGGCTGCATCGCTGGATCGGCAGCGGCGGGAAATAACCCATGACATCACCGGCTGTGGATTTGCAGCAGCGGCTTGATCGCCGCATTGCCGCGATGCAGAAGCTGAGTACGCGCTTCGTGCAGGTGCGCGTTGTGCTCTTCCTGTTTTTCCTCGGCGGCTTCGGTCTGCCGCTTGCGCCTCCGCTTGTTGCAGGCTTTCTGACGCTCGTCGCAGTCGTGTTCTTCCTGGTGGCCGCGCGACACCGGCGCACCGACCGCAGCATCGAACGGCATCGGCTGTGGAAGGATATCAAGCGCGCGCAGCAGGCACGGCGTGCATTGCAATGGGAGCACCTTCCCGCTCCCGGAGTGCAGCGCGCCGAAGCGGATCATCCATTCGCGGGGGATATCGGCATTTTCGGTGACGCCTCGCTGCACCGGCTGCTCGATCTCTCCGTCTCCCGGCGCGGCAGCAGTCTGCTCGGAGAGTGGCTGACATGCACGGCTCCGGAACGTGAGGATATTCTCGCGCGGCAGCGGCTGGTGAAGGGCCTCGTTCCTCTTCGTCATTTCCGGGAACACATGCAGCTCGAATACGCAATGGTGTCGGGCGAGCGGCTCGACGGTGAAGCTTTTCTTGCATGGCTGCGCTCGGCCGAATTGCCCCGCACCATACGCTGGGTGCTGCCGCTCACGCTGCTGATCGCCGCGGCGAACCTCGTACTGTTTCTGCTGTGGGGATATGGCGTGACAGGTCCCTGGTTCATGCTCGGACTCTTCGCCTACGGCGCGGTGTATTTCGCCAACGGACGCGTGCGCGAAAGCTTCATGCTCACCGCCACGCAGCTGGATGCCGAACTCGGACGGCTGAAAACCGTGTTCCGCTTCATTGAGGATTATCCCACCGCGGGCAATGAGGCGCTGCAGGAATTGACCACTGCGTTTCATGCAGAGGACAAGCGTCCCTCGCGCCACATCCGCGGCATACTGCGCGATGTGATTGCGGCGGGACTCAGTATGAACCCGGTCATGATGCTGCTGCTCAATATCGCACTGCCGTGGGATTTCATCTTCGCTGCGCGGCTCGAGCGCAAACGGAAAGCCATCGAAAAGCTGCTGCCCGACTGGCTCGAAGCCCTGCAGCAGCTCGAAGCCCTGCAGTCCCTCGCCAACCTCGCCGCGCTGTATCCCGAGTATTCTTTTCCCGCATTGCTCGAGACGCCGGAAATCACCAGCGGTGAAAGCCGCAATCCGGCACCGGTGTATGAAGCCGAGCAGCTGGGACATCCGCTGATTCCCATTGATACGCGCGTGGCCAATGATTTCCGCGTCGACAGCATCGGTACGCTGTTCCTCGTCACCGGTTCAAACATGTCGGGGAAGAGCACCTTCCTGCGCACCGTCGGTATCAACTTCGCACTGGCATGGGCGGGGGGACCCGTCGCAGCGCGGCGTTTTTCTTCACGCCTTTTCCGCCTCTATACCTGCATCGAAATCAGCGATTCGCTGCGCGAAGGCGTGTCGTATTTCTATGCCGAGGTGCGGCGGCTGCGCCGGCTGCTCGAACAGCTGGACAGCGAAGGCGATGCGCATCCGCTGTTTTTCCTCATCGATGAGATTTTCAAGGGCACAAACAATATCGAGCGTCATGTCGGCGGCGAAGCATATCTCAAGGCGCTGGCGGGCAGGCATGGGACCGGCATCGTTTCCACGCACGACATCGAGCTGACCTCGCTCGAAGGCGGGGTTGAGGGACTGGTGAACATGCATTTCAGGGAGCAGGTGCGGGATGAGCGTATGGTGTTCGATTACACATTGCGCGAAGGACCCTGTCCCACAACCAACGCGCTGGTGATCATGCGGCTCGAGGGACTCCCCGTCCCGCCGGCAGCAAATTTGGAATCAAAGGACTGACACACTAACATAGACGCAGACAGCATTCCATTTTGAGGATAACATGACTGCGACATTGCAGCGCGATGCGGGATCGGGCATCGTGGAGTTTCCGCTCGAGGAAACGCTGGCACAGCGTTATCAGACCGTGCGCGCGTTTACCCATCAGCTGTGCGAAACGCTGGAAACCGAAGACTACGTCGTGCAGACCATGCCCGATGTGAGTCCCACCAAATGGCATCTCGCCCACACCTCCTGGTTTTTCGAAGCCTTCCTGCTTGACCGCTACGCGGATAATTATACATCACCACATCCGCAGTATTCCTTCCTGTTCAACAGTTACTACGTGCAGATCGGCGAACGCTTTCACCGTCCGCACAGGGGACTGCTGTCGCGTCCCACCGTGCGCGACATCTACGCCTACCGCGAACACGTTGACGCGGCGGTCATGGAATTAATCGACGGTGCGGATGCCGCGCTGCTGCGGGAAATTGAACCCATCATCACGTTGGGACTCAACCACGAACAGCAGCATCAGGAACTTCTGCTCACCGACATCAAGCATGTGCTTTCGGTCAATCCCCTGCGTCCCGCCTTTCTTCCCGCACCGGACTTTCCACAAGCGGAAACGGTTCCGTTGCGCTGGCTGGAATTCAAGGCGGGATTGCGGGAGATCGGCTATGAAGGCAGTGGCTTTTTCTATGACAATGAGGGTCCGCGGCATCAGCGTTTCATCCACGACTTCGCGCTGGCCTCGCGCGCTGTGACCTGCGGCGAGTACCTCCGGTTCATCGAAGATGACGGCTATCGGCGAGCGGAGCTGTGGCTTTCAGACGGCGCGGCGACCGTGGAGGCGGAAGGCTGGCAGGCACCGCTGTACTGGGAGAAGGTCGACGGCGTATGGCATCATTTCACGCTGCACGGTTTCGGGCCGGTGGATATGGCCCAGCCGGTCGTGCATGTCAGCCTGTACGAAGCGGACGCCTATGCGCGCTGGGCCGGAGCACGTCTGGCGGGGGAGGACGAATGGGAAGTCGCCGCTGCGTCCGACGCTGCCTCGCTTGAAGGACACTTTGCCGACGACGGGGTGTATCATCCACGCGCAACGGAGGGAAAGCAGGGACTGCAGCAAATGTTCGGGGATGTGTGGGAGTGGACGCGGAGTGCGTATGCGCCGTATCCCGGGTACACGCCTCCGCCGGGAGCCGTGGGCGAGTACAACGGGAAGTTCATGTCCAGCCAGGTCGTACTGCGCGGCGGATCCTGTGCCACGACACGAAATCATGTACGCAGCACGTACCGGAATTTTTTCCCCCCACACAGTCGCTGGCAGTTCATAGGGATACGTCTCGCAAAAGATGCAGAAGGAGGAGGACGATGAAAGCAACCAGGACATCGGTGGAACAGGAGCGTCAGCTCCTGCGCGAAGAACTTCTCGAGGGACTCCGGCAGCCGCAGAAAATGCTGCCGAGCAAGTATTTCTACGATGAGATCGGTTCGTCGCTGTTCGAGGAAATCTGTACGCTGAGGGAATACTATCCCACGCGCACGGAAATCAGCATCCTCCGCAACAACATCGATGACATCGCGCGACAGATGGGACGCAGCTGCCTGCTGATCGAATACGGCGCCGGGGCGAGCGTGAAAATTCGCCTGCTGCTCGACCATCTCCGCGGCATCGCGGCGTATGTGCCGATCGATATCTCCGGCGAGCATCTGCTGATGGCGGCTTCGGAATTGCGACGGGAATATCCGTCGCTGCACATTCTTCCTGTGCCTGCGGATTACACGCAGGATTATGAGCTGCCCGACATCGATGTGCCGCACGACAGGCGCGTGGTTTTCTTCCCCGGATCCACCATCGGGAATTTCACTCCTCCCGAGGCCCGCGAATTTCTCGGCCATATTGCCGAAGTGGTGGGGGACGACGGCGGACTGCTGATCGGGGTGGACCTCAAGAAAGATCTGAACGTGCTGGATGCAGCCTATAATGACGCTCGCGGTGTGACGGCGGATTTCAATCTCAACATGCTCGTGCGCCTCAACCGCGAGTTCGATGCGGATTTCGATCTTGACGCATTCCGGCACAGGGCGGTGTACAACGCGGGTGAAGGACGCATTGAAATGCACCTGATCAGCAAACGTGAACAGGTCGCGCATGTGGACGGTGAGCAAGTCATCTTCCACAGCGGGGAAAGCATCTGCACCGAGTACTCCTACAAGTACAGCATCGAGGAATTCGCCGCCCTGGCGAAGCCGTATTTCAATGTCGACCGGGTGTGGACCGATTCCCGCAACCTTTTCAGCGTGCAGTATCTCTCCGTACGCTGAGTCGAGCGCTCAGCTCATCCCTCGTGGACATACGATGCTGCACAATTATTCCGGCCAGTGCAGTAAGCCTCGCCGGTACGATCATCCTTGGGTGCCTGATTATTGCCTGCTGAGCATATGCTCCCTGTCGATCACGGCCAGCATGATGCGGATTTCCGCGAAGCTGACCTCGCTGTCGACGATTCCCTTGATCTTCTTGAGATTACTGTCGCGCAGTTTTCTCACCGCGCCGCGAATCTGATCCTGATGTGCCTGCGGCACGAGTGCATCGAGCTTGAACTGCATGCCACGCCGGATGATATCCGCCAGGTGATTCGACACCGTGCCTTCCGTCAATCCCCGCCGCTGCGCAATGTCGCCGAGTCCGAGTCCGCGCTCCGCCAGCTCCCACGTGCTGCGGAGTCCTGCCGGCAGCTCCGCGAACGCATCGCGACTCTTCTCCATGCTCTCCGACAGCGACTGTTCATGCAGATGATCGCCGATGGCGCCCAGCAGCTCGCGGCCGCATTTCTGGAAGGTCACCGGTCCCATACCCTCAATGGCGAGCGCTTCCTCGCGGCTTCGGGGACGCTGATCAGCCATCAGGCGCAGCACCTTGTCGGGTACCAGCGTGTGCGAGGGAACGTTGGCGGCGGCGGCCAGCCGGCGACGGACGGTCTTCAGCGCCTCGTACAGCACTGGGTCTTTCACACCGGTTTCCGCAGTTTCGCCGGGTGCGGGCAGCGGCATGGGTTTGACATCGTAGCCGAGATGCGCCCTGCCGATTTCGGTGATGTACACCGAGGGACGCAGTGAATCGCTTTTGGCCAGCCAGCCCTGCGCGATCAGCGCATCCATGATTTCCATGACATGCCGTTTGTCCACACTGCGCAGTTTGGCATAGCAGCTGGCTTCATGCAGGCGGAACTGCGCCAGTCGCTGCGTCTGCGCCCCGCGCAGTACGTCCACCAGTGTTGTGCGTCCGAAGCGTCCCCCGGTCTCGGCAGCGCAATGCAGCACGAGCGCATGGTAACGGTCGAAGAGATCCTGCCCGGTTTCCTCTTGCACGTCGATGGCGGTGGAGGTGCAGTTGTCGCATTTCCCGCAGACCCCTTCGATACCTTCCTCGTCGAAGTATTCCAGTATCATGTTGCGCCTGCAGGCCGCGCCGGTGATGTAATGTTCCATCGCCTGCAGCTTCTCGAGCTGATGCCGCATGCGACGCTGAATGCTGCTGTAGTCGATTTCGAGATCCGCGGCCTGCACGCGCTGACCGAGCAGTGCAATGCCGCTGCCGCGTCTTCCCGCCGTGAAATCGATGATGCGCTCGTCGTGCAGACGGCGCAGTGTGGGCATGAGATCTTCGACGTTGTAGCCGCTTTTCTGCGCGAGTTCGTCCATGTACAGCGGGACGGGATCGTAGAAGGCCGCACCGCCCACCACACGCAGCAGATGCACCATGACCGGCTGCAGCTCTGCCGGCGCAGTTTCTATCATCCACAGCCGCATGCGCTCGGGCGGGAGGAGGAATTGCACAGTCGACTCGCTGTACGATTCCTGTATGCGCCGGATGTAGCCCGAACGCTCCAGTACATCGAGTGACCCGCGCACCGCGGCCTCGGAAGTCTGCCCCAGCAATGCCGCGAGGGATGACGGTGTATGGGCGACGAGTCCGTCGAACGACTGTCCGAGCTGATTCCCGGCGAACTGATGCAGCTGCGCGTAGGTCTTCTGTATCAGTGTGCGGTCGGGGAAGGTGTTGCGAATGAAAAACTCGGGCAGCGAACGGTCTTTCGGATGATACAGCAGTGTGCAGACGCTCTCCTTACCGTCGCGTCCCGCACGTCCCGCCTCCTGATAATACTGCTCGAGCGTCGACGGCATGTCGTGATGTACCACGAAGCGCACATCCCTTTTGTCGATGCCCATGCCGAACGCCGTGGTCGCGACGATGACGCGCGTGCGTCCGTCCATGAAGCGATTCTGCACATCCTGCCGCGCGCCCGACTGCATCCCGCCGTGATACGACTCCGCGGCGATGCCATGCTGCCGCAGCATGATGGCGATTTCCTCGACATTGTTGCGCGTGCCCGCATAGACGATGCCGCAGTCGTCATTCGTGCAGAGGCGCAGGATTTCATCGCGCTTGTTCACTCCGCGCATCACCGCGAGCGTGAGATTGGCGCGGTTGAAACCGCGTACGATGACTTCGGGATTCTCCAGCGAGAGCTGATGCTGGATGTCCTGCCGCACATCGGGTGTGGCCGTGGCGGTGAGGGCGACGGTGAGGGGACTCCCGAGTTCGGCCAGCGCATCCTTGAGCTTCATGTAACTGGGACGAAAGTCATGTCCCCATTCGCTGATGCAATGCGCTTCGTCCACCGCGAACATCGCGATACGGATGCCCTTCATGCGCTCTATGAAAGTCTTGCTTTCAAAGCGCTCGGGCGCCACGTACATGAGTTTGTACCAGCCGTTGCGCGCCTTGTCGAGACGGGCGAGCACTTCCTGGTAATCGAGCATGGAATTGATGAAGGTGGCCTTGATGCGCGCGCGCTCCAGCGCGGCGACCTGGTCCTGCATCAATGAAATCAGTGGGGAAATGACAATGGTGAGTCCCTCGAACAGGACGGCCGGAATCTGGTAACAGATCGATTTCCCTCCGCCCGTCGGCATGACGGCGACAGTGTTTTTTCCCTCGAGAATGGTCTTGACGATATGATCCTGTCCGGGACGAAAGTTCTCGTACCCGAAATGATGGCGCAACGCCCTGAGGGCGTCGTCAAACGAAGCGTTCTGCATCATGTTCTCCCTATGCATGATTGATTGCTGTATGCGACGCGCGCTTCAGCACCTTCCCTGCGTAATTCGCAACAGTCGGGTGCTTCCCCGGTTCGGAAACGCGCGGTCACGATCGATCAGTCGAAGGCGATGTGTTCTTCCGGCTCCGGCCGTGGTGCGGGACGCGAAGCGGGCGCTTTGTGCTGCGCCGGTTCGGAAGGCATCTGGTAATACGGCGCCAGTTCGGCAGACATGAACTTGGTCACGGCGAGAATGACACCGAGATCATCGAGATAGCCTGCGAGGGGCGCGAAATCGGGAATGGCATCCAGCGGCGAGATGAAGTACAGCAGGGCGCCGACGACGATGGTCTTTTTCTGCCAGGGCACCGCCGCATCCGAGAAATAGCGGAACAGCGCGATCAAATCCTGTGCGAAGCGCAGCTTGTGTCCCACGCGCTCGAGCTTCTCCTCGAACTGTTCACCAACCTGTTTCGACTGGTGGCGGTACACTTCCTCGTCCTGCTCCCCTGAAATGTCATATCCCTCGAAATAGTCTTTCAGTTCCTTATCCATCGCTGTCCCTCGCTGCTGAATGATTGTCGTCTGGAACCCAAAAAATAGGAGGGCACATGGCAAAGAGCAAGGGAAAAGCCCGGCGGGGTGGAAAAAATCCTTCAGGATAGGGGAGGGCACAAAAAAAACCGTCCCGAAAACAGACACGGGACGGGAATGAATCTATATGAGGCTGTATTTGAAGCTCAGTGCAGCCGCAGTTTTGACAGAAGATTGCTCAGCGGCTTCATGAATGCATAGACGAGAGCGGCCGTTGAGTTTGCCCCGTGACGCGTAAGACTTCGAGGGTGTGCAATGGCGATGGCGCGTGAGCCGCGATTCCTGCTGCGTGCTTCTGTTATCATTTGCTGACCGACCATTGCTGCACTCCTATTACTGCTGAGACTACGAGGCAGTTATACTGTTGCAAATATCGCGCCAAAACCGCATTCCCGAATATGAGTCATATTCGGCGAGTTAAGATTTTTGTAATGTGAAAATGGGGAACGGGTTGTGAAGAATGTTCACGTCAGTAGTTCGATTCGTCTTTCCACTGCGTGATTTTCCAGGGGTCGGTGGAGAGGGTGCGCCGGAGGTCGAGCGACACGCGTCCATCGACGCGCACCACGTCGTTCGGATTGAAGGTGACGGTGAGATTGAAGCCACGCGTGACGCTGCTGCGGAGGGAGTCGCCGGAAAAGCCGACGATGTTGTTCCACACGAGATTGAGGCTGCTGGCGTTCTGGAAGAGATGCCAGGTAATGCGCATTTCCTCATCGCGTCCCCAGCTCTCATCCACCCGTCGCTCGTAGTCGCGATAGGTGAAAACGAAATCGTGCGCCAGCAGTCCCCCGTAAATCGTGGTATCCTTGAACGTGTACGCATAGCGGAAGTTCTGGAAGAGTCCGTCTACCGTCGTCTGATCGGTGATCAGACTGGCATCGCCACCCGTATCCTCATCCAGTGCGGGAGCAAAGGGATTGCACGCCGCAACGACGCCCAGCAGCAGCAGGGTGACGAGCAGCAACGGAGGCGTGAGGTGAAGCACCCGCGCCTGACGTCTCCGCGAAGGTTTCAATTTGCAAAGCGTCCTTTCCATTCGCTCCAGCTCGTTTCGTCATTGAGGGGGAGGTCGGTCCAGCGCGTAATGCTCCAGATGGAATTGCGGTCGGGGTGCATGATGAACTGCAGGCTGCCGCGCGCGGTTTCGGAGACGCTGCTCAGACCGTGACGGAAGTTGAGATCGTACTCGCCTTCGTATACGGCGGAGTCGGCCGCGATGACCGCGAAACTGCCCGTGAGGGAGAGGCTTGATGGCGCATCATCCTCGGCGAAGGCTTTCAAGGCGGCGAACCAGCCGCGTTCGCTCTGGAGGGACCAGTCTGCGAACGTCGTCGCATAGCGTCCCGCAGCGGCGGAAGTGGGAATGAATGTGTAGCGCTGACTGGAATTGAGTGTGTCGACCAGGCAGCGCAGGTAATTCTCGGTGTTCTTTTCCGCGATGGCGTTTTCGAGGTTGGCGAGGACGAGGTCGGGAGAAGTCGCCGGTACGAAGGTGGAACTGCCGCTGCTCGGGGGTTCGGGATCGCGCGTGCTGAACAGGTCACAGGCCGTCGCGGTGAACGCGAGCGTCAGCGACAGCGTAAGGACGCGAATGCGGTGCAGATACGTCGTTGCGGGTTTCATCATTCGGCCCGGGCGAACATCAGACAGCGGGGGGAGGCGTCGTCGAAGGCGCGGCCGTCATAATCACCGGCGACGCTATCGAGCACGAATCCATTTTTCTGGAACATACTGCGAAAATCGTCGAGGGTAAAGAGGCGCACGGATTCTTCGAACTGGTGTTCGCCGTCGTCGGAAGTGATGGTGATGCGTTTTTCGACGCGGTCGTCGTGGATGCGGCGCTCCTGGCGGACGAGTACGCCGTTCATGCGCTGTTCGCTTTGCGGAACAAGATCCGCGCGTACCTGCGCGGCGTTCAGGAAATCGAGAAGGTACATGCCGCCGCTTTTCATGCTGCGCCGCACACCTGCAATAACGGCGGCATTTTCTTCATCACTGCGAAAGTAGCCGAAGGCGGTGAACAGCTGCAGCACGGCGTCGAGGCTGTGCGGCGAAATCGGCAGCCGCCGCATATCGGCCTGCAGTAATTGCATGCTGCCGGCATAGCGCTGTGTTTTGCGCGCGGCGGCTGCGAGCAGGGTTGGGGAGAGGTCTGCGGCAAGGACGCGGGCGCCGCGCCTTGCAAGTTCGAAGGCATGCCTGCCGGTGCCGCAGGCCAGATCCAGGCAATAGCGGTCACGAACCGTGAGCGCGCGCTGTTCAAACAGGTCGATGGCGCGACGCGCTTCGCTGTCATCACGATGGGCATACAGCGCCATGTAATGCTCGTCGGCGAACCATCGCTTGTACCAGGACATGTGTGTTGGCCGGATTAAGTTCAGAGGTCGATGCGTCCTTCAAACGCGCGGGTGATCGTCGCCGCGTCGGTGAATTCGAGATCGCTTCCCATAGGGATACCGCGTGCGATACGCGTTGTGCGTACGCCCAGCGGCTTAAGCAGTTTGGAGAGATACAGTGTCGTGGCTTCGCCCTCGACGTTGGGATTCATCGCGAGAATGATTTCCTCGACTTCACCCGCCGCGCGGTCGAGCAGCTCGCGGACCGAGAGATCATCGGGTCCGATGCCCTCCAGCGGCGAAAGGCGTCCCCCGAGCACGTGATACATCCCGCGGAATTCATTGCCGCGTTCGATGGCGAATACGTCATTGGACTCTTCCACAACGCAGATCAGGCTGCGGTCGCGCTTGTGACTGGTGCAGATTGCGCAGGGATCGTCTTCGGTGATGTTGCAGCACACCGAGCAGGTGCGCACCTGGTCCTTGACCTGCAGCAGCGTCGTGGCCATCTGTTCGATTTCCTGGCGGGGACGCTTGAGCACGTACAGCGCGAGGCGCTGCGCGGTCTTTCGGCCGATGCCCGGGAGACGGGTGAATTCGGCGATGAGTGCATCGAGAGAAGGGGAGGTTGAGAGCATGCCTGGCCTGGGAGAATGAGATCAGGACCCGCGCCGCCGCGGGTCCACATGAATTGATCAGAGTCCGAGATTGCCGAGATCGAGACCGGGGATGTTCGGCAGCAGTCCCGACGTCGCACTGCCCATTTCTTCCTTGGCCATTTTCTGCGACTGGTCGATGGCTTTGTTTACTGCCGAAAGGATCAGGTCTTCGAGCAATTCCACGTCATCGGGCGTGACGACGCTTTTCTCGATGGAAATCTTGCGCACTTCCTGTTTGCCGTTCATGGTGACGCGCACCATGCCGCCGCCGACTTCCGCCGTGGTTTCGAGGTCGCGGAGTTTCTGCTGGGCTTCCGCCATGCGGCTTTGCAGTTCCTGCACGCGCGCCATCATATCCTGCATGTTGAGACTCATGGTATTTCTACTTCCTGCTGATGTGTATGCTTTGCATCCTGAAAACTCGTCATCATGCGACACAGTCGCAAGTACTGTTTTCCCTGCTGTTGATTCCTCCCCGAAAACTGTGGTCACCCGCTGCGGGGGATGTATGCCTGCTGCGAGGGATGTATGCCTGCTGCGGGGGATCAGGATCCCGCGATGGTGATGCGCATTTCCAGTCCGCCTTCATGCGTGGTGCTGCCCGGCACGCGGGAGCCGACCTCGGCATCGGGACTGGTACGCTGGTAGCGATAGAAGATCGAAGCCTGCACGCGCTGACTGATGCTGTAGCGGACGCGTGGTTCGATGCTGGTGCGTGTCATACCTTCGCGCGGCTGTCCATTTGTCAGGTTCTCCGGTGAGTACACCTGCGATGCGGTTTTGCTGAGCGTGAACGACAGCGTGAACTGAATGTCATTTTTCAGCGACAGTCCGAACATCGGCATTTCAAAGCCCGCTTTCTTGAATTCCGCGGTCAGCGAGAATTCATCGGTTTTGTCTTCCACGATGTTGCTCGATCCCGTATTGAGTGCGAAGCTGCCTTTCTTGTCCCAGCGCGTCTGCACGCTCAGGTCACCGCCCCATACCTGGTTGAACGACATGTTGACGCCAAGCAGTGGCTGGAAGCCGTAGCTGATTTTTTCGGTTTCCGTCTGCCGGCGACCGTTGTCCTGATCGTGGCGATAGGCCTGCGAGAAATTCGAGGAGTAGCGGTGCTCGAGGGAAATACGGTCGGCCAGGTTTTCGAGCAGACTCCATTTCTCGAGTCCATCCCAGCGGATGCCGTAGTTGAGACGCGGGAAATAACTGCCCAGCAATTCGCGCAGCCATGGCAGGGCTTCGAAGCCTTCTTCGAAGGCCACGGCCAGTTTTTCGGTATCCGTGCGTTTGTCCGTAAGATCGTTGAGCAGTGCCTGGTAGCGTTCGTTGACCGCATTCATGTTCGTGTTGAAAAGGCTGAACATGAGGAAGTCAGGGAAGGCCATGTACGAGCGCTCGAGCGTTCCCGTGACTTCAGAGCTGGCGATGGTCTGTCGTCCCGCGTCATCAACCTGAATCTGATAATTCTTGTTGAGCGACCAGCGCAGGTCCCAGTTCAGATCGAGGCGTGCACCTTCCCAGAGGGGACGGTTGGTTTTGATCGAGAAGGTGTTGCTCTGGGCATAGTTGTCGGAGTACACACCCTGGGGATTCGGGGCGCGGAGTCCACGCTCGTAATTCTCTATCCCGATGAAGGGGAAGGCGCTCTTGAAAGCGAGGCGGCCTGATGAAGGATTCGGGTCGCTGATCAAGCCGAGCTGATAGAGACGCGAGGGACCCTCGTCGGCGTTCGGGGGATTGCCGAAGGGGACGCTTCCCCAGAATGTGGAGAAGCCGCTTTCGCCGCGCACACCGGCCACCTGGCTGCGGTTTGTCTGATTGAAGGTGATGCCGATGTTGTCGTAATCGAGGAAGGGCACCTTGAGTCCGTAATACGCAATCTCACGGAAAATCGTCGAAAGATCCGATGGCGAACTATCTATCTCTTCCACTCCCTCGGACGCCATTTCCGCGCTCTGATTGCCGGTGAGCAGGTTCATGACTTCGCGGCGGGCGTTCTGTACTTCCTCGTTCAGCTGCACGATGCGTTCGAGATCTTCCTGGCTGGCGGATTTGTTCCGCAGATCGGCAAGTTCCGCTTCCTTCTCCACCATCGGTTCGAGGCGCGCGATCAGTTCTTCGGCCTTTGGTCCGTACTTCTCCTGCAGCACCTGGATAAGCTCGGTCATCGGCTTGTCCTTGTACTCCCGCAGAATGGCCTGCTGATCTTCCTGGGGAATCGGCTGCTCGGGCTTGTCCCAGTTTTTCGCGGAACTGCGGCGTCCCGGTGTTGGCTTCCTTTCCGGCGTGCTTACCGCTCCACCGGCGGACTTCTCAAACAGCGGCTCGAACAGTGTCTTGAGTTTGATATTCATCTGCGCGTTGAGCGTCGCGTTGTATCCCGCGGTGCGTCCCTGTGCCTGCTGCTGCAGGTTCTGTGCCCAGGTGTAGGAGACCTGATAGCTCGAGGTGAGGTCGACATAGCGGTCGAGTCCGAAGAAGCCGGGCACGACGGGACGACTCTGAAGGGCGAATTGCTGCTGATAGTCGGTGGGGAGTCCGAAGAAGAGTCCGCCATTACGCCCGAAGAAAATGTCGTTGAAGATGGCCGAGCTCTGCCGCTGCAGCACGATGGGCAGACTGAACTGGTCGTAGACGCGGTCACCGTTTTCATCGAGCAGGTACTGCGTTTCCAGGCTCGCCAGCGACGTGCGCATGTTCACATTGTAGCTTCCGCTCAGGTTGAGCAGGGATTCTTCCGACAGCGTGAAGGCGAGGTTGGCGTTCCGGTCATGCGTGAACGTTCGCGTGTAGGGAAGCGTGCGCACGGGATTGCGCTCCACTTCTTCGATGCGGGAACGCTCGAGTCCGGCAGCGGCGCCAAAACGCGAGGGCAGGAAATACCATTTCGCATCCTTGTAAAAATCGAGCAGGAAGATGCCGTCGAAAAGATCCTCAAACGGTTTGATATAGGCTTCCCTGCCGAAGTCATAGCCATATCCCACGCGGGCCTGCCACTGCCAGTTGCGGCGCGACTGCAGAATGGTGGAGCGCTCGCGCGTGATGGTGTAATTGTAACTCAGTTCGAGGCGGTTGACAATGTCCTGCACCAGCCAGCTTTCACCCGGCGCCTTGAGTTTCACGGTCGGGATGGCCCAGCTGTCGCGAATGCTCAGCGTCTGTGTCGCGATGCGCGCATTGCGCACGGCCTCATCAATCTCGCGCTGCGAGGCGCCGTCGTCGCGCATGCTCTGCGCCAGCGCATTCACCGAGGCCTCGACCTCGACATCCGGTTCGCCGGGCACGAGCAGCGGCTTGCTCAGATTTTCCGCATGCGAATAGGTGACGCGCATCTGCGTCCCTTTCCAGTCCTCCGGAAACGCCTTGTCGATATTCAGCGTGGTGGTCATGTTCCAGTTCGTTGTCCACGCGCGTGAAGTACTGAAGCGCTCCGATATCCCGTGGAAATAGGGATCGGAATGGCTGACGCTCGCGGAGATGTCGGCGATATCCGCCAGCCGCATATTCATTGACGCGTTGTAGGCATAGCCGTTCTGCGTATTGGGCTGAATCACACGCAGCTCGTTCACCCACACGCTGCCGGTAATATCATTGTCACTGACATTGCGCACACCCACGCTGATGAACTGCACGCCGACGAGATCCGGCGCCGCGCGTCCCGAGCGCTTGACACGGAACACCGTTGTTGGGTCATTCGGGTCGACAGGCACTGTTATCTCGAGATCTGTGGTGTCGAGCAGACTCTTGATCGAGGTCAGGGCGGCAAAATCAATATCCACTTCGTTGTCAGCATCCCAGCCCGGCTTGAGCAGCGTGCGGTACTCGTAGAAATTGGCGGTGTCGATGCCGAAGCGCATGACCAGCTCGGATTCGTTGTTGGCCAGGTTCGGATCACCATGCACGTACATCTTCAGTTTGCGGTAGTTGAAGAGGTCGATGCCGTTGCCGGGGAAGACGCGGTACGCTTCCTTCAGTGTGTCCGGCGGCATGTTCGTGAAATTGAGTGCAAGCGATTGCTCGTTGCCGTAAATCTCCTGGTCGGGACGCGTACGGTCGCGGGGACGAATCACACCGGGCGGCACGTCATACTCACCCGGATTGTCCTCGACGTTGACAACGGACACGGCGAACATCGGATCGTTGCGCAGACGCTCGTACCACTGATTGCCGACGAAGTTGAACTCGGCGATGCGCACGTTGACGGCGGTTTCCGGAGCGGGCGCGGGGGCGTCGGTCAGGAAGACGCGCATGTATTCGACATTGTCGAGCGAGGGCGTGCCGACGGATTCATCAGGCTCAGTCAGCGGGATGCGGAACTGATACCAGCCCTTGCTGCCGCCACCGACGACGTAGTCGTGGCCGCTGGCGAACGTCGTCGTATCGAGATCGATGACATAGCGGAAATAGTCGTTGGCCAGGTCGAGGTTGGCGTTGTTGTTGAGATCCTCGGTGTCGGGCGAAACGCCGGCCGGATCGTCTCCGTCGTAGTTGCCCTGCGTGCCATTGAACGTGCGCCAGGTGCCGGGATCGTAACCGTAGTTGTCGCCGCTTTCCCTGCCGTGCTGTGCAATTTCCTCAGCGTCCGTGAGCATGTCGAGACCGACATCCTCGCCCGGATTCACGATGCCGTTGCGAATGGAATTGGGCAGCACCTCATCCTCTGAATTCATCTCGCCGTTCGGGATGACGTCCTCGGAGATTTTTCCGAGATCAATGACCATTTTACCCGAGGTGGTATTCTCCACCTTCATCCAGAGCTCGATGTAGTTGAAGTTGCCGTCCACGAGATTGGTGGCATTCACAGGCAGCAGGCGCATGATGCCGGCCCAGTTGCTGCGTGCCTGTGAAGGCATGCCGCCGGTGGTTGCATCCGGCTCGACGTAATTGTACATACCGATTTCGGCCGGTCGATAGTCGAGGTCGAGCACGGTGACGCGCTGATCCTCGCGGGCGACGCTCTTTTCGGGCCAGATGTCCTTCACGCTCACGATGCGGTCGGATGATACGGAGATGGGGATGTTGTACCAGGAAAGCTGTGCGCGGTGCTCCTGCATGATCCTCGCTGAATCTGCACCCATGCCGGGCAGACTCACCGGGGGTGACGCAAGTTTCCAGACGGTGTAGGCAGTCTGCAGGGGAATGAAGATGCGCGAGCCTTCGAAGTCGTCCAGATAAGCGATGCCGGCGCCGCCGTCGGACGGAATGCTGCTGGTTTTGTTGCTTCCCTGCGGCATGACCACGGCAGCTTCGCCCTGCAGCATCAGCGAAGATTTTTCTTTCGTGGTAATGAATGGAAGGGTATTGAGTGCGTCGGTGATCACGGGCATGTCGAGCTGCGTTTTCGCGTCGATGCCGAACATGTCATTGCTGATCGGTTCTTCGCCGATGCGCACCTTGTCGCTGAGCGTTTTCTGACTCAGGCTCATGTAGGTGAAACCGGCGTACGAGTCGCGTCCCAGTTCCAGTTCACCGCGCGCGCCCATGAGGGTTTTCGAAGCGAAGGTGAACAGATCCTGCTTCTCGTATTCGATTTCCACCTTGGCGTCGGGCAGCAGTGCTTCTTCCTTCGTGATGCGCACTGAACCGACCTGGTAGTCGACGGTATAATCCACTCCCGGTGTCAGCGGTGACCCGTTGTACAGCACGCGCACCGAACCCTCGACGACGTTGAAGCCGAGATTGAAGGTCGAACTTCCGCCACCGCGGGTTCTACCCGCGATGATGATCTTATCCTGCGAGCTGAGGCGGGCCTGCGTTTTCGTCTGCTCGTACACCGCATCAAAACGGTATTGCTGGATAACGCTGGGATCGGCACCGGGGAAGATGGCCTGGTAATTCGTGAGCATGCCCTCGCCCCAGGGTTCCAGCGTCGGGAATATGATTTCACCGTAGGCCTGGTTGATGGTCAGGGCAGAAAAGTCAATTTTCTGATCGGCGTTATCAGATCCGTCGGCACTCGTCCAATCAAGTCCGAACAGGCGAATGAGATTTGCATCCGTCCCCGGCAGCGACGGTTCGTCGGGCGCGCCGCCGTTGCGGTACACGATTTTGAAATTGGCGATATCCTGCGGTGTCAGGTTACGCGTGTTGAGGGAATACACGCTGCGGAGCTTGTGTTTCCAGGCAGCCTTGAATGAAGGACCGAGGTTTTTCGGCTTCACCAGCTTGAGAATCATCCGCGACTGCAGCAGTTCGCCGTTGTCACCGGTATACGTCTGCAGCCTGTCATCGCCGGCAAAGGTTCCGTAGAAGAGATCGTCTTCCGGACCGTCCTCCCTGTTCTGCACGCGATAGGCGACGGCGACAACCTGGTCGTCCTGCAGGCTCTGCTTCAGGCGCAGGATACCGGTGGTTTTGTCAATCTCATAGTCCTTCGTCTCTTCCAGCCGCTTGAAAAGTCCCGCCTCGATCTTTCCCGATTCCGATATCGGCGCGTTGTTGGGGTCAAGCAGTCCATCCCAGGCTGGAAGGGCATCGCTTGCAGTGTACGAACCAAGCCTGACAGTGTCGATGAAGGCGACGGCCAGGCGCTCGTCGGGATCGGTCACCCCGCCGCTGCTCTGCGGACGCGATATCCACACTTCGATTTTCTTGATGAAGAGATCGGGGCGCACAACGACCGGTGACTTGCTTCCAGGGAAGACGACGCGGTGGTTGTAATAGGCTTCGTATGGGGAAACGTCACCAGACAGGGTTGACGGATCACGGTAACGCAGATCGATGAAGTAATAATTGTCGGAGTACTCGTAGGCGTGGCGTTCGAATTCCTGTTCTTCGGAACCGCCGTTGAGGGACTTGCGTGCGGATTCACCCTTTTTCTGCGAGGCGATGGCGGAGAGGCGGAAGGGTCCGGCCTTGAACTCGGCCTTGATGCCGAAGAGTGCGCCGCTTCCCTGCACGAGTGTGGAGGGCGTCTGCAGTGAGACGTTTCCGGCCTCGACCGACTGCACGATTTCGTCTTCGTAGCCCGTGTACTTGATCTTCAGCTGATTCTCGTAATCGAACGTGCGCTCGGTGCTCCAGTCGGCCTGAATACTCAGCTTGTCGCCCACGAGTCCGTTGACATTGATCTGCACGCGCTGTTTGAAGTTCGGGGAAAACTGCGTGGGCTGCAGGTAGACGGACTGCTGATCACTGTTCTCAATCTTGAAGCCGGCGTTGATATCGATGGTCCCGTTGATGCGCACGCTGATGCGGCTGCGGTCACCGAAAATGCTCATGAGCGGATTCGGCGAAACGGGAATGTCGATTTCCGTGATGTTCTTCAGCAGGTTCTGCAGCGCATCGCCTTTCTCGGTGCTGTACTCCGACGCCTTGCGCGCCGTGCGGCGCTCCCGCTCCCAGTTGTAGCGGCCCTGAATATAGTCCTGCAGCGACATGCGTATCGGCACACGTACATCGTGGCCATTGATCACCTCACGGATGAGGACTTCATCCTTTGTCGAATCGATGGTGATGATGCGGCGGATGCCTCCGGTGGGAGTGGCGTAGAGGGGCGATGTGCGGGAGGGGAAGGGATTTGCCACCGGTGAAGGACGCGGGCGCTGCGGCAGGAATTTCGCGCGGTTCGTGCTGTCCATCGGCGGGATATCCAGGCTGTCCATCTCCGCCGCGAGCGCACTCGCGAACGAACGCAGACGGAGTTCCGTCATGAAGTCATCCATCGCCCCGTCGCTGCCTGCCGCCTCATCCCTGTCGAAGAGCTGCATCAGGTCGAAGGATTTTTCTTCATCCTGCGCCTCTTCCGCGGGCTGCAATGCATCCTCACGCCGCAGGGCATCTTCGCGGCGCACGGTTGCATCCATCCCTCGTGCATATGCAGTTTCTGCATAATCATCCCGCTGCGGATATGCAGTTTCTGCATAATTATCCTGCTGCGAATATGCAGTTTCTGCATATTCGTGTCCCGCCATTTCCGCGCGCAGCGCCCCCGGCAGTGCCAGGTAGCGTGCCATGACGGCATGGGGTACCTGCGAGGGACGACCCGGGCGGTTCATTTCCGTGCCGTAGCCGGCCTGCACCCAGGCATCCCATTCCATCGCCGCTTCAATCGTGATGATGTCGACCGGGTATGCCGGTCCGACACTCGCCCCGAGAAACAGCAGGAAGGAGAAAGCGGATATGGCGAACAGCCGGAGGATGGAGCGTGCCTGAAAGAGCATAGCTTGCCGTCGCCCCGGCTGCGGGGTGGAATTACTCATACGTTTCGGATGGAACTTCAAACGTCTGCCGCCGTGCGAGTTACAGGTTTGTCTTACGCGGTAGAGATCAGTTCGATAGGAACCCTTGGCTTGTGAGACGTTTGTTTCGTGTGCGGGATGAAGCTGTCAGGGATAACATCCTGCAATTCCTGACAGTTATCCAATATGGAACCCAAAATTAGAAAGAGTTACCGAGTCGTGCAAGAAACAGATACGGAGAAATTCGGTATATTTTCGCTCCTGCAGGACCGGTTGCGAGAACCGGCAACGGCTGTTTCCCGGCGAGTCCGGCTGCCTCGCAACGAGCAGCGGTTTCTTCGGAACAAGCGATGGCACCTGCCGGGTAGAACGGTTCGCATGTTAGCGCTTCACATGCATTCATGCAATGGAAAAGTACATGCGCTCAGGAAACGGGTGCGTACCTGCAGGGAAGGCCCTGCGGACAGGCGCCACGCCTTCGGCATAAAAAAGGTGAGATACGATTAAGCAGACATGATTCTCTGGCGATACATACTGCGCGCGCATATCGGACCGTTCTTCTTCTCGAACGCGATCATCATTTTCCTTTTCCTCCTGCAGTTCCTCATGAAACGTGCGGGCGACCTGGTGGGGAAGGGACTGAGCGTGTGGGTTATCCTCGAACTGATTTCCCTCAATCTCGCGTGGATGCTGGTGCTGAGCGTGCCGATGTCCGTTCTCGTCGCCTCGCTTATGGCCTTCGGAAAACTTTCAGCGGACAATGAGATCACCATCATGCGTGCGAGCGGCATGAGCCTGTACCGCATGGTCGCGCCCGTGATTCTCGCGACGATGGTGGTGACGGGCTCGCTGATATGGTTCAACAACTCGGTGCTGCCCGACGCCAACGTGCGGCTGCAGACACTGATGACGGACATCATCCGCATCAAGCCCACGCTGTCACTGCAGGCCGGCGTATTCACTTCCGAACATGACCTGCCGAATTACCGCATCCTCGTGCGGCGCACGTTCGAGAACAGCAACGACCTCGAAGGCGTGACCATCTACGATCTCAGCGATCCGGAAAACAGCATCGTCGTGACGGCCAGGCATGGCACCGTGAATTTCTCGCCGGATTACAGCAGCGTGATCATGGATCTGCGCGACGGCGAAATTCATCAGCTCGACAACAAGACCATGAAGAAATACCGCAAGCTGCGCTTCAAACGGCATCGTGTGAACATGCCCGCCAGCGGCTTCGGCTTTACCCGCAGCGATGCGTCCCGCACCCGGCGCGACGACCGTACGATGAGCGCGGGCATGATGCAGGCCATTGTCGATTCCATCGACACGCTGCGCAGCGGCAAGATCGAAACCATGGAGCTGCGGCTCACCGATCAGCTGCGCGCCTACATTGCCGGCACACCGAAGTATTATTCCGCAGCCCCCACCTTCATCCCGAAGCTCCCCGAGCAGGAGCTGCCTCCCGGTCGGCGCAGTCAGCTTGCTGCGGGACGCAGCACGCTTGCGAATAAGACAGTGCATGCCGGTGAAGCGGGAAAACGTTTTGACGCCCGGCCGGACAGCGCAGATTCTTTTGCCCGGGATCCTTCCGCGGGTTGGACGGAAAAACTGGCCCGTACGAAACGCGCCTCGCAGTCAGATCGCGCTGCTTCCTCAGATCGCGCTGCTCCGTCTGATCGCGCTGCGCCTTCCGATCGCGCTGCCCGGGTGGACAGTGCGGCGTGGGCCGACAGTCTGGCACTGGCAGACAGTGTGGCGCTGGCAAGGCGGGAGGAGGCGAAGGCGGATTCGGTCAATGCGGCATTCCGCGCACTGACGGATGCGCGGCAGCTGCAGGCCAAGGCCCTGGCGGAATTTTCCGGGGTGGAATTCGACGAGAAGCAGATCGACCGGTATCTCGTGGAGATTTACAAGAAATATTCCATTCCCGTCGCCTGTCTGGTGTTCGTGCTCATCGGCGCGCCGCTGGGCATGATGGCGCGGCGTGGAGGATTCGGGATGGGCGCCGGACTCAGTCTCGGCTTCTTCCTTTTCTACTGGGCCTGTCTGATCGGAGGAGAGAAGCTCGCCGACCGCGGTGAGCTGTCGCCTTTCATGGGCATGTGGATCGCGAATATGATACTCGGTGTCATGGGCATACTGCTGACCATCCGCAGCGCAAAAGAAGCGCGGGTGATCGACTGGTCCATCTTCACCCGATTTATCCCCAAAAGCCTGCGCGGCGGCGACACCGCCGGCACCAATCCGCACGAGAGCTGATGCGCAAACTCGACCGCTACGTAGCCTGGCAGTTTATCAAGACCGTGCTTTTCGCCATCCTGGCGTTCAGCCTGATCTTCATTCTCGTCGACATGATCGAGAATCTCGATGATTTCATCGACCAGAACGTGCCCACGCATATCATCCTTCTCTACTACGCATATTTCCTCCCACGGATCTTTTCGCTCATGGTGCCCGTGGCCATGCTGCTGGCGGCGCTGTTCGTCGTCGGCAAGCTGAGCAACAACAACGAGCTGACCATCATCAAATGCGCGGGGGTGAGCCTGTATCGATTCATGGTACCGCTGCTGGGGATCGGACTCGTCGTCAGCCTGATGATGCTGGGCTTCGACGGCTGGCTGGTGCCGCATATCAATGCGGCGCGGCTCGGACTCGAACGCGAATACCTGAAAAAACACCGTGAGCTCGGCACGCGCTACAACATGTTCTTCCAGGAAAGCGGCAACCGCATTCTCACCATGGAGTATTTCGATGAGGAAAACGGCACGGCACGCCGCGTGAAGCTGCAGCGCTTCGATGAAAAAGATCCGACGATACTCCTCCACCGCTTCGACGGGTCATACATGGACTGGAAGCCCGACAGCGCGGTGTGGGTGCTGCATGACGTCATCGAACGCGATTTCAGCGTCGACACCACGCTGCCTGTGCAGCAGCGGGAGCATGTGCGCGAATACGACAGCCTTTCGCTCGGACACCTGGTGATCACGCCCGACATCATTCTGCGCATGCAGCAGAAGCCGGAGGAAATGGGACTCGAGGATTTCCGCGATTATATCGACAGGCAAAAGCGCGCAGGGAGCGATATCGCCCGTCTCATGGTCGATTATCACGGGAAAATCGCTTTTCCTTTCGCGTCCATCATCGTCGTCTTCTTCGGCGTCCCTTTCGCCTCGGTCAAACGGCGCAGCGGACTTGCCGTGCAGTTCGGAATCAGCATTTTCCTTCTATTTATATACCTCGTCAGTCAGAAGCTCAGCCAGATCTTCGGCTACAACGGCAATATTCCACCCCTGCTTGCCGCGTGGCTGCCCAACCTCCTGTTTTTCCTCGCCGGATCCATCATCATGGCGCGTGTGCAGAAATAGCCCTTGAATTGCAACGGGTGAATTCAATAACTTGCAAGACTGCACCGGTGAGTTTTGAAAAAAGGACTGCACATGACACCACGGACTCTCAAGATTGCGCGTGAATTTCACTGGGAAATGGGGCATCGCCTGCCCTTTCACACCAGCGGCTGCGCCAACATTCACGGGCACTCCTATCGCATGATGGTTGAAATCGAAGGCAGCTGTGACGAAAACGGCATGATGATGGATTACGGGGAGATGAAACGTCTCGTCGCGCCGCTTGTCGATCGCTTCGATCACTGCTTTCTCTGCGACGAAGGCGATGAACTGATGAAGTCCTTTCTCGCCGGCACCCCCTTCAAACACGTCATCGTTCCCTTCACCACGACGGCGGAAAACCTCGTTTTCCACTTCCTGGATGAACTCTGGAACGTCTTTCAGCCTTTCCGGCAAGTAACCGGCCTGCGCCTGCGGCTGCAGGAAACGGAAATATCCTATGCGGAGGCGTCACGCACCCGCGAAGGCTAATTTCCTGTCATGCAATGTTTTACGGCGATCAGTGAAAAACTATTGCATGTTGGATATCCGTTTCATACCTTCACTTGTTGGTTTGGCAACTTCACTTAAAGTATTTTTTGAGGTCTGCAATGAAATTTTTCATCGACAGTGCAAACATTGATGAAATTCGTGAGGCTGCCAGTCTTGGAATTCTCGACGGAGTCACCACCAATCCATCGCTGGTTGCGAAAGAGGGAAAGAATTTCCGCCAGCTGCTCGACGAGATACTCGCAATCGTCAATGGTCCTGTCAGCGCCGAAGTCGTTTCCACCGATGCCGAAGGCATTCTGAAGGAAGCGCGCGAGCTTGCCGCCATTCATGCGAACATCGTCGTGAAGGTTCCGCTGATACGCGAAGGCCTGAAGGCCGTGCGGCAGCTGACCGACGAGGGCATCAAGACCAACGTCACCCTGTGTTTCTCTCCGACGCAGGCGCTGCTGGCCGCCAAGGCCGGTGCCACCTACATCTCGCCGTTCATCGGTCGCCTCGATGACATCAGTCAGGACGGAATGGAACTGATTCAGCAAATCGTCACCATATATCAGAATTACGATTATCGCACGGAAGTGCTCGCCGCGAGCATACGGCATCCTTTACATGTGCTGGATGCGGCCATGATCGGCGCCGACGTCGCGACAATTCCATTCAAAATCATCAACCAAATGTTCAAGCATCCGCTGACCGACAGTGGTCTCGAGCGTTTTCTTGACGACTGGAAGAACAACGAGACCAAGCTCGTTTGATTGATGTGTGCGGCGCGCTGACGTCGTCACGGTGAAGTCACCGTCATGGTGAAAGACAATGGAGAGGCACACGCCTCTGAGCCCGATCACAGTTTTCTTACATAATTTTCCGGCTGACTGAAATGAAGCAAACGGCATTTCATGACATTCATGTGCGGCTCGGCGCCAAGATGGTGGAGTTCGCAGGGTATCACATGCCCATACAGTATGAGGGCATCATTGCAGAACACAAACGCGTGCGCAGCACCGTCGGTGTGTTCGACGTCTCGCATATGGGCGAGTTCGAAGTGCGCGGGAGCGGCGCGTTCGATTTCGTGCAGCGCATGACGACCAACGACGTGAGCAAGCTCGCCGAAGGCGGCGTGCAGTATTCGACCATGTGCTATGAGAACGGCGGCATCGTCGATGATCTGCTCGTCTACCACTGCGGCGATTATCTGCAGCTCGTGGTCAACGCATCCAATCTCGAAAAGGATTTCAACTGGCTGCAGAGTCATCTCGAGGGCGACGTGCAGCTGATCGACAAGAGTGATGAGACAGCGCTTCTCGCCGTGCAGGGGCCCCGTTCGCTCGACGCCATGCGCAAGATCACGAACATCGACGTCGATGACATTCCATACTATAACTGGCGTCCCGCCCAGGTTGCGGGTATCGACTGCATGTTCTCCCGCACCGGGTACACCGGTGAGCTGGGCTGCGAAATTTACTTCCCCAACGACGCGCAGATGGCGGAGAAGCTATGGAACGCCGTGTTCGAGGCAGGTGCGGAATTTGACATTCAGCCTGTCGGACTCGGTGCGCGCGACACGCTGCGCCTCGAAGTCGGCTTCTGTCTTTATGGCAACGACATCGACGAGACCACCAATCCCCTCGAAGCCAAGCTGGGCTGGATCACCAAGCTGAAGAAGGGTGCCTTCATGGGAAGCGACGCCATCGCAAAAGCGAAGGAAGCCGGACTGAAGCGCAAGCTGGTCGGCATGACGCTTGAGGAGCGTGCCATCCCACGTCACGGCTATAGCATCGCCATCGACGGGGAAGTCTGCGGCAGCGTGACCAGCGGCACCATGTCGCCCATGCTCGAGAAAGGCATTGCCATGGGCTACGTGCCGACCGAGCACGCCGATCCCGGTACCCCGGTGTCCATCATGATTCGCAACAAGGCCGTTCCGGCCATCGTCACAAAAGTGCCATTCGTGGAGAAGCAATAGGCAAGGAGAAACGCACACATAGCGTACTGTGCCTGAAACTGCGTGAGACGCAAGAGTACAAATAGCGACACGTCGACGAAGTCGACACGCAGCAGGCAGGGACTGGATTCGAAGCGCAAGCTGGACATCATCGGACTCCTGATGATCGCCTCCGCCATGCTCATCCTCCTCGCACTGCTGTCTCATTCCCATTCCGATGAAACCGTGGCGGACATCGGCTTCGGGGATTTTCTGCGCCTGTTCGCGGGTGATCCGGAAATCCAGGCCCGCGCCGATACCACGGCGAACTGGCTCGGACTGTTCGGCGCCATCATCGCGAACTTCTTCATCAATATCACCTTCGGCTATTTCGCCATTGTCTTTCCCGTACTGCTGATGCTCTGGGGATGGTCCATTCTTCGTCGGCGCGATCTGAAGGCGCTCGCCTACTATACCAATTACGGGCTGGTGCTGGTCTTTCTGCTTTCCACCTTCCTGGGACTGGTGCGTCTCGTCTCGTGGATGCCAGAGCTCTCGGTTTCGTGGTCGGGGAATATCGGTGATTTCGTCGCCGGGCTCATTTCCCGTCTCATCGGAACCACGGGCGGCATCATCGTGATACTGACTACCACGGTCGTTCTTGCGGTGGTCGTCGTGGACTATGATATCCAGGCCACGCTTGACCGTTTCAGGCGCATGCTGTCATACCTGCTCGATCTGCTCTCCGGCAAGGCCGGTGCGCTGTCGGGGAAGGCCGGTTCGCTGCATTCCGCTTTCCGCGCGGAACGCGAAGCCGCGCTGGCGGCCTCCGGCAACGAACAGCTTTCGATCGACGATGCCGCTTCGACTGAGGAAGACGAAGAGCAGCCGAAGCGCAGGCCGCGCCGTACCCTGCGGAGGAAGGATCTCGACATCCCGCCTCCGCCGCCGACGGAAGTTTCCATTTCCCGTCAGCGCGAGGAAGAGCGCACGCCGCTGCGCACTCCCGCGCAGGATGCGGATGATGAGGTGACCCCGCGATCAAACGGTACCATCTCGCGCGATGCCATTGAAGGATTGAGCGGGATATTCGGTATGGGGAAGAAGGAAGAAAAAGCTGCGAAGAAAATGGAAAAGGATTCCGCTCCGAAGTCTTCGGCGAAGCCGCGCGGTGACGCCGACCGGCCCGTGGACAGCAGTAATGTCCAGGCCGATACAGCGACGGGGGCAGAAACGCAGTCTGCCGGGAGTGTGAACAACGCGGATACGGCGGCGGGAGAAGAGAGCCCTCCCGCGCCGTCCCTTTCCGAGGTCGTCGCCAACGAGCACGAACGCAAGGCCGTGCAGGCGGCTGTCGCGCGCAAGGTGTCCGTGGCAGCGGACGGCGGGGATATCGATTCGATGAACAAGCAGCTGGCCGAAACCTCGCTGCGCTACCATTTCCCGTCCCCCGATCTGCTCGACAGGCAGGAACGCGTCGAAACGGTCAGTGACGAAGAATTGCGTGTCAAGGCCGACCAGGTCAAGGAAAAGCTGGGCGTCTTCGGCATTGGGATCAAGAGTATCAGCGTGACACCGGGTCCCGTCGTCACCCTCTTCGAACTCGTGCCCGACTCGAGTGTGAAGATCAGCAAAATCGTTTCGCTGGCCGACGACCTGGCGCTGGCACTCGCCGCGAAAGGCATTCGCATCATCGCGCCGATTCCCGGCAAGAGTGCGGTAGGAATTGAGATTCCGAACAACAAGCCCGAGTTCGTGAATTTCCGCAGCGTGGTCAGCGCGAAAGAGTTCACGAAATCTGACGGTCATCTGACACTCGGACTCGGGAAATCGATTACCGGCGACGTCATGTGCGACGATCTTGCGAAGATGCCGCATCTGCTGATTGCCGGTGCGACCGGTTCGGGAAAGAGTGTCGGGATCAACGTCATGATCAACAGTCTGCTCTTCCGCATGAAGCCGCAGCAGGTGAAGTTCGTGATGATCGATCCGAAGAAAATCGAACTTGCGCAGTACCGCGGGCTGAACCGTCATTTCCTCGCCACCTGTCCCGACATCGACGAGGAAATCATCACCGATTCCGCCAACGCCGTTATCGTGCTGAAGAGTCTCGAACTGGAAATGGACATGCGCTACACCAAGCTGGCGAAAGCCGGTGTGCGTCATGTCGATGATTACAACGAGAAGGTTCGCAGCGGCAAGGTGCATGACAGTGAGACGCTCAAGCATTATCAGCTGCCGTACATCGTCGTCATCATCGACGAGCTGGCGGACCTGATGATCACCGCGGCGCGGGAAGTCGAAGAGCCCATCGCACGGCTGGCGCAGCTTGCGCGTGCTGTTGGGATTCATCTCGTACTCGCGACGCAGCGTCCCTCGGTCGACGTCATCACCGGAGTGATCAAGGCGAATTTCCCGGCGCGTGTGGCCTATCAGGTGGCGAGCCGCATCGATTCGCGCACCGTGCTCGACGGTCCCGGCGCCGATCAGCTTCTCGGCAATGGTGACATGCTGTACCTGCCGAGCGGGCAGCCCAAGCCCATGCGCATACAGAATGCGTATCTCTCCACCGACGAAGTGGAACGTGTCGTCGAATTCATCAGCGATCAGCGCGGGTATCAGCGTCCCTACTCGCTGCCGTCGGTACGCGCGCAGCAGAAGGGCAAGTCGCGGGAAGAAGAAATCGGCACGGATGACCTCATGTTCGAAGCCGCGCGTCTGGTGGTGCGGCATCAGCAGGGAAGTGTCTCACTGCTGCAGCGGCGCCTCAAAATCGGATACTCCCGTGCGGCGCGCATCGTCGACCAGCTTGAAATGGCGGGTATTGTCGGTCCCTACGACGGGAGCAAAGCCCGCATGGTCATGGTAGAAGACGAAGAGCAACTTGAAGACATTCTGCAAACGCTGTAAGGAGTATCCCATGAAAACCAGATATCTGCTCTTCGTCCCGCTTCTCCTGCTTCCGCTCATGGTGGCCTGGGCCATCGACGCGCGGGAAATAATAGAAAACGTGCAGGAGCGCTACGATGACATCGGCGACGCCGTGATCACGTTCACGCAGAGCGTGCGATTCAAAGTTTCGAAAGCCGAACAGTCCGTCGAAGGAACCCTCTATTTCAAGAAGCCCGGGAAATACCGCATTGAAACCGAGGAACGCACCGTGGTGACGGACGGCAAAACCTCGTGGTCATGGAACCCGCGCAACCGTCAGCTCATCGTGGATAATTACCGCGAAGCGACGCATTCGCTCTCGCCCGAGCAGCTGCTGCTCAATTATCCGAAGGATTATTATTCCACCTTGATTGGAGAGGAACAGCTCGGCGGACGCACGGTGTACGTGCTCAAGCTCACACCGAAAGAGGACAATGCCTTTGCGACCGCGATGAAGATCTGGGTCAGCAGCGACTGGCTGATCAGGCAGGTGGAAATCACCGACGTCAACAGCGCCGTGACCACATATCGCATCACCGGCATCAAGGTTGACACGAAAATAGATGACGCGAAATTCGCATATACCGTACCAGATAAAGCCGAGGTAATTGATCTGCGTTGATCGCAGTACCGCTTCATCACCGTACATTTGCCGTACTTGAGTCCTGTTCGTCACATGAAGCGCCGCATATCGTCATTAATACGTCATAAGGCGGAAAACAAGGTGTCAGATAATTGACATCGGGCGGTATGCCACCATCAAAATCGTTGTTATAAAAGAACTTATTCGTTGGCAAGGTTCTTGCATTTTACCGTCAGGATAGGCGTGCGCCCTACCGGTGCCCCTGTTTGTGAAAAATTTGTCAGAGTGGAAGTCACTGTTGATTGAAATGTATGCGCTTGGTATATTACAGACTTCCAAAAATTGCAGACGAATGAAGATTGATAGATTAAGCATGCACACACATTAACACATAAATCGGAGGTTCAAGGTAAAGAAGGAATCAAGAAAGAAAACCAGCTTAGCATTAACCACCAGTATGTCCACCGCGTTTAACATGTCAATCCCGACCAAATCATTAATCAACAGGAGTATTTTCGAATGAAGAGAACCCTAACTTTTCTGTCCGTCTTTGCACTCGTGCTGCTCTTCGGATCCAGCGCGAACGCTCAGATTCGTACAGTGAGGGGCGACTTCTTCAACATCGTACGCACGATCGAGCAGACTGCTGACTCCGTGACCTTCGTCGCGGATACGCTGACGTTTGCTGACAACAGCGGCAACATCAACGACTTCAACAACAACGACTCCGTTGCTGTTATGTTCGTTCAGAACCGCTTCAAGATCGTGAACAACATGCTTACGCAGACGTTGTTCGATTACATTCGCGTACGTGTGGCATCGTCCAGTCCCGGTATGACCCTCGCCCATCAGGGCTACAATGGTGTCATCACCAACACCCAGCTTCCCCCGTTGAACGAAGCTGCCACGTCTGGACGCGACCTGGGTATCCGCCCGGTCTACCGCAACGTTGGAGATATTGCGTCTTCGAGTCCCTTCAACAGCGATCCGGCTGCCATTCGCCAGATTCTTTCCTTCCGGATTCAGAATCCGACTGGAAACGGCGATGTCATCCAGATGCGCAACATTTTCTTCAAACCGAACATTAATAACCTGACTGGTCTGGCCGTTCCTCCGGACACGACCAAGGACACGCTTCGTGCCTATCTGCTCGATGGAAGCAGTGGCAATCCGAGTGCGTATGGAAATGTGATTCCGAGTGGACAGTTCTCTGGTGGTACTGACCTCGCAATCGTCCGACTTCTTCCGGGTACCTCCCGCCTTCTCGTGTGGGTGAGTGACTCCGCGCAGGCAGTCGATGCTGGTGAATATATTGGTTCCTTTGGTGACTACTCTCGTGGCCGTTACTTCCTCGGTGACGATGGTCTGCCCTTTGACGCGACGAACACCTCTCATCAGGCGTTCCGTCCGGGTCCGACCCGTACCCTCGGAATGACCACGGTTCAGAACCCCGATTACGGCATGATGGTTGACGGACTGCCTCCCGAGCGCAATCCTCTCCGTCTGTCGAATCTCTATCAGGCACTCGCACCTGCAGCTTACACGCAGGGCGCCTGGTACAATGCACTGAACCCGAATCCCGTGAACGGACTTATCCCGCCGTACCGCGCCGGTGAGTCCAATGTCGCCTCCAATCCGTATCAGCCGGGTCTTGTGTCCTCCGCGATTGACACCCTGCGTTTCCTTGACGCATATGGCAACCGCACCTGGGATCGCATGACGCAGCCGAAACTGAAGGCACTTGCTTACACAATTCAGAACGTCGCTCCGGAAGATCGTACGGTCTATCTGAAGGGCGCGACCGCCGCTGACGATACCCTTCGCCAGTTCGGTCAGATTGTCTACCGTCGTCTTGCGTACACGCATGCCGACGTTGGTGTCAATCCTGGTGGTGTTGAGGATTCCGTGCGTATCTACGCATACGCCGACATCCAGTACACCGATCCCGGTGGCATCTCCCGCAACATCGCCGCAGTTGGCGATACCTCCGGTGGTTTCCCGCGTGAATACCTCACCGGTATCATGCCGAACGCCGTGCGCGCCCAGGAAGCATATCTCGATATGCAGTCCGGCGTTGCAAACAATGGCCGTACCAACGGTTCCATGTGGTATCCCGATGGCAGCGACAGCAACCCGATGGGTTACCGCTTCCCGGTTGACCCGATGGGTGTCAACTCTCTCCCGCCGACCGGTTCCAAGATCGTCGTGCGCCCGAACATTCCGCGCGCCATCGACATCATGCCGACCGACCAGTGGAAGGGTACTGCTGACAACAACTACCTGCGTCTCGACATCCTCGTGGCCGACGGTTTCGGCAACACCGTGGATGACAACGAGAAGTTCAAGTTCGAACTCTCGCCGTTCGGCATGATGGCCAACGGACTCAAGTACCGTCTCAACGGTATCTTCGATTCGCTTGTCAACCCGATTTCCCCGATCGTCGTTACCGGTGGAAACATTGACTCCGGTCGCGTCTTTGTTGGTACCTCCAACCTCGGACGCAACAACCGCGTGTTCCGTGCCGCTTCCGGTAGCAACAACATTGGTCCCTATCGTATCCGTGTCCGTTCGACCTACGCGTTCAACGACCGCGGCAACGATGTGACCGATCCCAATAAGCTTGATGTCAATCCGGGTACCGGATTTGCACATGTCAACTTCATCCCCGACGGCTCGCCGAACAACAACTTCGGCATCTGGTTCGGACCTGGCACCGGTTACAATGCCAACCTTGGAAAGAAGGTTGGACAGACCACCGCCATGGACTCCACCGACGTCGTTTGGGACGGTGTGAACTGGACGTACTTCCAGGGCCGTCAGCCGCGCGTTGAGCTCGTGATTGGCCGTGACGAAGCGTTCGTCGTGGGTCGCGTCGGTAACTACCGCAACCCGATCTTCGACAAGCTGTATATCCGTCTGACCGACATCTTCGGCAACCCGATGGATATCGCACCGTACTTCTATCCCAACACCAACAAGGTGTTTGTCGAGCTTCCCGACAACCAGCAGTACTGGCCGGCCACGACCGGTGCCAAGCGTTTCTACGCTTCGGTTTCCGCGAACGTCGCCCTCAGTGGTGCCAATGGTCGTGACAACCCCGAGAACGTGACCGATCCCAACACCGGTTCGCTCCTCGAGGCCGAGCTCGTCAACGTGGCAGCCGGAACGGCACTGCCGGGCATCCCCGGTGACATTCCGGTCGCATACAACTACAACGCCGTGCGTTTCTTCCTGCGCGCCCCGCAGAACGTCACCAAGCTGAGCCTCGCCGGTACCGACGTGGTTCGCCTGCGTGCCCACCTGCAGCTGCAGACGATTCCTGGCGTTGGTGACTTCTCGATCCAGTCCGCGATCGGTGAAGTCAGTGTGATTCCTGACGTCGTCAGCACTGTCGAGATCTTCAAGTCCACTGGCAAGCCTGCCGGTGCGTCTGTTCCTCTTGGCAACTGGGGCCCGGGTACCGTGGCAGACCGCACTGCGGCTCTGTTCCCGACCGGAACTCCGGTGGATGCTGCCGAGTCCAACGAATTCTATAAGGGATACTTCTTCCGTTCGACCGGCGCCGATGTGCCGCCCTCGACCGCGCAGGACTTCCCCTCCGTCTTTGAGCCGATGGGTTATTCTGACCAGGGTATCGGTAGCTTCCAGGCCAGCGGCGTTGATCTCGATCACGACGCGACCGCTCCGATCCCGATGGATACTATTGTTGTCTCCGAGCACAACAAGCAGGTCCGTATCGTCGCTCGTCTCCTTGACCGCTTCCAGAACCCCGTCGGCGGACGCCTGACGAAGTTCTTTGTCGAGAGCGAGACCGTGCCCGTCACTCCGCCGAAGACCCAGCTCCAGAGCACGACCCAGCGTGGTGGCTTTGGTGAGTTTGGTCAGGTCTTCATTACTGATGATACGCTGAAGCGTTCCACCATCGGTGACACCGCCCAGGCAGGCTGGGTCTCCGCATACTTCGTCTCCGGTCGCGTTGGCTGGCAGATCGTTCGTATCGCGATGACTCCGGATACGCTGGCATTTGATCTCACCGACAAGGGCCGCAACCTCGGCGAAGGTACTGCCGTTGGTCCCAGCATGCGTGGTTTCGCACCTCGCGTCATCATCCCGATCTACCAGAAGTCTGACACGACCGTGCGCGTGGAGATCTTCCCGTACACCGCTGCGGCGACCTCCCCGATTCCGCTTCCGGTCGACCTCGTGAAGCTGCAGGTTCTTGAGCATCACTCGGTTTACGCAGACGCTGGTGCTTCCTTTGGACAGATCAACAACTATGCGCCGAAGTTCCACGCATATTCCGCCAACCCGCTTGCGCAGGAAGATCGTGCGACGCACTTCAATGTTGTTGCAAACACCAATATCCGTCCGTACATCCCGGATACCCTTGGCCTGACGGTCAACGATCCGACGAATGTGGACGCAGTCACTGCCGGCCGTACCGTCACGCTTCTCGTGCGCGAATATGACCGCTTTGGCAACCTCGTTGACAACTTCACCGAGTTTGAAGATACCGCCCGTGTCCGCTTCCGTATGTGGGGCGAGAACTGGTCCGCACCGCCTCAGCCGTACACGGCAGGTGGAGCCGGAACCATTGCTCCTGCACTCGACTGGACGCGTGACGAGTACGGCCCGATGCGTAAGGCCCGCTATCGTCACACCAAGGTTGGTAACCTCGTCTCTGGTGTCCATATCAACCAGACCTCCTTCTTCAACGCTCTTGAGCTTCCGACGCCGAAGCTGGCGAATGCCACGATGTTCATCGAAGCCACTGCCACGGCAGTTCTGCCGGGTCAGGGACCGACGAACATTCATCGTGACACCGTCAAGGTCGTCTCGGTTCTCAAGGACCCGACCCGCTTTGACATCCTTCGTGCCGGTCAGGACTTCGCGGCCCTCGGCCCGGGTCTCGGTACTGTTGGACTCTTTGAGCTTCAGGGACCGCCTGAGGATCGTCTCCCGAGCACGGTCCGTAACATCGGTCTGCCCCCGGGTGCCGACGTTAACCAGCACGGCCTCACCGACCAGGGTGTCGATAACATCCTGATCTCCCAGGTCTACAAGCGTAACGTCAGTCCGAAGCCTGTCGGTAAGTATGAAGTCGTCAACGACGACAACGTGCCTCTTGACAAGGATGGCGATCCTCTGTACACCGCTACGGGCGACGTCAATCCTGATTTCGAGCGCGATCCGCACTCGGGTCTCCCCGTGTTCGTCAAGCTCGACGCATATAACAACCTCAATCCGCAGACCTCGCCGAACGATCGCTACAACGACCTGAACAATGGCGGCAGCCAGTACACTGTGCCGTCTGGTGCACGTCGTGACGGTACGATCTTCGACATCACCATTGCTGGTGGTGGCGACGGCATCGGTACCGGTGGTGTCACTCAGAACTGGGATCCGCAGGGCAACCAGTACGACGATCGTCGTCCTGTCCTCATGCGCGTCACCCCGGTCTGGGAAAATGATCCCCCGATGGGCGGCAACGCCTATGTGGTCGCCGGTCAGAGCCGTGAATACGGCCGTCTGTATGCGGATACCATTTACACCTATACCGGTACGCTCTCCCCGCTGAAGACTGGTGCAACCCGCGCCGAACTCATGGGTACCCGTACTGACCTTGGCGAGCCTGGCTTCTACAAGCCGACTGGCGAAGGCGACCGCATCACGCGTGTCAGCATCGGCGCATGGCAGCCGAGTGACTACTTCCGTGCCGGTCTCCCGCACCGTCCGGTTAATGGCCAGCTCCCGCCGCTGAACACCTTCCGTACCCGCTTCGGCGTTGGTATGAGTGGTGGTTCCACGGCAACTGGTGATGTCTTTGGTGACTTCAACCGTCGCGTTGCTCTGCTTGGTAGCGCCTTCGGTCGTGAAATCAGCGTCGCTGGCAACAGCAGCCTGACCTTCGCACCGGGTGCCTTCCTGCGCATCGTTGACTCCACCGCCGAGCAGGTCGTTGACCTCCGCGTCGTTGACCCGACGCTGCAGGATATGGCCGGCAACACCGTGGACGATACGCTGAGCTATGACCATGCGAAGATGACGGTTGTCCGTCGTTCCAATCGCCTCAATCCCTTCAATCCCCTGTTCCATCTCGATGACACGTACTATGACCTGAACATCGCAGATATCCAGGGTCCGAACCTGAACGTCGATCGTATCGGCGAACTTCCGCTGCAGCGCACCAACCGTGCAACCCACGGTCTCATGGCCGCCGCTGTCCGCCAGTTCTTCGGTCCGGCGCGTTACAGCCGTCTGCGTCACACCTTCGTGGTCGTGCCGTATCGTATCGCCTATACCTCGATCTTCCCGTCGAGCTATGACATCACGGCGAATACGTTTGACAAGTCGACTCTCCCGGTTGGTATCCTTCCGGTCCAGGCCGACATCGACACGCTTCCGCGCGTGAGCCCGATGTTCTACGCCGATCCGTATGGAACGCCGATCAACGAGTTCGAAATCTTCTCCCGTCTCTATGGACAGATCGCACACGGTGCGACGACCGACCAGATCCCGAACAACGTGGGTACCCCGTACGCACGTCCTGACACCATCTTCCGCGATGAGTGGTACACCTATGCAGTCACTCCGTATGACCGCTATGGTAACCTCAACATGCGTGACACGATGTATGTCAATCTTGGTACGCGTCACACCACGTGGGAATTCACCAACGTTTCCGCCATGGGCGCCTCCGGTAACCTGGAGATCGCTGGTGGTGGCCGTTACTTCTCGGCCAAGCCTGTCGGCTTCCCGCAGAACACGAACCTCCGTCAGGATTCGCTGATTCTGTATAACCTGTCGCTGGTCAGTGCCGGTAACCGTAACGACTTCGTTGGAATGAAGCCGGATGACAAGCGTCTCGGAACAGCAGTCGGTGATCGTGCCGGTGTTGCCATCCGCGACGGTATCCTCCCCGCGAACGCGATTGCAGTTCGCCCTGTGAACATCAAGAAGCCGTTTGCACCTGGTGCATTTACGCTGAGTGCCCCGACTCTGCAGAACACCGCACTGTTCCGTATGGATCACACCGGTAACTGCACGGATACCAGCGGCCAGGCCGTTGACGGTACCGCGATGGACATGCTGCGCCTCCAGTGGGGTGAAGCAACGTGGAGCGATCCTGCATACAACAACCCCAATGACACCATTCGCTACGAGTGGTATGGAATCATCGACAGTGTCGGTACGATGGGCAACAAGACTCTGACCGTCAGCATCCTTGCGGATGACGAAGGCCGGAAGCCGTCGCTCACTCTCTCCGGTGACAAGGTCCGCGAACTGCTGTTCCGCCCGAACATGCTTCCGCAGCCGAACCAGGATTCCCTGGTGATGCGCGTGAAGTGGTTCGTCCGCGCCTTCAGCAAGATCGCCGGTCTCGAAACCTACTCCGACACCGCTGGTGTCTCCGTCCGCAATACCCCGAACTCCCCGGTCACGCCTCCGCTTGTGATCTCCATCAATCGTCTCCCGGACAATCCGCCGACGGCTGTCCAGCCGCCTGACGGTGGTACCGAGTTCGTTGATGGTACCGCACCGCTGTCCGTGCTGTGGAGTGCCGCCAGTGATATCAACAACCGCAAGGGCGATGACCTTGACGGTGCACCGAATCCTGCCGGCGATCCCGGACCGTTCATGGTCTACAACCCGACGACCCGCGTTTGGGAACTTGATCCCGCACGTACGATTGACACACTGTCCTACCAGTTTGTCGGTCGCGTCGTGAGCACCTTCCCTGTGGGCAAGGGCGCACCGATCGGCACGATGCTCGTCATCAACGCCGGTGCCTCCACGGGTATCCAGATCCCGACGACCGATCTCGACGCTCTGTTTGCCGGATTCTCTTCGGATCCTGCCAGCACCAGCGCCGACTCCGTCAAGATCGAATGGTTCGTGTACACGAAGGACTTCAACGTCAACGACGATCTGCCTCTCGAGCAGGTTGAGTTCCCGTTTGTGCCTGGTATCCATGTGAATCCGGATTCCACGGCCCTCAACGGTGACACCAGCCGTTGGAGCCCGACCAGCTGTCAGCCGCACTGGATCGTGAGTGGTCCCTTCCGTCTCAACCTCACCAAGCTGAAAGGCGGCGGTGTTGAGATTGATCCGATCGCTGGTGATCCCGACATCAACGCAAAGGTTGGTGAGGAAGTGTGCTTCACGCTGACGGCACGCGACGAGAATGGTAACATCATCCGTGACTGGGATTCCCCCAGCCAGAACAACCCGGCAACCGAACTCACGCTCAATGGTTCCTTCGCGAACACTGACACGAGCACGGTCAGCTGGAATGCGGATCCGGACGGCTACACGTACGCCCTGATTTCGCAGGATGGTACTGCTCTCACGCAGATCAACGATTCGACCTGGTCAATTCCGGCCTCCGCATTTACGGATGGCGTCGCCACTATCTGCCTGGTTCACACCAAGTCGGACAAGGGCGTCACCATCGAGGTCAGCCCGGTCGTTGCTAACCTGAATCAGACCTCAGCGACGATGAACTTCGACGCTGATGAAATCACCAACTACCTGGTCGATCTTACCGGTGCGCCGAACGAGACTGACGACGACGTCTATCTCCTCCGCCGCTATGAGATCGTGGTGTCGCCGCGTGACCGCTTCCTCAACGTTGTTGATGGCGAGACGATCCGCACCGACTTCACGGCTCGCTTCCCGGGTGAGTTCGATCAGAACCAGCCTGGCCTCTCCGACATCTTCGCCGGTTCCGTCTTTATCAAGGGCACGACGAATTACTTCCTCGCGTCCCGGATCAAGCGTCTCGACGCAGACATGGATGAGCGCCAGTGGGTCGAAGCATATGCTTCGAGCGATAACATGATCAAGGGTCGTACGAATCCGTACCAGGTCCTTAACCACGCCCCGTATGAGTTCGCTCTGCAGGAGCCGGCAGACAACACTGAGCTTAAGCTTCAGGCAGCTGCCATCCAGCAGGAATTCAACTGGGTCAAGGCCTCCCCGCAGGATCCGTACAATAACATCCAGGTGTCGCGCTTTAACATCAATGATGTTCAGTCCGACGTCGTCACCTACAAGATCAAGTTCCTCGACGGTGTCTCCCTGACCCGTGCACAGGTCTTTGAATCTGACGACAACGGTATGGAAGCGACGTTCACGAGCAATCACGGACAGCTTGCTGGCCTGATCGACGTGATCTCTGGTATCCCGACGACCAAGGAACTCGAAATTGTGTGGTACGTTGAGGCAACGGACGGACTGTATATCACGAAGTCCACCCCGCCGACCAACGACCCGCGTGACGGTTTCCATCTCAAACTGGTGAAGGAAGGCATCCTGGATATCAATCCTGGTGTCGCCCCGGCGAGCTACTCGCTTGGCCAGAACTACCCGAACCCCTTCAACCCGACTACGACGATCAGCTATGACATGTCGAAGTCCGGTCAGGTTAACCTGGAAGTCTATGACCTCCTCGGTAACAAGATCAAGACTCTCGTCAATGACAACATGGCTGCTGGCTCGTACCAGGTTATGTGGGATGCCACCAACGATATGGGTGTGCAGGTGCCTTCGGGCAACTACCTCATCAAGATGGTTGCTGGCGACTTCGTCAAGACTCGCAAGATGACTCTGATGAAGTAATCGGTTAGGGAAGGTTTCACCTCCCGACTAAGTGTCCCGTCCCATTGCTTCGGCAGTGGGACGGGACGCTTTTTTTTTCTCCCCACTCTGATATATTGCGCAGTATGGATATTGCTGACCGTATTGCCGCTCTTATTAATATTCCCTCCATCACAGGCGACGAAGCTGCCGTCCTGGAATACCTCGAGACAGTACTCATGGATATGGGGCTCCCCGTGCATCGCGAAGCAGTCTCGGAAAGGCGGTGGAACCTCTATGCAGGCTGGGAGGACGCAATGCCTGTCGTCTTCTGTACCCATGTCGATACCGTCCCGCCGTTCTTTCCCGCCAGTGTTGCTGAAGGACGCGTGATCGGACGCGGTGCCTGCGATACCAAGGGCATCATGACAGCCATGCTTGAAGCCGGCAGGCGGCTTATCGCGGAAGGGGCACGTCCCTCATACCTCTTCGTCGTCGGAGAGGAGACCGACAGCGTGGGCGCGAAAACTGCGGCAGCCTCTGGACGCCCTGCACGCGCAATTGTCGTCGGCGAGCCAACGGATAATCATCTCGCGACGGGACACAAGGGCGTGCTCAGCTATACGTTGAAAACGCATGGCGTCGCGTCACACTCTGCCTATCCTGAAAGAGGTTCCTCGGCAGTGCATCTTCTGCTCGATCTGGTACAGCAGATACGGGAAAAGGACTGGGGGCACAGTGCTGTTCTCGGCGATGCGACACTCAATATCGGCCAGATAAATGGTGGGATCGCCATGAATACCTTCGCACCTGAAGCGGAGGCCAGCTTTATGCATCGCATCGTGGATAACGCACAGCAGCGCAGGGAAGAACTGCTGACGCTCGTCGGTGACCGGGCTGAAATCACCTTCCATTCGGTATCCGAGCCACAACTGCTCACCACGGTAGAAGGATTTGAGCAGAAAGCGGTGAACTTCGGGACGGACATCCCGTACCTGACCGCTATGGCACCGTGTCTGCTCCTGGGACCAGGCTCCGTGCACGATGCACATACCGACCATGAATCCATCTCCATCGAGGAAGTCGGCGAAGCGGTGGACCTGTACATCAGATTGTATCACGCGCTGTCAGCGACGGATTGACGCTTGTGAATCGGTATGGTGCAGGACGGAAAAGGAATTTGTTTGATCAACGCATGACAGGAACATGAAAGACCGACCGCGCATTGCACTCATCGGCTACGGCCGTATGGGTCGGGTTATTCACGACATTCTCAGGGAGAGGAGCTGGCCGGATCCGATGATCATCGACCCCGGTGTGAAGGACGCCGTCTCGTCAGTCGAAGAAGCGGACCTGAGTTCTGTTGACGTTTGCGTTGAGTTCACGGAACCATCGCAGGCAACAGACAATATTCTCACGGTGCTGCGAAAGGATGGCGTTGTGGTGACAGGGAGTACGGGCTGGCAGGATCGCAGCGAGGAAGTTCGCGCGGCAGCACAGCAGAGCAAGGGAGCCGTATTGCACGCGAGCAATTTTTCACTCGGCGTCGCCGTCTTCAACGCCGTCATCGCGCATGCTGCGGAACTGATCGGTCGCTTTCCGCAATACGATGTCAGCCTGCATGAGACCCATCATCGCGGGAAAAAGGATGTCCCCAGCGGAACCGCTGTCATGCTTGCCGACAGTATTGTACGTATGCATGCAGGCAAGGGACGAAGTGCGATGCTGCCCGAGGAGGGTCCCTACGCGGAGGACACGCTGTATATCAGTGCGGCACGTACCGGGACCGTTTTCGGTGAGCACACAGTGACCATCGACAGTGCTGCGGATCAGCTGCAATTTACGCATCGCGCGAAAACCCGCAGGGGCTTCGCGGAAGGAGCGCTGACCGCCGCGCAATGGCTAGCCGGAAAACAAGGATATTACACCCTGGAGGATATGCTCGATGAAATCTTTGCGTCTTAAAGGAGTGGGCACCGCTCTCGTTACCCCGTTTACGCCGGACAATCAGCTTGACATTGAAGCCATACAGCGGTTGGCACGCAGGCAGATTGAAGCGGGTGTCGACATGCTTGTTCCGTGCGGAACGACCGGCGAAGCCGTCACGCTGAGCGCTGCGGAGTACGAACAGGTGCTGCGTTCCGTCGTTGAGGCTACGGAGCAGCGCGTTCCCGTCATCGCCGGAGCAGGGTCCAATTCGACGGAAAAAACGATCGAAACCGCAAAGCAGGCAGCCTCCTGCGGAGTGGACGCCCTGCTTGTTGTCGGACCGTATTACAACAAGCCGACGGCGGAAGGGTATTACCAGCATTTCCGGGCTGTCGCGAAAGCGGTGGATCTTCCCATCGTCATGTACAACGTGCCGGGCAGGACAGGCGGCAATATTGACGCGGCGACGCAGCTGCGCATCGCGGAAATCGAGAACGTGGTTGCCGTCAAGGAGGCCAGCGGCAATCTCGCGCAGCAGTACCAAGTGCTTCGCGCACGGCCCGAAGGTTTCGCCGTGCTCTCCGGCGACGATAATCTCGTGCTGCCGCAGATCGCTGCGGGACTCGACGGTGTGATCTCCGTCGCTTCGAATGAAGTGCCCGAGGAGTTTGCGCGCATGGTGCATTATGCGATGGATGGGGATTTCGACTCCGCACGTGTCCTGCACTACCGCCTGCTCGATCTGCTTGACGGGAATTTCATGGAGTCGAGTCCGATTCCCGTGAAAACCGCCATGGCGATGATGGGACTGTGTTCGGATGTGCTGCGTTTGCCGATGGTGCCACTGCGGGAAGAGAACATTTCCAGATTGCGTGATATCCTTGTCGCACTTGATCTCGTCAGGGAGTGAAATCACTCAGGATTCCACAGCGACTGAAAAAGGGCGACCTGATCGGAGTGATTTCTCCATCGAGTCCTTCCCGTTACCCCGAGCGCATCACGCGGGGCATTACCTACCTGATGTCGCAGGGATTTTACGTGCGTCTCGGCATGAGTGTGGAAACGCAGGATGGGTATCTCGCCGGGTCTGACGCGCTTCGTGCACAGGATATTCATGAGATGTTTGAGGATGAACGCGTCGGAGCGATTCTCTGTACGCGCGGGGGATACGGAGCGGGACGCCTGCTCGACCATCTCGATTACGACCTCATTCGTGCGCATCCGAAGATTCTGGTGGGCTTCAGCGATGTCACGGCGCTGTCCATGGCCATTATTGCGCGAAGCGGATTGCTGAGCTTTCACGGTCCGATGGTCGCCGCGGAATTCGGCGTCGGTCCCACGGAAATCGCGGAACTTGCGTTCTGGAGCATGCTCATGGATAGAAGGACGCAGCGTGAACTCGCTTTCGGTGGGGAGGAGGCACTCGTCGAAGGTACTGCGGAAGGCATGCTCATTGGCGGAAATCTTGCAGTCTATGCAAGCATGATCGGCAGTCCCTACCTCCCGGATCCGAGTGGCTGTATTCTCTTTCTCGAAGATGTCGGTGAGAACGTCTACCGCCTCGATCGCATGCTGCTGCAGCTCAAGCATGCCGGAGTGCTCAACGCTGTTGCCGGAGTGGTACTGGGCAGTTTCACCGCCATCCCTGAAGATGAGCCGAACCGTGAACTCATCACCGTTCTGCGCGAATATCTGCTTCCCCTCCAGGTGCCCGTGATGACCGGTTTCCCCTTCGGTCACATTCCTGACAAAGTCACCCTGCCATTGGGAGCGCAGGTGACTCTCGATACAGCAAAACGACAGCTCACCGTGCGGCAAGCTGTCGTTTCCTGACATTCAGAATACATACGGTCGCTACCCATGTGCCCCTGACTGTGCACGCCGCTTTTTCCGTTTCCACGCGAGATGCACGAGCAGGCAGAGAAAGAGGAAAAGCCCGACCATCAATGCCCTGGCGCCCCAGATGTAGGGCACGTCGGCTTCAGCAACAGGATTTCCCGTCGGTGTCTTGTTGAGCATGAGGATGTCCCACGCATCCTGATAGAACCACACGCCCATGATAATCAGCAGGTAGAGCGGGGTAACATATTTGATGACGTATTTGAAGAAATGCGGGACGCGAATGTCTGCGCCGGCATTGATCTCCTCCCAGGCGCGATCGATTTTGAACACCCAGGCAAAGAGAATGATTTCGATGGTTGCGAAGACGACGAGTCCAAACGTGCCAGTCCAGTAGTCCATCTCATCGAGGAAGCCGTGACCGAGGAAAAACACGACAGGCTGCACGCAGATGATGACGAGTGCCGCGAGGGAAATCACGGCCCGGCGATGCGTCATGCCGAACTGGTTTTTCATGAAGGCAACGATGGGCTGTCCCATGGCCACCGACGAGGTGATACCGGCGACGAAGAGGAGGAGGAACCAGAGCGCCCCGAAGAGCTGTCCCAACGGGATCTTCCCGAAAATGACTGGCATGGAAACGAAGCCGAGATCGAAGGCACCGCCGGAAGCGATGACCTTTGTCATATCGAGACCGAAGAAGGCGACAGCAACAGGGATGGCGATACTTCCACCGAGCACCACTTCCACAAATTCATTCGTCGCGGCTGTGGTCAGTCCGCTCAGTGCGATGTCATCCTTCGGACGCAGATAGCTGGCGTAGGCGTGAATGGTGCCCATCCCCACGCTGAGGGTGAAGAAAATCTGTCCCGCAGCTGCGATCCACACACTGGCTTTCCCGAGTTCACTGAAGTTCGGCTGCCAAATGTAGGAAAGCCCGTTGGCGATACTGTTTTCCGGCATGGAGGGGTCAGGCACGCCGAGCGTGAAAACGCGAATAAGCAGGATGATTGCGAAGACAAAGAGCATCGGCATGGCGAACTTCGCCAGTTTCTCGATGCCGGCGCTGAGGCCTTTCCACAGTACGAAGAAATTCACCATGAAGGTGAAGAGCATGAGGCCGTATGCTGGCCACACCGATGTGAAATGCGCACCGTCCTCGAGTCCCTGATAACTCGAGAGAAAACCGCGCATGGCATCGAGCGTATCCTCACCGTGATAGAGTCCGGTCATGCTGAAAATGCTGTATCCCAGCGTCCATGACTCGATATACGTGTAGTAGATGAGGATGACCATGGAGATGAGCAGTCCCATGACCCCGAGGTATTTCGCGATCGGGTTATTCCAGAGCACGTCGAACATGCCCGGGGCGCTGCCGTGACCATATTTCCCTCCATGCCTGCCGATACCCCATTCCACCCACATCAGGGGTATCCCGAGCAGGAGGAAGGCGATGAAATACGGGATCATGAAGGCGCCGCCGCCGTTTGATGCGGCCTGCACGGGGAAGCGCAGGAAATTTCCGAGTCCGATGGCATTACCTGCCACGGCCAGGATCAATCCGAAACGCGACCCCCATTGCTCTTTTTCCTGGGACATAAATTGACCTTTGCGAGTGACGGAGACTGCAGCTATCCCTTGTCTGTGCGAAGGAATGTATCTGAATATTGAAAAAAGCTAAGAAAATGCAGGTGCTTTTCCAATGTCAGGGCAGCGGAACAGGGCAACTTTTTATGCCCCGCGCCGTACATGGAAACGATGCGTCTCAGGGAGACGTTTGTAACTGTACCGGTTACGCGCATGAAATGCTTGTGGGAGCCCCCTTCTGCGGTGCTGTACTGCAGCTGAAATTCTGCGCCGTTCCCGGATATTCACAACACAGGATCAGGTATCAGATGAAACACCCAGCCTGGCTCGGTGCACTATGTATAGCGCTTCTCCTCCCGCAGCTGCTGCTGGCAGCCGCAGAAGGAGATTCCCCTTCCACCGTGGCTGACAACGCGACCATCAACGGGTATGTCAGGGATGCGGAAACCGGTGAGACCCTCGTCGGTGCGACCGTCATGCTCGCGGGAACGAATATGGGCACGATCACCAACAAGAGCGGGTACTATTCCATTTCGAATATTACCCCCGGTGCTTACACGGTCATTTACAGCTTTATCGGATATGACCGCAAGGAAATGAAAATCGAGCTTACAAAGCGGGAATCCCGCAGAATCGATATTGACATGGCGCCGGAAGCATTTCGTATGGACGAGGTGGTTGTGGAAGGCGATCGCATGGACGACAAGCGGCAGATTTCCGTGAGCCGCGTCAACATACCAATCCGCCAGATCACGCAGCTGCGTATCGGCGGGGAAGCGGACGTGTTCCGTTCACTGCAGTACCTGCCGGGTGTGCTTTCCTCTTCGCAGATTTCCAGCGGACTGTATATCAGGGGAGGATCGCCCGATCAGACACTGGTGCTGCTCGATGGGTCCACCGTCTACAATCCCACCCACCTTTTCGGATTTTTCTCGACGTTCAATCCCGATGCTATCAAGGATGTGGATTTGATCAAGGGTGGATTTCCGGCAGAGTACGGCGGCAGGATGACCGCAGTGCTCGACATGGTGCAGAAAGACGGTAATCGCAACGAAGTGGGGGGGACGGCGTATCTCGGACTCATTTCCTCGCGGCTCTCGGCTGATGGTCCTGTCGGCAACGGTTCATGGTTCTTCGGCGTACGCCGCACATACATCGATCTGCTTACCAATCTTATCGAGACGCCGGAAGACCCGCTGCCGAATTATTTCTTCTATGACATCAATGGCAAGATCAGCCAGGACTTCGGCGCGAACGACAAGCTGTTTCTCAGTGGCTTCACCTCTGAGGACGCACTGGAATTCAACAATAATGCAGGCTTCAACGGGGAACTCGGTATCAGTAACCGAGCCCTGTCGACACGATGGACGCATCTGTTCGGAGACAATCTTTTCAGCGTGTTCAATTTCAGCTGGAGCCGCTACCGCAACAGTTTCAATTCCCGGAACGCGGGATTTGAAACCGAGGTGGAAAACGTCATCCAGGACTACACGCTCAAAGGCAACATGGAATGGTTTGTGAACACGGACTGGACGATCAAATCGGGCTTCGAACTCAGTCATTATGATCTTACCTACATGCAGAATTTCTCGGGGAACGCCGATTCCACCGCCGATGACGGCTCACGAAGCGGCGGCCGCCTGAATATTGAGGACTTTGACAATACGGCGGCGGGATTTGTGCAGTCCAATTACCAGTTCAGCAATCTGTTTTCGCTGCAGACGGGACTGCGCGTCAATTACTATGAGCACCGCAACCTGTTCAAGGTCGATCCGCGTATTGCCGCACGCTATCAGATGAGCAGCGATGTTGCCATCAAGGCTGCGTTCGGTGTCTACCACCAGTATTTCCGTCTGGCCTCTCTGCCCGATTTCAGCTTCTTCGACACCTGGCTGCCGACGGACAGCACGGTGGATCCCAGCCGTGCCATTCATTATGTGCTCGGAGTGGAAACGAAGCCGTTCGAAGATATGGATTTCAATGTGGAGGTGTATTACAAGGACCTCTATCACATCAGCGAGCTCAAGCAGTTTCAGACGCAGGGGACGACGGTCCGCGACTTTTTCTATGATGGACGCGGTGAAGCCTATGGCATCGAGTTCTTCCTGCAGAAGAAAAGTGGCCGTTTCACCGGCTGGGCGGGATACGCCCTGGGTTGGATCAATACGCGTTTTGAGGAATTGAACGGCGGACGCTACTTCCGTCCCAAATGGGACCGGCGTCATGATTTCAAAATCGTGGGTCAGTACAAACTCAGCGACCACTGGGATGTCAGCGCGACGTTCACCTTTCAGACGGGACAGTCGTACACCGGTCAGACCTCACGCCTGGAAACGCGTCTCCCGGGATCGGATTACGGCAAGGGGCTGACCGTTCCGGCCGAACGCTACGGACTGCGTCTCCCGCCCTCGCATCAGCTCAATCTGAACGGCAGTTATCACACGACGATGTTCGGCCTGCCAACAACACTGCTCATTGATATTTACAACGTCTATTCGCGACGTGATATCTGGTTCCGCTACTACGACACCACCGGGGAAGTCACCAAGGTGGAAGACGTACTGCTGCTCCCGATACTTCCCAGCATCGCAATAGAAATAAAGTTTTAAGGGCCTGATGACATGAAGAAGTTCACTGCACATTCGACATTCTCTCTGCTCTTGCCGGCGCTGGCGCTGCTGCTGCTTTCCGCATGTGAAGACACGCCGCCGACGGAATACGATCCGGCACCGTTTCTTGAAGCCTATCTCATTGTCGACGAACCGATCGAGGGTATCGTCGTGGCCATTTCCCAGCCGATCACCGAGGCTTTCACCTATCAGAACATGATTGTCACCGATGCGAACGTCGTGCTCACCGAGGGCGACAACACATATACGCTGCAGTATGTGGTTGAGGACGGAAGGGGCAGCTACCGCTATCCCGACAGCACGGTAAAGGTTCTGCCCGCAACCCCGTACCGTATTCGCGTCAGTCTGCAGGACGGCACCGTCATGACCGCGGAAACCGTTACTCCGGAGCGTATTGCCTGGGTCACGCCCCCGCGTGAGGTATTGCAGTATCCGCAGGATACCACGAGGCTCGTCAGTCCTGATTCCCTCCGTATCGACTGGACGCCAGGAAATTCCGTCGAATATATCGTGCGTGTGCGCGCTCTCGATACACTGGGGTACGGAAAGTATCTGACTCCTCCCACGGAAGAGATCAACGGACGCACGAATAATATTCCCTTCGAAGAGCCGGATGATCCGACGTTCTACACGCTTACACGCTGGGGCTTCGTACAGACCAGTGACGCGCCCACGGTCTGGGCGGCGTTCCGCTGGTATGGCAGAAACGACGTCAGCATTCTCGCTCCCGACACGCCCATGCTCGAATGGTTCAAGGCCACGCAATGGGGAGGACGGAGCGTCCAGTACCGCGATCAGTTCAGCAATGTGCAGGGAGGACTCGGAATTCTGGCCTCCGCCAGTGTTGTTTCGCAGGAGGTGTTTGTACTGAAACGTAAAAAACAGTAACATCTAGTCTGTGTCAGGGCTATTCAAGATGTTATCACATGTCCCAGGATGTCAGTACAATAGTAGTCCATAGCTGGAACGAACTCGTCGACGCGCTCTTTGCCAATTCCTGGAAAGAGAATATCGAGCGTTTTCGCTCTGATTTCGCGTTTCGCGGGCTTTCGGACTCCGCATACGAACTGCAGAGCAGTCTCATGCGTCTGGGTGGGGACTTCGTGCGCCTCGAAAAACATCTCATGCGGAATTTCCGCAAGTACGCGCATAGAAACGTTGTCGAAAAAGACAGCATCTGGAACTGGCTATCTGTTGCACAGCATCACGGTCTCCCGACGCGATTGATGGACTGGACGTACAGTCCCTTTATCGCCATGCATTTCGCCACGTGCAACGTGACGCGTTTCGATACGGATGGAGTAATATGGTGTGTCGACTACGTGCGGGCGCATGAACTGCTCCCTCCCGCACTGCGGCGTCTGCTGGTTGAAGAAGGCTGCAACGCCTTCACCGTGCAGCTTCTCACCGAGGGTGCACAGCGGCTTGAAGAGTTTGATCATCTTTCCAACGATCAATTCGTCGTCTTTTTCGAGCCACCCTCGCTCGATGATCGCATCGTAAACCAGTATGCGCTTTTTTCCATGCTATCTCATCCGGGACACGGTCTCGATACATGGCTTTTGCAGCACACCGACCTGTACCGCAGGGTGATCATCCCGGCGGAGCTCAAGTGGGAGGTGCGTGACAAACTCGATCAGGCAAATATCAGTGAACGCGTGCTGTTTCCCGGTCTCGACGGACTCTGCGCATGGCTGCAGCGGCATTACAGCCCCAAATTCATGTCGGAAACAGCACCGGATGCGCTGAACCGCATTGTTTGAACTCAGCACGCAGGAAGAAGGTATTTCATGAAACTTATCCGCTACGCCATTCGCAAGGACGACCTGCACCAGCTCCTGCACACCATCGGTGTGCTGCGCGATGAGGAGCGGCTGCTCGCTGTCAATAATATCGATCTGGCCACCGTGGAACAGGATATCGTGATCATCACCGTCAGCACTGACCTCGGTCGGTCGAAGCCGGGACAGCTTGATGACTGGACGGATAAGGAAATTCAGGAGCGCTACGCGGAATTGAGTATTCTTGAAGACGCCGCACGCAAGCAGCTGCGGCAGACGGAGGAAGAAATGCAGGCGCTGCGTCTCGAACGTGACAAGCGCTCATCCGACATGGATCTGTCTGACGACGGCATCCCCGGAACAGTGGAAATGAATATCTGGGAACAGGTTCGCAAGCTGCTCGGTGGGCAGAATCCTGCTTCCTGATCTTCACTCGATGTTGCATGATCGAACATATTCCGGATTTCATTGCGTCGTACTGAGATTTAGTTGAGGAAAAAACTTGCATGTTTCCTTTTCGGACGTTTTCTTTGTATGTATTCTAACAAATGCCGATTTTTGACTTCTGCAACATTTTATCCAGGACCCTGAAGCAATCGGGTGCATGAGGCTTTCAGAGTCCGGTAGAGACCATCATTGCAATCTCAGCGGAAGGAACTCATCAAGGAGCTATTATGAACAAGGTCTTAACAGTCATGACGCTTTTTGCGCTGCTTTCCGGGGTTAGCCTGGCCCAGGAAGACACGACAGCTGTGCAGCGGCAGAATCGTCCATATGATGCGGATTTTTCCAGGCCACAAACCTTCGGGTTCGGGCTTGGGTTGTCCCTGAATCGCTTCGCCGGCGATCTTCAGGACGGCACCAACTTCCCGGGCGCTGAAACGGATTGGGCAATTGGTATCAACGCACATGCACTTTGGCGTTTCGCGGATGCCGGTGATTTTGCCACCCTGCATTTGCTCGGCCGCATCATGTACTCTCCCGTCTCATCGTCGCATACCAGCGACAACTTTTCGTTTGAGTACAGTGACAACCTTCTGCATTTCATCGGAGCGCTGGAAATGCAGCTGTTCCCGGAATACGACCTGCGTCCCTACGGATATGCCGGCTTCGGTTTCATTGCCTTCAACCCGGATATTTCTGGTAACGCAAAGTTCATGAGGGCACTCAACGACAACTTGGTCGAGGAATCCGGATCCCTCACACTGCCACTCGGTGTGGGTCTGACATGGACGCTTTCCGAGCGCCTCGATTTCTTTGCCGAATATCTCAAGACGCTGACCTTCACTGATGCGCTCGACAAGTGGGAAGCTGAAGACAATGACAACTACAACCAGGTCACCTTCGGACTCACGTTCTACCTCGGTGAACGTAAAGAGCCGGTGCAGCCGGAAGCCCCGATACCGCCGGCACCGAAAGACACGGACGGTGATGGACTCCTTGATGAAGATGAAACGGCAATCTACAATACCGATCCGAACAATCGTGATACTGATGGTGATGGTCTGATCGACGGTGAAGAGGTCAACAGGTACAAGACGGATCCCACCCTGCGGGATACGGATTATGATCGTCTTCTCGATGGTGAGGAAGTGAATACCCACAAGACCGATCCTCTGGCGAAGGATACCGATCAGGATGGATGTTCCGACGGTGATGAGGTGATGGACATGAACACCAATCCACTCGCCGTGGATACCGATGGTGATGAGCTCAATGACTGTGATGAGAAGAATGTGTATCGCACCAATCCGCTGATCAAGGATACGGACGGTGACGGCGCAATGGACGGGAAGGAAGTCCGCGACGGTACCGATCCTCTTATCGCTGACGTTCTGCAGATCGAAGAGAGCGGCGAACTCGTGCTCGAAGGTGTCAACTTCGAGACCAATTCCGCTGTGATCACGCAGGACTCCGATGAGATTCTGCGGAAGGCGCTGAACACGCTTCGCACGAACCCCGATCTCAAAGTCGAGATTCAGGGGCACACCGATGACGTCGGCAGCAATGCCGCCAACCAGCGTTTGAGTGAACGCCGTGCGAATTCCGTGCGCGACTGGCTCATTCAGAACGGTATTGACGGAAATCGTATGACGGCACGTGGCTACGGTGAAGATAACCCGCTGGTGCCCAATGATTCACCTGAGAACCGTGCGCGCAATCGCCGCATTCAGTTCCGCGTCATCCAGTAACAATTTTCATGGACGGAGCACTATGTGCTCCGTCCATACCGTTCTTTCGCTCTTTTCCCTTCTCGTTGCGTGCGAGATTTCGCCCTGACAGTGTGATGTATGTTGGTAGGAAGGCAGGTTATGGTAGGCTAAGAAACGGATCCCCAACACATACGGATTGAGCCATGGCCAAGCATCGCATTTTTTTGATCGTGCAAGAAGACTCCGTCCGGAAAGCGGTTCAGCAGAAACTCCAGAAGTCGTGGGGTTACGATGTTCAAACGTTTTCCAATGGAGACGCAGCACTGGGGGCCTTCGACACGCCTCCTGACGTCGCGCTGCTTGAACGAAACGTCACCGGGGTGGATGGGGAAGATATTTTCAGGGAACTGCGCACGCAGCATCCGTGGCTTCCTGTCGTTCTGCTGGCGGAGGAGGACGAGGTTAACACGAGGGATATCAGCGTATCGGGAGCGGCTGATATACTCACCATGCCGATTGATTATTCACGTCTTGAAGTTTCCCTGCAAAACGCTCTTCGCTACTCCGTGCTGTCACAGGAAGCGCAGCGATTGCGTGAAGAGCTTGAGGAACATATTCACAGTGAGCATGTCGTTGCGGATTCACGTGAAATGCAGCTGGTGCTGCGCCTGATCGAGAAACTGCATGGGAAGGAAGTTCCCGTTCTGCTCACCGGTGAAAATGGCAGTGGAAGAGATGAAGTCGCTCGCGCAATTCACCTGGCGAGTCCGAGGAAAACCGGTCCCTTCATCACGGTCTCCTGCGCCAATATCCCGGAAGAGGACCTCGGGGCGACCCTGTTCGGTTTCGAAGCTGGAAGCCAGGAATCCGCACAGCGGCGCATCGGCGCACTGGAGGAAGCACATAATGGCACGGTGTACATCAGCGAAATATCGGCACTCACACCGGATCAGCAGTTGGAACTGCATACAGCCATGCAGCGGAAAATGCTTCGCCGTATCGGGGGAAGTACCGAATACCGGAGCAATTTCCGGCTCGTCGCGGCTTCAAGCGAAAATCTGAAAGAGAAGGTACGCACCAAGGAATTCCGTAGCGATCTGTATTACGTGCTCGCATCCTATCCGATTCACGTGCCCCCGCTGCGTGAGCGGGGTGCGGATATCATGCGGCTGGCAGAGCATTATCTGCGGCAGACTGCGGAAAAGCATAAGCTCAAAATGCGTGGGTTCTCCCGTGAGGCCGTCGAGGCCATGTACCACTACCCATGGCCCGGAAATGTACGCGAACTCGAATCCACAGTTGAATCCGCCGTGCTGGCCAGCGGAGGCGGTATCGTCAGCCTTCAGCACCTTCCCGTGACGGTACATCCGTTCAAGGACGCCACCATGGAGCTTGAAACCGAAGGCCGCCTGTTCCACGACGACAAAATCGTGTCTCTCGACCGCATCAAGGAACAGGCCGTGCGCCGCGCGATAGAGATATCCCGTGGAAATCTCGCGCAGACTGCACGGGAACTCGATATCAGCCGGTCGACGCTGTACAAGCTGATTGAGAAATACGGCGTAAAACTCTGACACTGCCACATCTGGACAACGCTGCTGCGTAGAGTATACCCTGACACCATACTGCTGCGCAGCAGCGTTTGATATTTCATGCGATTTCAACTTTCACTTCCATATCACCATACGCAGCAGGATCTCGAGCAGGCTGTCAGGCGTCATCTCGGCCACCGTGCGGACTTTCGCATCCTGAAGCGGAGTATCGATGCCCGTCAGCACCGGAATATCCGAGTGGAGTATTCCCTGACGACGGAGCTGGAGGACCCCGTGCGCGAGCTGCGTGCGCAAATCAACGGCAGCGCGGCAGCACTCGCACCGCAGACCGAGGTGCAGCGTCCCCTCGTCGTTGGCAGCGGTCCCGGAGGCATTTTCTGCGCATGGTGGCTGCACCTGCATGGTTTTCGTCCCATCCTGCTTGAACAGGGTCCCCCGATGCGTGAGCGCATTCGCGATATGGCCCGCTTCATGAAGCATGGGGAACTGCATCCGCGCTCAAATATCTGTTTCGGCGCAGGCGGTGCAGGAACCTACAGTGATGGTAAGCTGATCACGCGCATTCGCTCTCCATATATTCCCTTCGTCATGCAGACCTTCGTGGACTACGGCGCACCGGATGACATCCGCTACCTGTACAATCCCCACCTCGGATCAAACCGCATTCGCCAGTGCATGACGCGCATGCTCGATGACATGCAGCGTCGGGGCATCGACATACGCTACAACACGCGGTTTACCGGATACGTGACAGGGGGGAATGGGAATATCATCGCGGTGGAGACCGAGGAGGGACGCATCGACGGCGTGGATGCCCTTTTCCTCGCGACGGGACATTCCGCTCGCGATGTGTACACCCTGCTGCGCGCGCAGGATGTCGCAATGAGTCTGAAGGAATTTGCCGTCGGTGTGCGCGTCGAGCATCCCGCGACCGTGGTAAACAGCATGCAGTACGGCCGACACTACGCGGAGAAGTATCCGGGCATCGAGACCGCACAGTATCGGCTGGCGAAGACCTGGAAGGAAGAACAGCGCGCCGTATACTCGTTCTGCATGTGTCCCGGAGGCTATGTGCTCAACGCCAGCTCCGATACCACAGGCGTGGTCACCAATGGCATGAGTAACTACCGGAAAAGCGGGAGATTTTCGAATGCCGCGATCGTGGTGAATGTCTCCACGCAGGACCTGAGCAGGGCGGGATATGACGGTGTCGATGCAGGACTGCAACTGCAGAGAGAGTTGGAGGAGAAGTTCCGAGCCGCGGTGAATTCGCCATCGTCGAGCCACGTGGTGCCAGGTCAGCGGCTGCAGGATTTTCTCAGCGGCAGCGCAAGCAGTTCCCTGGGCGATTCATCCTGCGTAAACCCTGTCGCACCGGCACCGCTGCATGCGCTCTTCCCGCAATTCGTCAGCGATGGACTTCGCCGCGGCTTCAGTACCTTCGACAGAAAAATGCGGGGATTTGCGACTGGGGGCCAGGCGCAGGTGTTCGGTATCGAAAGCCGGACCTCGGCTCCATATCGCATAGAAAGGGACGCCACATCACTGCAGTCACTTACGCATGCAAATCTGTATCCTGTGGGTGAAGGAGCAGGATATGCCGGAGGCATCACCTCCGCTGCCATCGATGGAATCCGCTGCGCTGAGGCCTGGCTGCATTCCCTCTCTGGAATTGAAAACCCCGCTGGCAGAACAGATGAAAACGCAAAATGAAGAATATGATAGTACCAATATCCCGGAGAGACTATGTCGCTCAATGAAATCACGACACTCATCTTCACGGTGCTGACGCTGGTATTTGCTGTGTGGGGATTTTCGTTGTTCGCGCGGATGGCGGGCAAGGTTATCCGTGCACTGGACGTATACATCGCGAAAAACAGCGACGATGCCCCAGCCGGAGTCGAGAAGGAATGAGAAACCCGCCCCCGGCAGCGCCGGGAACGGGCAAGTGACAACATACTGGCGTCATTATTCCATCACGAGCAGCTTTTTGCTCAGCTGCACGCCTTCTGACCGCAGTGCATAGATATATACTCCGGGACTCAGATCGGCTGTTGCGATACGGAAACGATGTGTGCCGGCATCGAAGCGTCCCTCCGCCACGACACGTAGCTGACGTCCCAGCGTATCATAAAGCGCAAGCTGCATTTCCTGCTGCGCCGGGAGTCCGACACGCACCGTAACAGCATCGGCCGCGCCACGCAGCGCCGGACTGGGGTAGCTCGAGGAAAGAAAAACATCTTCAGGAATGCCGTTCGGAGCGGCGTTAGTTGAGGTGACCGTTGGCGTGAATCGGAAGATGCCGCCACCGAAACTGCAAATGTACAGCTCACCGTTTTCGTCGACTCCGAATGAAGATATGTTCTCACTGGAGGCGAGCAGCAGCTCATTTTCCACGTCATCGGGACCGTTATAGGTCAGTCCCCAGATACGTCCCGACACGAAATCCGCATAAACGTATTGACCCTTCAGTTCAGGTACGTTCTCGCCGCGGTAGACATATCCCCCTGTAATCGAGGCGCCTTCGCTGCGGCCGTATTCGACGATGGGGAGCTCCAGTCCCGTCTGGTCACATCCTGATGAGGGATTGAAGCAGGCGAAGCCTTCCATGATACGCCATCCGTAGTTTTTTCCCTTTTCGATAATATCGACTTCCTCATATTTATTCTGTCCGACATCGCCGGCCCACAGCCGCCCCGTCTCCGGGTCGAAGCTGAAGCGCCACGGATTCCGCAATCCGTACGCATAGATCTCCTCAGCCCAGCCCTCGCTGTTCCCGGCGAATGGATTATCCTCAGGAATCGCGTATTGCATTCCCGCGCCGCTGTTATCGACATCGATGCGGAGTATTTTCCCCAGCAGCACCGAACGATTCTGCCCGTTGTTTTGCGGATCTCCGCCCGAGCCACCGTCTCCGGTTGCGATGTAGAGATAACCGTCAGGTCCAAAGGCGAGTTGTCCGCCATTATGATTGCTGAACGGCTGCTCGAAGCTGAGCAGTACGGTCTCGCTTTCCGGGTCGGCGACATTCGGATTGTCGGCCGATACGCTGTAGCGCGCGATGACATTGCGCCGGGGATTGCTGGCCGAATAGTTCACATAGAAGTACCCGTTTTCGGCATAGGAGGGATGGAAGGCCAGTCCGAGCAGACCTTCTTCATTGCCACCGTCGTTGACGCGGGCCCGGATGTCGAGGAACACATCCGCCTCCGCAGATTCAGGGTCGTTCGGAAACACGAAGATGCGTCCCGCCTGCTCGACGACGAACAGCCGGTCACTGCCGTCACCCGCATGCTGCAGGTCGACGGGACGATTAAAACCGAGTTGAGGGAAAGCGTTTTCTATCGGGAATTGCGCACGCGCTGCTGCCGTGATGCCGAGCATCAGCACGAACGCCATGAGGAAACGACGATGCATACGGAGTCTCCGTTTGTTATTGTTCTGTGCGGTTCACGTTGTTCTTGTTACTCTGAGACAACAAGTCGAAAGGGAGGACTGGTTCCGTGGGAGCTACGCTGCGGTTGGGATAAAAAAACGCCCCAGCGGGGAGCGGGGGCGTTACCAAGCGTTTATTCTAATCCCGGTAGGGAGGGCCGAGATTAGAGCAATTGGCGCAATCAATCTAATACATTCAACTGCAAAAGTAAAGGGAGTGAAGGGTCACTCTCCCGTCTCCTGTGCCGTATCAAGCAACGTATCGAGCATCTCGAAGCCGTAGCGGAGGTGCGGAATAACAATGCTGCCACCGATGACCAGCGCTATGTTCATGGCCTCCATGATCTCTTCCTTGCTTGCGCCTTCGGTGACGCAGCGGTCGAGATGATAGAATATGCAGTCGTTACAGCGCAGTACCATCGAACCGACGAGTCCCATCAACTCCTTCATCTTCACCGGAAGCGCACCTTCACGGTACGCCCCGGTATCGAGTGCGAAGAAGCGGTTGAACTCTTTCATTCCCGCACCGAGAATGCGCTCGTTCATTTCCGTGCGATAGAGGCGGGTATCCGCGATGTTTTTGCTCATGCGACCGTCCCGTTACGCTTTCTCTTCGTAGAGTGCCGCGATATTCACGATGGTCTGCACGGCCTTCTCCATATCCTGCACGCTGGCCCATTCCGTCTTGCTGTGGAAGCTGTGCTCACCGGCGAAGATGTTCGGGCAGGGCAGTCCCATGTACGAAAGGCGCGCACCATCGGTGCCGCCGCGGATGCTGCCGATTTCAGGCGTGATGCCGGCGCGCTTCATCGCTTCCTCGGCCATGGCCAGGACCTGGGGATGGTCGTCGAGCACATAGCGCATGTTGCGGTAGGATTCCTGTACGGTAACTTCCGCCGAACCCTTCGGGAATTCCGAGACCGTTTCGTCCACCAGGCGGCGGATAAAGGCTTCCTGCTCGCGCAGTTCTTCCGCCGTGAAGGCGCGCAGGAGGAATTTGATCGTCGTCGTTTCAATGCCGCCTTCAATGGTGTGCGGGTGCACATACGGCTCCTTCTTTTCCGTGGTCTCGGGCGAAAGCGAATCCTTCGGCAGTTTCTCGATAAAGCGCGATGCCATTTTCACGCTGTTGACCAGCCTGTCTTTCGCAAAGCCCGGGTGAATGCTTACGCCCTCGAACACGACGGTGAGGGAATCGGCACAGAAGGTTTCATTCTCGATCGTGCCGAGCTGCTCGCCATCCACCGTATAGGCATACTTTGCGCCGAATTTCTGCACATCGAAATACTTCGCGCCCTGACCGACTTCCTCATCGGGTGTGATGCAGATGCGCACGGTGCCATGTTTGACTTCCGGATGCGTGAGCAGAAAATGGGCCGCATCGAAAATCTCGGCGATGCCCGCCTTGTTGTCCGCTCCCAGCAGCGTGGTGCCGTCAGCGGTGATGATGGTTTCTCCGACTTTATCCGCCAGCAGCGGATTGTCGGCAACACTGATGACGATGCTGTTATCCGCCGGCAGCACGATGTCCTTGCCGTCGTAATTCTCATGCAGCACGGCCTTGACGTTTTCACCCGTAACGTCGGGAGAGGTATCCATATGCGCGATAAAGCCGATGGTCGGGACATCGGACTTATCGGTATTCGCCGGGATGGTGGCCATGACATATCCGTAGCCATCCATTTCAGCGTCTGTGAGTCCCATCGACTGCAGTTCCTTGACCAGGTCCGCCCCGAGCACTTTCTGTTTTTCCGTGCTGGGGAAGGTCTCGGAGTTTTCATCGGACTGCGTGTCGTATTTCACATAGCGCAGGAAGCGTTCGACGCAGGTGTACGTGTAGTCGGCTGGAATCATGGGGTAACCTCTGGTGAAGTGTACGATTGTCTAGATTCTGTAAGATAGGAAATTTCGAAGTTCGGGGAAGGGGCTGAGTGCGATCAATGGGAACACAGATTTGACGGATTGGGACGGATTCTCACAGAGGGGGGCGGGAACACCCGGCTTCGTCCTCGCTACGCTCGGACTACGCCGCGGCAGGCCGGATTCTCACTGATCGTACGGATTTTCGCGGAGGAGGGGTGGGGCCCCCGCGTTGCGGGGCCGGGAGAGAGGTACGAAAGGTCCTGTCATAGGTTTGGAAGTCGCCTGATGTCCTCCCAGGTTACCATGGATCGGAAATTTGTATGATCCTTGTTGAACAGTTGCTTATATACACGATCGATATCGCGTCTCGCTCGAGTGTATGTTGATTCGATCTCAATGGCGCCAACATCAGTTGATGAAGTGGCGCTGTCGACTTCGATGAGAAACTCTAATTTTCGGTAGCCGATGTAGCTTGTTTTAACGGTCAGGAAGCGTGGAAGCGCAGTCTCTTTAAGAATGATAATAAATCCTCCGTTTGCACCAGTAGCGGCTCCGGGATATCGAAATGAACTGTCGGAAATGGAGTGGTATTCAATGATGACATTTGCGCCGATGATAGGTTCGCGGGTAATCTTGTCTACGACTTCACCGCTGATGCGGTATTCCTGTGCATGGAGGAATACAGGGAGAAGGAGGAGTATGATGAGATAGCGCATGGTCCCTCCGGTGGCGTTGGTTCAAGTCATGGCGGCTGTAGTATGGACACGCTGGCAGGCGATGGGTTACAGGAGCCGCTGGGCTACAGGGCGCGCTGGGTTGCCTAGAGGACGCTCTTTGTTGCAGCCAGTGTGCTATTCGTAGCGCAGGGCTTCGATGGGATCGAGGTTAGAGGCTTTCCAGGCGGGGTAGACGCCGAAGGCGATGCCGATGAGCGAGGTGACGACGAGTCCGAGAAGCGCCCAGCCGATAGGCAGGACGGGAGGGATGTCGAGCATGAGGGCGAGTATGTTACCGCCTCCAAGTCCCATGGCGATCCCGATGAGTCCGCCGATCTGGCAGATGACGACGGCTTCGATGAGGAACTGGGTGAGTATGGTGCGGCGGGTGGCGCCGATGGCTTTGCGTACCCCGATTTCACGTGTGCGTTCGCTCACGGAGACCAGCATGATGTTCATGATGCCGATGCCGGCAGCCAGCAGGGCAATGGCGGAAACGGCGCCGGTGCCGGCGCGAATCAGGAAGGTCAGGCTGTTGACTTCGGAGATGAGGGATTCGTTGGAGACAATTTCAAAGTCATTGTCATCTCCGGGCTGCACGCGGCGCACGGCGCGCAGCAGTCCGATAATCTCGTCCGTCATGGCGTCGTAGGTATCCTGGTTGGGTGCCTTTGCCTGGATGTTGACACGTCGCGCCTTCCCGTATTCGTTCGAGAACGTAGTCAGCGGCATCAGCACGAAATTGTCCGCATTGCCACCGAACATGCCGCCCTTGGGCTCGACCACGCCAATCACGCGCATGGGAACACCATCGACGCGCACCTGCTTGTCGAGAGGATATTCATTCGGAAACAGCATATCAACCACGCCCTGTCCGAGTACCGCGACGTTGCGCGCATACTGCAGTTCCTGCTCGTTGAAGACGCGCCCGAATTTCATATCACGATTCGTGGTATAAATGATCTCGGGTGTGCCGCCGATGATCTGCACGTTGGGATTGGTTTTCCGGTTGCGGTATTTGACGAGTCCACCCCAGTCGTTCGCCTGCACGTTGACGTAGGAGGCCAGACGACTCTTGTCGCGCACGTAATATCCCTGGTCAATGGTAATGTCTTTTCGATTCCGGTACTTCTGGCGGTCGCCCGGACCGTGCGACATGGCGGGATACTTCTGTATCAGCAGGGTGTTGGAGCCGAGGACGTTGAAACTGGATTCAATACTGTCCTGCAGCACACTGATGCCCGTCATAACGCCAATGAAGGAAAAGACACCAATCACAACGCCGAGCAGCGTCAGAAACGCGCGCAGCTTGTTCGCCTTGAGGGCCGCCCAGGCCATGGCGATACTTTCTGTGATGTCAATCGAACGCATGCTCTATCCCGAAAAATCGAATACCACAATATACCATACACGCTTCCCTCACCCAAGACAGAACGGAGGCCCCAGAGCTGGATTATGCAGTTTCTGCATATTTCCACGCATCGAAATATGCAGAAACTGCATATTATCGCCGGTCGGGATATGCAGGATGTGCATAATCAGGGCAGCCTACCTGCCATCGAACGCATTTATGAGACGCAGCAAGTGGGGACAGGTTTCGCCCGGGCAGGAAAATTATTTCTCTCGAATTGCCGATCTATCCGGCGAAGCAGGATTCCCCGGCGAAGCGGGGTTTCCGGGAGCAGCGGGGTTTCCGGGAGCAGCGGGGTTTCCGGGAGCAGCGGGGGTTCCGGGAGCAGCGGGGGTTCCGGGAGCGGCGGAACGGAAGGTGATCCAGAGCAATCCGGCGACGATAAGAATGAAACCGAGCACTTCACGGAGGCCGAATTGTTCTCCGAGCAGGAAGACGGCGAGCGTGGAAGCGACCACGGGCTGCAGCGTGGTGTAGGTGGCGACGAGGGTGGACGAGGAGCGCTTGATTGCCCAGGTATTGAGCAGGTAGTTGATCAGCGTGGGGAAAAGGACGACGTACACGATGCCCAGCAGCGCGAGCGAGGGAAGGTCGGACCAGGGAACGGCGATCAGATCGGGTGCGGCGACGATAAGAACGCCGCTGCCGCCGAAAACGAAGCTCCAAGCCGTGACAGTCAGCGGGGGAATGCGCAGCAGGACGGGACGCGCCAGCACGAGAAATACGGCGTAGCTGAGACAGTTGACCAGTACCATCAGGTTGCCGACCACGGTCTGTTCACTGAACGACAGCTGCGTGACACGCAGCATGATCAGTGCGCCCGCCACCGCCAGTCCGATACCCAGGCTGCGACGCCAGGTGATGCGCTCGATTCCCATGATCATGGCCACGCCGACCGTGAACACCGGGATCGAAGGCATGAGAATCGACGCGTTCGTGGCGGTGGTGTGATCGAGTCCGGTAATGAACAGCAGCTGATTGGCGAACACGCCGAAAAAGCCCAGCATCGCGAGACGGAGATAATCCCTGCCCTTCGGACGCACGTCGTCGAAGCGCAGCGCCAGCAGCATGATGATCGGACCGGCGAAGAGCACCCGCATCCCGGCCAGCGCCAGCGGCTCCACATGTCCCAGCACATACTTCCCGAACACGCTGAACGCTCCGAATATCACCTGCACGAGCAACAGTGCCACATGCACGCGCACATCTATGTTCCCGGACGATCTCATCGCCACAATGTACGGAGAATACAGATTACAGATTTCAAATTGCAGATCGCAGATGACAAACTCATCGTCCTCACGCTCTGCGTGGGGACGTATTCCACCGCCGCTCTGCGGCGATTCGTCAAAGGAAATGAACGCGGAGCGTTCGGATGCCACGTCCCCACGCGGAGCGTGGGGACGATGAACGAGCGTGGGGACGATGTGGAAACCTGCAATCTGGAATTTGCAATCTGGAATTCGTATTCCACTGTTTGTGACGGGGCATTTTCGTAAATTTACATGATGTGAAACCGTGGAGTGCGCCTGATGCACGAGTTGTCCATAGCCGAACAGATACTGGATATCGCGAATGAGTATACGGGACGCGAAGGCGTCACGGCTGTGAAGGAAATCGAGCTGGAAATAGGGACACTCTCCGGTATTGAAATAGACGCGCTGACCTTCGCACTCGATGCCGTGAAAAAGGATACGGTGCTGCATGCAGCGAAGGTGACCATTATCGACGTTCCTGCGAAAGCCCGTTGTGAGGATTGTGGTGAAGTATTCCTGCTCGAGGATTTCTTCTCCCCCTGTCCCTCCTGCGCGGCGTTTCATACCGAGACGATACAGGGTCAGGAACTGCGCGTCAAATCCCTTATTGTTGACGAATGATTCAAGAGCGAAGGACCTATCATGTGTGACACTTGCGGCTGCACACAGCCAGACGAAGCAGTAACAATTCGCCGCGCCGGCGCGGAAGAACACGAACATCACGAACATAGCCACGATCACCGGGGACATAGCCACGATCACCACCATCATGACCATGCACATGATCATCATCACGACCATGATCATTCGCATGAGCATGATCATTCACATGAACATCCTCACCAGCATGGTGATGCGGGACGCAGTATTGCTGTGGAAACGGACATCCTGCAGAAGAACAATCTTCTGGCGGAACGCAACCGCGGCTATTTCCTGGCAAAGAATATTCTTGCGCTGAACCTGGTCAGCAGTCCGGGTTCCGGCAAGACTTCGTTGCTCGAACGCAGCATCCGCGAACTGCAGGGCTCAATGCCGGTATCCGTGATCGAAGGCGATCAGCAGACGATGAACGACGCCAACCGTATTCGTGAAGCTGGCGCACCTGTCGTGCAGGTTAACACCGGCAACGGCTGTCATCTCGACAGCGACATGGTGCTGCGCGCGGTGCGTGAGCTGCAGCCGGAAGAGAACAGCGTACTGATGATCGAGAACGTCGGCAATCTCGTCTGTCCGTCTCTCTTCGATCTCGGCGAGGCCCGTCGTGTGGTCATCATGAGTGTGACCGAGGGCGAGGACAAACCGCTGAAGTATCCGAACATGTTCCGCAGTTCGCAGCTCTGCGTGATCAACAAGATCGACCTGCTGCCGCATCTCGATTACGACCTGGAGAAGGCGAAGGAATACGCCCTGCAGGTCAACCATCACCTCGAGTTCATCGAAGTCTCGGTGAAAACCGGCGAGGGCATGGCAGAGTGGATCGACTGGCTGCGAAAGCAGGTCGCAGCCGGCGCGTAGAATCCACAGGTGCGTAAAGGCCTTGGAAGGTGCGTAAAGGCCTTGGAAGGTGCGTAGAGGCCTTGGAAGGTGCGTAAAGGCCGCGGACAGCGACTGAAAGGGTGGCATTGTATCGAAAGGGAAGTATCATCAAGGAAAGGATGTCCGGATGAAATCGTGCCACTGCCATTTCGCCTGTGTTGTCGCACTGTTTCTGTTTCTCGCTCCAATCCTGTCTGCTCAGCAGATCACCGTGCTCGAGAAAACAACACTCGAGCCCATCGATAATGTCACCGTACGTAATACCCGCAGCGGGACCTCGACGCTGAGCGATGCGAAAGGACGCGCGATGCTGGAGCAGGCCACACCCGGCGACACGCTCGTTCTGCAGCATCTCGCCTACTTCCCTCTGCGCACCACGCTGGCGGAGATTGAGCGCAAGGCGGGACGCGTGCTGATGACGGAGCGGCTTCTCAATCTCGATGAAGTTGTCGTTTCCGCCAACAAATGGGAACAGAAACGCAGGGATATTCCCAACGATATCGAAACGATCGCTCCACGTGAAATCGCATTCCGCAATCCGCAGACGGCGGCGGATATGCTTGGAGCATTGAACGGTGTGTTCGTGCAGAAAAGCCAGATGGGTGGCGGCAGCCCCAATTTCAGGGGCTTCGAAGGGAACAAGGTGCTCATCGTCGTCGACGGTGTGCGCATGAACAATGCGATATTTCGTGCGGGACACCTGCAGAACGTGATTCTGCTCGACCCTGCAAATCTCGAGGATGCGGAAGTGCTGTTCGGTCCGGGTTCGGTCATTTACGGCAGTGATGCGCTGGGAGGGGTAATGGATTTCCACACGCTCTCTCCGCGCCTGGGCGCAAGCGACGAATCCGAAATCACGGGACACAGTTTCGTGCGCTATGCCATGGCGAACCTTGAGAAAACCGGGCATGTCGATTTCAACCTCGGCTTCAGCCGCTTCGCTTCCGTGACCAGTCTGACTTTCAATGACTACGGGGATATGCGCTCGGGAAATATCCACAATCCGTTTTATTCGGACTGGGGAAAGCGCTTCGAGTATGTCCAGCGCATCAGCGATGAAGATATCATCGTGCAGAACGACAATCCCAACGTGCAGAAGTTCACCGGCTACAGCCAGGTCAACATGCTGCAGAAGCTGCGCTACAGTCCTGATGCCCTCACCAGCTTCACATACGGCTTCCACTACAGTAACAGCTCCGACATTCCCCGCTACGATCGCCTGTCGGAATACCGCAATGGTTCGCTGCGCTTTGCGGAATGGAAGTACGGTCCGCAAACGTGGATGCTGCATTCGCTCACGGCGGAATTGAACAGTGCCACTGCATTGTACGATCAGCTGCGCATCGTCGGTGCCTGGCAGCAGTTCGATGAGGACCGCATCGATCGCTCTTTCGGTAGCGCTGATGAGAGGCACCGCGAGGAGGATGTCAGCGTCGCATCGATCAATATCGATGCGAACCTGAAATTCGACAGGGATGATTCCCATCAGCTGTTTTACGGAGCGGAGGCCGTGTACAATGATGCCGCGTCGCAGGGATATATCGTGGATATCGAAACAGGCGCACAGCGTGCGACGTCATCCCGCTATCCCGACGGTGGCAGTACGATGAGCACCTTTGCTGCATACGCGACCTGGCGCTGGCGTTTCGCGCAGGCGTGGACGCTCAGCAGCGGCATGCGCTACTCCCGCGTACTGCTCACTTCGAAATTCGTGAGCAAGGAGTTTTACGATTTTCCCTTTGACGAACTGGTGGTGAACACCGGCGCGCTCAATGGGTCGCTTGGACTCGTGTTTCATCCCGAACCCGATCTCACCATCAACGCAAACCTTTCTTCAGGCTTCCGCGCGCCCAATGTCGACGATGTCGGAAAGGTGTTCGATTCCACACCCGGAAGCGTCGTCGTTCCCAACCCTGATCTCTCCCCCGAGTACGCCTGGAACGCAGAACTCGGCATCGAGCAGGCGCTGGCTTCCAACGTTCATCTGCATGTCGTAGGCTGGTACACGCTGCTGACCGATGCCGTCGTGCGGAGGGACTTCCGTTTCAACGGGCAGGATTCCATCATGTACGATGGCGTGCTGAGCCAGGTGCGGGCGAACGTAAATGCGGCGGAGGCGCATATCTACGGCAGCAGCATCAGCCTGTATGCGGATATTACCGCTGCGTTCTCGTTGAAGTCGTCGCTGACATGGACGTACGGACGAGATCTGTCGGAGGATGTCCCACTCGCGGGAATCGCACCGGTGTTCGGGGAGACGCGACTGCTGTTCCGCGACAACCGCTTCAGGGCGGCCTTTTCCCTCCGCTACAACGGGTGGAAACATATCACCGAGTATTCACCGACGGGCGAGGACAACCAGGAAGACGCCACCGTGCACGGCACACCTGCGTGGATGACGCTGAACGTGCAGACTTCGTATCAGCTGAGTGAACTATTCCAGATCAACGCCGCCGTCGAAAACATTCTCGACGAGCACTACCGTCCCTTCTCCTCCGGCGTGAGCGCCGCGGGACGCAATCTTGTACTTGCGCTTCGGGCGAGCTTTTAATATTCTGCCTTTTCGTCACTCACATGGAAAGGACAGCTATGCAGCTCGGCAATTTTTCCGTCAGCCTGGCGGTGAAGGATATACACGCTTCGAAGGCGTTTTACGAGAGACTCGGTTTCAGCACGTTCGGTGGAGACATCACGCAGAACTGGCTGATCATGAAAAACGGGGAGGTGGTGATTGGACTGTTTCAGGGCATGTTCGAAAAGAACACGCTCACGTTTAATCCGGGGTGGGACAGCAATGCGCAGACGGTGGAGGGATTCACCGATATCCGCGTCCTGCAGCAGAAGCTGAAATCCGAGGGCGTTGATTTAGCGGTGGAGGCGGACGAAAGCGGAAGCGGTCCGGCGAGCTTCATGCTGTTCGACCCGGATGGCAATCCCATCCTCTTCGATCAGCACGTCTGACGACTGCACACAGTATGTTCCCGGGGAAAGATCAGCTGGCGTAAATCTGTTCGCCCGCGCTCCAGGTTGCGCGAACGGCAGTGTCATGTGCGCGATACACCAGGGCGGATGCGATTTCGACGTCGGACAATTCCGCCAACGCTTTCCCGCGGCCGAATTTCCTTTCGACTTCGACGCTGATCATGTCGGCATATTTCCCGGGCTGCAGACTGCCGATGTCATCAGAGAGTCCGAGCGCGTTCGCGCCGCCGAGTGTGGCGTGATACAGGGGCAGGAAGGGGTGAAGACTGCGCGCCTGTACGTATGACATTGCTCGCATGATATGGAACATGCTTACGGTGGTGCCTGCGCCGACGTCGGAACCGAGTCCGACACGCAGTCCGGACGCCTCATGCAGCTCCAGCGGGAAGCGGCCGCTTCCGAGAAACAGATTTGAATCCGGGCAGTGCGCGACGGAGCAGTCATGCTCCTGCAGCTGCCGCATCTGCGCCTCATCGGTGTGGAGGTTGTGTCCGAGCACGGTGCGGGAGGAGAGGAGTCCGGCCTGGCGATACACATCCGTGTAATGTGCGGCGCCGGGAAACAGCTCCTTCACGCGCGCAATTTCGGCAGGGGTTTCATTCAGATGCGTCTGCACATAGGTGTCGTGCTTATGCGCCAGCTGGGCCGCACCCGCCAGCAGTTCGGGAGAACAGGTGGGGGCGAAACGGGGAGTGATGGCGTAGGCGAGTTTCGTGGTTTTGCGATGCCAGCGCTCGATGATTTCTTCCGACGCCCTGAGCGCGCTGTCCGCATCCAGCAGCAGTTCTTCGGGGGCGTGCCTGTCCATCAGCACATTGCCGAGAATGACGCGTATTCCCGCCCGTTCGGCTTCCTCGAAGGCAATATGCGTTGCTGAAGGGTGGACGGTGCCGTATACCATGGCGGTGGTGGTGCCGGATTGCCTGAGTTCCGCGAAGAAGCGTTGCGCGACATCGCGTGCGACGGCATCGTCGGCGAAGCGCAGTTCTTCGGGGTAAATGAAACGGTCGAGCCACTCGAGCAGTGTTGCTCCGAATTTCCCGCGACAGTCGAACTGCGGCAGATGCACATGCGCATCGACGAAGCCCGGGAGCAGGACGTGTGCGCTGCGCTGCTCGGGTAATGCGGAGAATTCTTCGGGCAGCTGGACCTCGTCCCCGCAGTAGAGTATGCGTCCTTCAGCGCTTACCACAACCGCACCATGCGGATGCCAGGCGATGCGATCCCGCGCAAGCGGAGTCACTACCGGGGCGTGGATGCGGAAGGGAGCATTCATGTTACAATCCGAACACCTGTATGGCGAGTCCGCTCGAAGCGATAATGCCACCCGCAATGGCATGCGTATAGCGTTCCATCGTTTTGAGCGGAAGCCGGGCGATGCCGTGACTGACCAGCCATACCATGCCCATCATCGTGGTGATGGTGACGATGCCGAACACGGTGGAGACGAGCAGGATGCCGAAACTGCTTTCCTGCGCGGCGGGATACATGAGGATGGGGATCAGGGGTTCGCAGGGACCGAGGACGAAAATGGTGAACAGCGCCCAGGTCGTCATGGTTTTGTGATGACTGCTGCGATGCGATTTTCGCGCGAAGAGATGGGTGTGCTCGTGCTGATGCACGGTGCCGTCTTCGTGCTCATGTTCATGAACATGCATACGGCCTTTCATCGCGACCTTCAATCCCCAGAGCCCGTAAATGATACCGAAAGCGATAAGGACCCAGGCAGCGAATTCCCCACGCACACCCTCGATGAATTCGAGTTTATGCAGGGCGACGCCGAAGAGTACGCCGGCAAAGCCGAGAAGGACGGAGGAAAGAACGTGTCCGATGCCGCAGAGAAAGGTGATGAACATGGTCTTGCGCTGCGACCATTTCTGCGCCTGCGACATCATGATGAAGGGCAGGTAGTGATCGGGACCGATCAATGTATGGATGAAGCCGATGGAGGCAGCGGTCCCTGTTAGAAGCCAGATACTTTCATTCATGGTTTTCGGGCGGCTCTGCGCCGCATGCTTGATCCAAATATGTCAGTGCGTGCCGCTGTGGCCGAAGCCGCCTGCGCCGCGCTGCGTGTCGTTGAGTGACGGAACTTCTTCCCACTGTACCTGTGTGACCGGCGCCACGATCAGCTGCGCAATGCGCTCCCCGCGCTGTATCGTGTACGGCTTCTTGCTGATGTTGGACATGATGACGCGTATCTCGCCACGGTAGTCGGCATCAATGGTGCCCGGACTGTTCGGGAGAATGAGTCCGTGCTTGAGCGCGAGTCCGCTCCTGGGACGCACCTGCGCCTCGTAATCAGCGGGAAGCTCTATGGCAAGGTTTGTCGGTACTGCTACGATATCGCCGGGATGCAGCTCAAGCTGCTCCTCAATGGCCGCGCGAAGATCCACACCTGCAGATTGTTCGGTGGCGTAGGAGGGGAGGGGGATGTCGTCGAAACCGTCCTGCACACGGGTGATACGAACGGAAATATGCTGCTGCGTCATTTTATCCTGTCATTCGGTACAGAGAAAAGGCCGGTGCATGCACCGGCCTTCAAAAATACGGAGAAAATGGGACTTCTGCCGATTAGCGCACGACGGCGATTTTCTGTGTGAGCGTCCTGCCTTCGACCTGGAAACGCACGAAGTAATTCCCACTGCGCAGCACCTCGTTGCCGGGATACCAGGCTGCCTCATGCACCCCTGCATCCTGCACGTAATCGGTGACGAGGGCGATCTCGCGTCCCAGCATGTCATGCACGCTGATGCGCACATGCGCCTGTCGCGGCATGCTGTAACGGAAGTGTGCATTGTCAGTTACGGAAAGGTTGAGGGGATTCGGGAACGCGGACTGCAGCTCGAACCGGGCATCGGAAAGATCCGTCATGTGCACCTGCACGGCGGCATAGTCATAGGTGCTGCCGTCGAAATCCGTCTGCCTGAGTCTGTACCAGTAGACCGGCGCAATACCTTCAGCTCGGTCCTGTGCGGATGGAATATCCACATAGCTGTAATCATGCGGTTCCATCGAAGTTCCGTAGCCATGGACGAAGCCCCGCGATTCCCAGGGTCCTTCCTTGGACTGTGCACGCAGGATCTCGAAGTGGAAATTGTTGGTTTCCGTCTCGGTACGCCATCGCAGATTGACAACGTTATCGATGGCGGAAGCATTGAAATTGCTCAGCTCCACGGGGATCCATTTGTCGCAGCAAATCCGTGCCTCCATCACCATATCGGCACTGACGCCGATGGCGGTGGATGCCGGGACGATAGCTGTTGGAGAAGTGAACTTGAAACTATGTCCATTCCCCGTGCTGTACTGACTTGGCGTCGTGAAACGGTATTTCACGACATGCCCGGTGTCCACCTTGACCTGATAGCCGATCAGGAGACTGGGGACGGGATTCTGGACAATGGGACGCACGTTGAAGGGAGGGACCACGGGAGGATCGATTTCGAAGTAACCGTAATTCCTGCCGGTATGTGCAATGAAATACGTGCTGTAAACCGTGTTGTAGGGAGAGGTGCCCTTGCGCACGAAAAAGCGAATGGTGTCTTTGGATGTGACAGGGGCATTCAGCAGTTCAAAATCAATCTTTACCGTCCACACCGTGCAGACCTTGGCCTGCGTGGTGGTGGGGGGGACGGGAACGAACATCGCCCATTCCGACGTATTGGGTCCCGTCTCGGAATAAAAATAATTCGTCGCGGACACATCATTCTGGTAATAGATGAAGTAGGGACAGATAAAAGGCAGCTGCGCGGACTTGGCGAAGCTTTCGGTCGCGAGATGCGAGAACGGCGAATTATCTGCCAATCTGGAAACTCCCTCGCGGAACGGCTGATCCGTATTTCCGGATGCCTGTTCCTGGGACAGCGTTACCGCCGGAAGCAGAAAAATCACGGCCGCAATCAATGTGAGTTTCATAGGCGTCTCAACCTCCGTACAACGATGAATATCCGGCGTAACGGCAATGGCCGCCGGCTTCGAATATGCTCTGCGTGCAATGAAGCAAAATAGAAAACACCTTGTCCCCTGTCAACGGCAATTCATGGTACCCCGCCTGCACCCGGGTCAGCTGTTCAGTCTGGACACTCAGCAGATGCGCGGCAGCATTTCTCCACTCAGGACGTTGATGATGCGCGTTCCACCAATCGGCGTGCGCATGCGAACGATACCGGGCCGGTCTTCGACGACATGGCCGATGCGGCAGGCGTGCTTCCCCTCGGGAAGTTCCCGCATGGCAGAAAGGATGCTTTCTGCTGCTTCTTCAGGAACGATGGCAATCAGTTTCCCCTCGTTTGCGAGGTACAGCGGATCGAGTCCGAGAAGTTCGCAGGCGCCATTGACTTCTGCGCTGATGGGAAGCGCCGTTTCTTCGATGTGTATGCCCACGCGCGACTGCGTGGCGATTTCATTCAGCGTGGTGGCGATGCCCCCACGTGTGGGATCGCGCATGACGCGGATGTCCTTCGTCACCTCGAGCATGCGTGCAACCAGACGATGCAGGGGCTGGGTGTCGCTGACCACGGGAGTGCTGAACTGCACACCCCGGCGCTCGGACATGACGGCAACGCCGTGATCACCGAGACTGCCGGAGACGAGGACGGCATCGCCCGGACGCGCATTGTGTCCATCGATGTGTACATCCTCTGCCACCAGTCCGACACCTGAAGTATTGATGAACATTTTGTCGCAACTGCCGCGTTCGACCACTTTCGTATCGCCGGTCACGAGGGGCACCCCGGCTTCATCCGCCGCACGCTTCATGTTCGCGACGATGCGTTCGAGCAGCTCCATCTCCAGTCCCTCTTCGAGGATCATACCGACCGAGAGTCCGAGCGGCTTTGCCCCGCCAACGGCGAGATCGTTGATGGTGCCATGCACGGCGAGCTCCCCGATGCTTCCACCCGGAAACTCCAGCGGCTGCACGACATAGGAATCCGTCGTAAACGCAATGCGTCCCCCGGGATTCTCGAACAGCGCCTGGTCATTGCCCTGGCGCAGATATGGATTGTCGAACGCCGGGAGGAAAAGCTCCTGTATGAGATCGTGCATCATGCTGCCGCCGCTGCCGTGGGCGAGCAGAATCTGTTTGTGCTTCATTCCTTGAATCCTGTTGTCATGCTTCGTGTCGGTTGCTCATGCATCGCCCGACGGCTTATGCCAGCTGCCGCTGGTAGTGATAATAGGCCGCGCAGCTGCCCTCGCTCGAGACCATGCAGGGACCGAGTGGGGATTCCGGCGTGCAGGCCGTGCCGAACACCTTGCATTCATGCGGGGTGATGACGCCGCGCAGTACTTCGCCACAACGGCAGGCGGGATGCTCCTCACTGTCTTCCACCGTGATGTCGAAACGCCGGTCAGCATCGAAATCTGCGAATTCTTCGCGCAGCACGAGTCCGCTTTCCGGTATGATGCCGAAGCCGCGCCACCCCGCCTCATCGAGGGTGAATACCTCCTCGACGGCTCCCCAGGCTTTGCGGTTTCCTTCAGGACGCACGACGCGGCTATAGGTGTTGACGAGTGCAGGACGCCGCTGCTCGTGCATTTCCATGATGGCATCGGTGGCGGCGAGCAGATCAAGGGGCTCAAAGCCGCTGATGGCGACGGGGATGCCATGCTCTTCGGGAAGAAAACGCCAGGCGTCGGAGCCGATGATGGAGGACACGTGTCCCGGACCAATCACGCCGTCGACCTTCACCTCACCCATGGCGAGCAGGGCACGCGCGCCGGGGATGGTCAGTTTCATGACCGAGCAGATGCTGAAGTTCTTCAACCCCCTTTTCCGGGCCTGCAGCACAGCTGCCGCAGCCGCTGGTGCCGTGGTCTCGAAGCCGATGGCGAAAAAGACGATTTCCCTGTCCGGTTGCTCTTCGGCGAGCTTGAGCGCATCGAGTGTGGAGTAGACGATTTCAACCGGGTAGCCCTGTGCACGTACCTGCATGAGGCTTTCGCGGCTGCCCGGCACTTTCAGCATGTCGCCGTAAGTGGTGATGGTGACTCCCGGAGTTTTCGCCAGCGCAACGGCGCGGTCGAGATCGGCATTGGAGGTGACGCAGACGGGACAGCCGGGTCCCGAGAGCATGCGCACGCTTTCGGGCATGACCGAACGGATGCCGCTGCGGAAAATCGCGACCGTGTGTCCACCGCAGAATTCCATGATGGAAATATCCCCCGTATTGCGCCGGTGGATGCGCTCGATAATGCTGCGGGCGCGCTCGCTGTCGCGAAACGCCGTGAGAACACTCATACCAGGGGATCCTCGCCTTCCGGTACTTCCTCATCGAGCAGCGACATTTCCTCGAACATGGCGAGGGTGCGTGCGGCTTCTTCCTCATCGATTTTCTCGATGGCGTAGCCGACGTGGATGAGAACGTAATCGCCCGGAGCGGCGTCGCCGTCGAGCACCATGAGACTGATTTCTCTCTGCGTGCCGCTGATGTCGACCAGCGCCATGTTGTCATCACGCAGTTCAAGAACTTTGGCGGGAACAGCCAGACACATGTACTAACCTCGTAATGTTTGTTGCGCGATCACCGCCTGACCCAGGGCAATACCGCCGTCGTTGGCGGGTACCTCGGTATGGGTGAGGACGGTGAATCCGCGATCCGTAAGTGCGCGCTGCATACCTTCGAGCAGCAGTGCGTTCTGAAATGATCCGCCCGAGAGTGCGACGGTGCGCAGTCCGCTTGCTGCGGCGATTTCCTCTATCGCCTGCACGCAGCCACTGATGACTGCGGCATGAAAACGCGCTGAAACGATGCCGGGGGAAATCCCGACATGTATATCCTCTGTAATTTCCCGAATTGCGGGCAAAAAGGAAAGCACAATCGGCCGCCCTTCGGGATGCTGAATTTCGGTGGTGTAGGGGCGCCGGAACGCCTCATCGGTTGCTGTGCCCGCTGCGAATTCCAGCGCAATGGCCGCCTGCGCCTCGAAATCCACCGTGTCATGCAGTCCCACCAGCGACGCGACGGCGTCGAAGAGACGTCCGCAGCTCGACGTGAGCGGCGCATTGATGTTTTCTTCCAGGGAAAACCGTACGGCCTGCAGTTCGTCTTTCGTCCGGCGGACGGACCAGTCTTCAAGCGCATCGAACGCCTCTGTCCCGAATGCTGCGTGCAGCAGCGATGCTGCCATGCGCCAGGGCGCGCGTACGGCGGCATTGGCGCCCGGCATGGCCGTGGTCATGAAATGTCCCATGCGCTCATATCCCTTCGCGGATCCCAGGAGGAATTCTCCACCCCATATCGTACAGTCGGTGCCATATCCCGTTCCATCGAGAATGACGCCGATGGCGTCTTCCCCGCTGCGGCCGTTTTCCGCCAGGCATGCGGCCAGATGCGCGTGATGATGCTGTACTGGAATGCGGGGCAGTGGTGCGAGACGCCGCTGCAGTTCGCTCGGCAGCAGGCCGCGGCTCCACTGCGTACCGAGATAATCGGGATGCAGGTCGTGGGCGATGGCAGCGGGTTCGACGGCGAAGATATCGAGAAGATGTGTAACGCTTTCCTCGAAGAACCCGAGTGCTTCGAGATTTTCCAGGTCGCCGACATGCTGCGTCAGGAAAGCTGCGCGTCCCTTCGTGACGCAGGCAGTGTTTTTCAGCTCCGCTCCCACGGCGAGTACGGAAGGTGCGGGAGAGGGGAGAAGAACGGGACGCGGCACGTAACCGCGTGCGCGGCGCATGGGACGCGGCTCGGAGGCGATCACGCGGAATACCGAATCGTCGCAACGCTGCAGGATTTCACGGTTGTGATGCAGGAAGGCGTCGGCAATGTCTTCGAGCCGCGTCGCCGCTTCGCTGCGCCGAATGCATATCGGTTCTTCACTGATGTTGCCGCTTGTCATCACCAGTATGTCCGCCTCACCATCGAGGAGGATATGATGCAGCGGGGTGTAGGGCAGCATGACGCCGAGGGTCGGATTGTCGAGTGAGACCGATGGTGCGATCCCATGTCTCTCGCGCAGCTGCAGAATGACGATGGGGCGCTGGGGTGATTGCAGCAGCGCCTCTTCCTCCGTGCTGCAGGTGCAGATACGGCGCACGGCTTCGACATCACGCAGCATGACCGCGAGTGGTTTCTGATACCGGTGTTTGCGCACACGCAGCAGATGCACGGCATGTTCATTCTTCGCATCCACGGCGAGGTGGTATCCGCCAAGCCCCCGCAGAGCAAGTATGCGTCCCTCTGCCACTTCCCGCTGTCCGGCACGCAATGCGGCATCGCCCTCGAGATCCACATCGCAGCCATGCAGGCGCGCGTTGCGAACGAATTTAAGCGTGGGACCGCAGACGGGACAGGCGTTGGGTTGGGCATGAAAGCGCCGGTTGTCGGGATCTCCGTATTCCCTCGCGCAGTCTTCGCACATCGGGAAATCTTTCATCGAGGTGCTGGGACGATCGTAGGGAATCGATGCAGTGATGGTGTAGCGTGGACCGCAGTTCGTGCAGTTGGTGAAGGGATAACGATAGCGCCGGTTTTCCGGATCACGGATGTCCGCCAGGCAATCGTCGCAGGTCGCCACATCTGCCGGGATCATGGCCGACGCTACCGGAGTTCCCTCACTTGCGACGATGACGAAATCCGTCTCCTCCCGTCCCGCCAACGCTTCTTCGTGCACATCGGTCACCAGCACCAACGGCGGTGCTTCCCGGATGAGGCGGGGAACAAATTCATCAACACGAACACCCTGCACCTCGATAGTGACGCCATCCCCGTCATTGCGCACAAATCCCGTAAGCGCACAATCTTTCGCCAGCCGGTACACGTAAGGACGAAATCCCACACCCTGCACAATCCCTTCAACCCGTACACGCTTCCGCACTATATGATCCAATCCGGCCATCCTCTAAAATACGCAAATTGCAGATGACAGATTGCAGATTGCAGATCTCAGATTGCAGATTGCAAATTGCAGATGACAGATTGCAGATTGCAGATGACAGATTGCAGATTGCAGATTGCAGATCTCAGATTGCAGATCTCAGATTGCAGATTGCAGATCTCAGATTGCAGATATCAGATTACAGATTGCAGATATCAGATTACAGATTACAGATTGCAAACTCAGTTGGAGCGGGGATTGCTTCCCTGCGCGTGTCCCCGGATGTCAGCATGAAGCCCGGAAGCAATTCCTGATACTCGGTATGCAATGGAAAGATTGAATAATGGAAAAATGGAAACATCACCGCGATGTCATATTTCCATTTTTCAATCGTTCCATATTTCCATACTCAGCGCATTCCTCCCCACCTTGCCGATCGGGGATTACTTCCATGCATTGAGCAGACATCCCGGAACACACTGAGGGAAGCAATCCCCGCTCCTGGGGAGTTTGCCATCTGATATCTGCCATCTGACATCTGCAATCTGACATCTGCAATCTGATATCTGCAATCTGCAATCTGCAATCTGACATCTGCCATAGTACCCGCTGGGTGCACGGTTTTTGTTGAGGGGAATTGCGATATTTACATGATGCGAGTAAGTGGCTATGTAGCGATTATGATGATGTTGTGTGCGACGGTGGCGTCGGCGCAGGATTTGCCGCCGATCGAACTGCCGTATGCGTCGTACGCGCTCACGGCGGACGGTGAGGTGCTTGGATATTACGGCGAGCAGAGGCGCGTGGAGCTGCGCAGCACGGGATCGGTTTCGCCCTGGGTCATTCGCTGCCTGCTGGCGACCGAGGACAGGGATTTCTACAATCATGACGGGGTGTCGATCAAGGGATTGGGACGCGCGGTTATCGAAACGCTCACGGGCAATACGCAGGGCGGAAGCACGCTGACCATGCAGCTGGCGCGCAATCTCTTCCTTTCACATGAACGCTCGATTTCACGCAAGCTGAAAGAAATCGATCTGGCGCGCGATCTCGAGAAAAAATTCAGCAAGGACGAGCTGTTGCTGCTGTATCTGAACACCGTGTATTTCGGCAGCGGAAATTACGGGATATGGGCGGCTGCAAGGGAATATTTTGACAAGGATCCGGCCAAGCTGAACATCACCGAAAGCGCATTGCTGGTGGGACTGCTCAAATCCCCCGAAGGCTACAATCCGCTCAAGCATCCCGGGAAAGCGAAGTCGCGTCGTAATGAAGTGCTGCACAATCTCGTGGAGGTCGAGCGTATCTCCGCCGCTGAGTATGCAGAATTGCGGGAAAAGGACCTGGATCTGCACCCGCGAAGCATCGAGGCGGGACATTTTGCGGAGTGGGTGCGGCGCGAAGCGGTGCGTCTGCTCGAAGACAAGGACGTTTCCCTGTCGAAGGATCAGCTGCGCATTTATACAACGCTGGACAGCAGGATGCAGGATGCGGCAGAATCGGCGGTGCAGGAGCAGTGGAAGGAGTTGCCCGAATCCATGCGTGACGTACAGGTCGGCGCTGCGCTGCTCGATGTGCACAGCGGAGCCGTGCGGGCCATGATCGGGGGCAATCCTGAGGCAGAAGCACGCGGACTCAATCACGCCACACAGATTCAGCGCCAACCTGGATCTTCGTTCAAACCCTTTCTCTACGCGTCGCTGCTCGAACAGGGTTACACACTCGCGACACCAGTGATGGACAGTCCCATCGTCGTCGATTCCGGCCTGGCATGGGAATGGCGTCCGATGAATGATTCCGACACGAGCAGTAACCGTCTGCTCCCCCTGCGTTACGGACTGCAGCGATCGCTCAACCTCGTCGCCGCACATGCCATGGTGGAACGCACCGATCCCGAACGCGTCGCCGCCTTTGCGCATCGCATGGGTATTGAGAGCGAACTGCGTCCCTTCCCCTCACTCGCGCTCGGCACCTCCGAAGTATCACCCATCGAGATGGCAGACGGCTATGCTACCTTTGCCTCGATGGGACACCGTGCCCGGCCCTTCAGTATTTCGCGTATTCTGAACAAGCATGGACGTGTGCTCTATCGCGCGCGGCCGGATACGGCGACGGTGCTTGATTCCGCGACGGCGTTTTTGATCACTGACGGACTGCAGGCTGTGGTTGACAGTGGTACGGCGACATCGGTACGGCGGTATTACGCGGGTCCCGCCGCCGGCAAAACAGGAACGACGCAGAACTCCACCGATGCCTGGTTTGTGGGATATACCCCGTCTTTCAGTATGGCGGTGTGGGTGGGATTCGATGATGCTTCACACAAACTGCGTGGCGCGTTCCGCTACGGTGGCACCGTGGCTGCGCCGATCTGGGCTCGCACAATGGCGCATATCGTTGACACCACTGCAGCCGACAGCGCTTTCGTGCAGCCGTCCACGGTTGAGTATCTCCCCCTCTGCAAGGAAACCGGGCTCATCGCGACGGACGATTGTCCCGACACCGCCCTCTATCCCGTCAATACCACACTGCTCCCCGCAGAATGCGACGAACACGGCGGCGGCTGGTTCTTCGGCTGGTAAGGGACTCTGAAATATGCAGATTCTGCATATTTGCGAGCTGTTTTTTATGCAGAAACTGCATAATGGAATGACCGGAGGGTCTGTTTTTCGCTCCGGGAGATGCTGTCAGGGATACAGCAGCATGCTTCCGGGAACGACACCTGCGGAAATGCTCCCGATTTCGCTACCTTCGTATGAGTAATATCCCACCGAACCTGCCTGCACGTAATCCTTCGCGTCGCTGACGTAGATGCGCTGATCCGCGGTGTCGATGAGCAGTCCATAGAAATACCCGGGGATGAAATCTGCCGTGACGGTTTTGGAGGCGAGATGGATGCGCGTGACCCCTGTGCCGCCGAGGGTGTAGAGATACCCCCTGTCATCGCGCACCAGACGCGACGGGTGTCCCCCGAGTTCGAGGGAATCGATGACGGTGAGTTTCCCGGTGTCGATGATGTAGAGTGAGCCCGGGGTATCGTCGTTCGGATCGTTGAAATCCCCGTAATCACCGTTGCAAAGCACAGCCACGGCGTCGTCGGTCAACGGGATTATCGTCGTCGGACCATCACCGACAAGGAGCGTGCGACGGACGCTGTTTGAATCGGGAACGACAACGGATACAGTGTTGTCGGATCCGAAGCCACTGTTGGCAACATAGAGCAGCCCTCTGCTGATGGCCATGCCGTCAGGATTGTTTCCGACGCTGATTTCCGCGGTGAGCGTCCCTGATGCAGGATCGACGACGGACACGGAATTTCGGTAGAGATTACTGATGAATCCCTTGCCATTATCGGCGAAGACGATACTGCGTGGACTCGCACCGTCCAGACATTCGATGCTCATGACAGGCGTCCATTCCGCCAGGTCCATAACCTCAATGCGGTGGGAGTTGTTGACGACGATATACAACCTGCCATCATGAGCCGTGAGACTGTTGCCGACATCGCCAAGGGGACGACCGGCGGCGCCCGAAAATACGTTCTGCGAAACGCGGTTCGAATCCGGAAGGAAAACACTCAGCGAAGCATTGGCTCGCTGGAACGTCCCTTCATTGAGAATGTACAGTCCCCGTGCCGTCTCGGGTATTGGCTGGGGCTCCGTGGCATCGTCTTCGGAGCAGGCGGTGAATGTGATGGAAACTGCGATGATACTGAACAGAATGGGGAGCAGGCGTTTCATGGAATTCCCTTGCATGCGGATTGGTGCGTGATTATAGGATGGAAGTGGTGAGTATGGCCCGGAAATGACGCCCGGGCATGGGGTAAAAGGCGACGACTTCGTATGCGCTGTCGAAAGCGTTGCGCAGTTCGAGCCGGAGATCGCCACGGAGTCCGACAACGTTCATTCCCACTGTCACCGCTGCATCAAGGACGGCATGCGCAGGCAGGGAAGCATCGTTGCTCTCTGTGTAGTAGCGTCTGCCGAGTACGCGCAACGTGGTGGATAGTGACAGATCCTGCGTGGCGGACCATGCCAGAAGGGCTGCGCCGCTCAAGCGGGGCACGTAAATCAACTGTTTGCCCTGTGTCGCATCGCCGGGGAAGGAGGCGTTCATCTTCCTCGCGTTCATCCACTGGCCACTGAGGCGGAGGCGCAGGCGATCGCGGAGCAGCTGCAGCATCGCAGTTGCTTCAACGCCGCGGGAGAGTACGTGCTGTACGTTTTGCGGTATCCAGTATATACCCTGCCCCGGCGCCCAGACAATTTTGTCGGTGATGTCGTGATGGAAAAATGTCAGGTCGGCAGATGCGAGGACGTTGCCGGGAGTACAGGTGAGTCCTGCTTCCCAGGCAGTGGAGTATTCAGGGCGGAGTGTGGGGTTGCCTCCTTCACGCCAGTAGAGCTGGTTGAAGGTCGGTGCGCTGAAACCCATCGACCAGCGAGCGCGAAACGCAAGCAGTTCGGGCAGCACGCCCAGATGCATCCCGAGCGAGGGCAGGAATTCATCAAATTGGCGGATTCCCGTCCTGTCGTCGATATGCTCATAACGCAGTGAGGGAAAAACATGCAGTGGAAGTTTGTTGCTGCCGATGCGAATTTCCGCAGCAGTGAAGGCGGCATATGTGCTGCGCTGCGGGCGATCACGCACCTCGGCGCTTTCCAGCTTGTCCACACGTGCTTCCACGCCACCGACAAGTTTGTGGGCATCGGCAATGGACTCCTCCCATGCGAGGGTGAGCGACGCCTGGCTGTTGCCATATTCACTGTTGAGGGCTTCCCCGGCCACCACGAGCGAAGGGTCGCTGTAGCGCTGCATCGAGCTTCGTCCCCCGAGCGCAGCTCGCAGCCGTCCGGTGGGTGTCATTTCCCAGTCCGCCTGCAGCGACAGCAGCAGGGCGTCGTCCGTCTGGCGGGCGCGGCCCTGAGCGGTGGAGAAAACAGCGCCGGGAGTACCGCTCTCAAACCTGTGCGCATCGACATACAGTGAAATCGTGGCATCCGGCAGCAGAAGATCGCCACCGGCGTTGAAGCTTCTGCGCAGGACATCGGCATTGCGGCGTGTGAGAGGATGATCACTCCACGCGGGCGTGAATGAATAGTCGTTATCCGCTTCCTGGTAAGAGAAATCGACAAACGCGCGTCCACGCGCACCCTGGACACCAGCTGATGCCGCTGCCTGCTTCCAGCCGAACCCTCCATACCCCAGGCGGAAGGACGGTTGAATGGCATGCTGCGCGGTGACGATGTTGACCACACCACCGAGTGCGTTGCTGCCGTACAGTGCCGCAAAGCCCCCGCGTGTAATTTCCACGCGGTCGACCTGGCGCAGTGAAAGCTGTCCCATATCCACCAGTGCGTTCTGCGCGGCGTTGATGCGTACCCCGTTCAGCAGAACCAGCGTGTATTCGGCTCCGAGTCCGCGAAGCGATGCCAGTTGCAGCGCGCCGCTGCCTCCGTAATCGCGTACCGTTCCGCCGGGTGACATGGCCACCAGCTCTGAGACGGCATCCACCGGGAGACGTTCGATGTCGCGCGCGGCAAACACCTCGGTCGCGGCCGGCGCATGAGCAAGCGCGGTCGGGAAACGCGTCGCTGTCACCGTGACCTGTTCACCGTAAGCGTAGAACAGCGTATCGTCATCGCCGAGACGCATCTGCGCAGGCAGCGTCGAGGTGAAGACGAAACTCGCGGCAGCGAAAATACATAAATGAAAAACCCGCAGGGTCATGATATATCCTGGCCTGCGGGGAAGTGCAAACGAAAAAACCCGTGTCGAATGACAACGGGAGTAAGGGAGCGATGGCGCGCACGTCATCAGGAACCTCACCCGCGAAGGCCTGTAATTTGTCCATGGCAGGTCTCCTGACTCGCGGCGTGCGCAATGCTCTTCCGAGTGCGCCGTTCACACCCCTTCCCGGATCACTCCAGTGGTTATCGGTATGAACTCAACGTCGCTCACAGTTGCGGGGCAGCTGCCGATTTGCACGGCATTCCCGTTTTCATCCCGTGAGGGAACCATGGATGGTTGTCAAAGAACGCAACTGTAACCTACAAGTTCGGATGGCAGATTGCAAATTACAGATTGCAGATTACAGATTACAGATTGCAGATTACAGATTACAGATTGCAGATTACAGATTGCAGATTACAGATTACAGATTGCAAATTGTAGAGGGAGTGCCCCGGTTGAGGACTTTCCCATGGATGCCATCTTCCTCGAGTGCATCAAGGATGAACAGGCGGAAGCTTCGTAACAATAGGAATGACACAATGATCAAAACCATTGCCCAGGCGCGCGATTTCGTGAAAAAAACGAAAGTCTGCACGGTGTTCCCAAGCGAAAAGGTGGAGCATACCTCGCTCTGGGAGCACGTGGACCTTCCGGACAAGAAGCCCGGGGAAGCAGGATGGGGGGAGAAGATGCACGCTGTGTGGACATGGAAAACGCGACTGCCCGCGGAGTATCCGGACGATATCTACTACGGAAAGATCAAAGGGGGCTTCGCTGTACTGATGGACAGGAAGCACATGGCGGAAACGCATTTCCCGGCAGCGTACCGACCCGTCCGTACGCTCACCCCGCTGGCGCGGCATATCAACGAACTGGTCGAGCAGCAGCCATGGGATACGACAACGCTGCGCCGCATGGTGATGGAGGACATCGCCTGCAGTAAGAGCCAGTTCGACACCGCGCTGAAAAACCTTCAGATCACCATGAATATCGTCCGCCTGAATGATCCCCGCGCCGAGCAGGATACCTGGGTGCCCTTCCGGGAACTGTACCTCGATGTCTGGCAGCGGTATGCAGAGGAGTGACGGACTATACGCGGAGAATGGAGGTTTGCTACCAGGGGGTATGCGCGCGGAATGCTGAAAATCCCCCGATCCGGTCGCATTTAAGGTGAATACTGCTTATACTCCAGATGAGTCTATCCTTTTTCTTGAGACATACAATGGAGGAGCTATGAAGCAGACAATTGCAGGGATTGGACTGGTCTGTCTCATCGTAGTTTGTATGAGCGACACGGTCAACGCACAGTTCATCGATCAGGGCTTCGGTGCCGGATTCAGCTATGGTGGAACCCAGGGGAATACCGAAGAAAACAACGGCCGAATCAACTATATCGCCCGGGGATATCTGCGTACCGGACTGCTGCCGCACATTGCTGCGGAGTTGGGATTCTCAAGCGGCCGGATAAATGGGAAGACGTTTGAGAGTCGCGTCCATTCTGCAGAACTCAGGGCCCTCTACAGTCCATTTGATATTGGTCCTTCAAATCTCTACCTGTATGCCGGTATTGGATCGTTGCACTCGCAGCACTATGACATCAGTGACGATCTCCACCGCTACAAGGGGGATGATCCGGCAATGGCGTTCATACCGGTGGGACTCGGATACCAGACCATATTGCGCAGCCGCGTGGCGCTTGAACTTTACGGTGGCTGGAATTACCTGTTGAGTGACTGGCTGAACAGCATTGCCTCAGGTGTCGACGACGAGTTCTGGACATTCTCCATCGGATTGACTTGGATAGGTGAGGGAGGAGATGCGGACAGTGATGGGGATGGTCTGCTGAACAGCGAAGAGCGGGAGCTTGGTACCGATCCCAACAATCCCGATACGGACGAAGACGGATTGAAGGATGGTGCCGAAGTGCATTCACACAGCACGAATCCACTGTTGGCGGATACTGACGGAGACGGATTGAAGGACGGAACTGAAGTGCTGGACGCAAATTCCAATCCGCTGCTGCCCGATACGGATGGAGACGGGCTAACGGACGGTGCGGAGGTCCTGACGCACAAGACAAACCCGACTGCTGCTGATACTGATGGTGATGGACTCGGTGACGGCGATGAAGTCAATCGTTATAAGACCAATCCTCTGAATGCGGATACTGATGGCGATGGCTTGGCAGATGGACCGGAGGTTTCGAAACACAAAACCGATCCGTTGAAAAAAGATACCGACGGGGATACGCTTACCGATGGCGAGGAAGTGCAGAAATATTCCTGTAATCCACTTTCCATTGATACCGACAGTGACGGACTCAAGGATGGTGATGAAGTTCACACGCATCGTACGCGTCCGGATGTTATGGATACGGACAAGGGATCGGTCGGAGATGGTGACGAGGTGAAGCGTGGCACAGATCCTCTCGACCCGGCTGATGATGTTCAGCTCGAAGCTGAGGTCGGACAGGCGCTTGTTCTCGAGGGAATCGTTTTCAATACCGGAAGTGCGGACATCCTGCCGGAATCGGAAGGCATACTCAAGAAGGCATACAACACGTTGAAGTTCAATCCTGAGATTGTTGTCGAAATCCACGGTCATACCGACAGCCGCGGAAGTAGAGCCTTGAATATGCGCCTGTCACGTCAGCGTGCGGAGGCCGTCCTTGAATGGCTGGCCGCTCGTGGAATTGATCCCGAGAGACTTTCAGCAAAGGGCTTCGGTCCCGACAAGCCAGCGGCGAGCAATGATACCGAGGAGGGACGCGCGAAAAATCGCCGCATTGAATTCGTGCGCACAAAATAGCGCATCTCTGTAATCGCAGACCGCGGAAGGCAAACTCAACTGGAGCGGGGCTTGCTTCCCTCCGCGTGTTCCGGGTGCCTGTGGATTGCACGGAAGTAATCCCTGCTTACTGGCTGCGAATGGAAAGATGGAAATATCGAAGAATGGAAATATGACATCACGGCATATTTCCATTCTTCCATCTTTCAATATTTCCATCACGCATGGATCATGCGCGGAGAATGAACGCTTGCTGACAGGGGGTGTGCGCGCGAAAGGCGAGGGGATCTACTTCCGGAGGCGGGCGAAGAAGCTGCGGAGAAGAGCGGTGGATTTGTCGTCGAGGATGCCGGGAATGACGTGGACGATGTGATTGAGTCGGTGGTCTTCGACGATATTGCGGAGGGTGCCGCAGGCGCCGGCTTTTGCGTCGTAGGCGCCGAAGACGAGCGTGGGGATACGGGCGAGGACGATGGCTCCGGCGCACATGGCGCAGGGCTCGAGCGTGACATACAGCGTACAGTTCTTCAGCTGCTTGTCGCCAAGGGTGTTGGCGGCCGCGGTGATGGCGATGATTTCGGCGTGTGCCGTGGGGTCATGCAGCTGTTCGTTCTGATTGTAGCCCTTACCGATGATGCGTCCCTCGTGCACGACGATAGCACCGACGGGGACTTCCTCTTCCTCGTAGGCACGTTCCGCCTGGCGCAGGGCCTGTTCCATCCAGCGTTCATGGTCGGTTTGCATCAGCGGGCCACGAGTGAGGCGAGAACGGTTTGCTGTACTTCGAAGAGGCGGCGGTTTTCTGCGGGAGTCACGGAAACGGTAGCCGGGTACAACGTGCATTCAAGGTATCTGCTGCCACTGTCGAAAACGACGACGCGCACGACGGGCTGAGCGGCACCGACACGATACTCGTATGCAGCGCTGATGCGATCGCCGACTTTGAACAGTTCGACGGGCTGTACCACGGTGACAGAGTCTTCGGCGTTGCGCTCCTTCAGACTGAGGCTGACCTTGGCAACGGCTTCGATGCCGTCTTTTTTCAGCGTCTGGTACAGTGCCGGATCCATCTGCAGCGGTGTGAAGGAGATCGAAGCGGAATAATCATCGCGCACCAGCCAGAGCAGAATGGACGGCGCGTTCTTCGCATCGGAAGTTTTGCTCCAGCCCTCGGGACGCAGCACGCGCAGACTGCCATCCTCCGAGGAGACATAGTCTTTCGACAGTTCGGCGGAGGCTGCGTAGCGGTACTTGGGCCAGCTGCGTTCTTCGACCTTCACGGTTTTTTCTCCGCCACCACAGGCGGAGAGAAGGATGAGCAGAAGAAACAGAAACGAATAACGCGTGCGCATGCTATTTCCCATGGTAGAGAGGATAGATTTTTTCTCCCGCAGGAATCGGGATGGTCAGGGCATTCTCGGGTGGGGGAATGGGACAGTCATACCGTTCGTTGTAGGCGCAGTAGGGACTGTAGGCGTAGTTGAAATCCAGGAACACGGAATCGGCGTAGATTTCCTCGATATCGAGATAGCGGCCGCCGCCGTAAGTCTCCGCACCGCTGGTGTTGTCGGTGAAGGGGATGAACCAGTAATTGCCGTCGCTCGTGTCTTTCGGCGCGTATACCTGCAGGGCGAAATCCTCACCATTGATCGAGAAGGGCAGTTCGCCGATATGCAGCATCTGACGGGGACGATCCTGCGAGGTGGCGATGACCACCTCCTCCGCATCCTCGAGGGGACGCAGGGCGGTGAGGAAGGCATACCGCTTGTCTACGGGGAAATAGTCGAGTCCGCTGAAAAACTCCATATCCGACGCCTTGATGGGGGTGTTGGGACTGGTCATCAGGTACTTGTCCTTCTCGAGCCTGTCCTTACGCACTTCCAGTGAGTAGACGTCCTGTGTTTCCATGTCCTCCTGCCTGTCGGCGGATTTTTCTTCCGGTGAACCGCAGCCGGTCAGGCTGAAGGCGGTCAGGAGGATGAAGGAAAGAAGGAATGTAAAAACCGCGAGTCTATGCTCGCGGTATGAATATCGTTGCGATGTGTACATGCGTGCTTACTCTGTACGTGAGAATTTCTTTTCCTCGAGCACCAGGCGCAGCGAGATTCGATGCGAGGCGTCCTTGAATTCGCTGAACAGGGCATTTTGTCCGAAGGCATAATCAAGATACAATTTCGGGAGATGAATTCCCGCACCGAAGGTCAGCAGCTGCTTGCTGTCGTGCTTGTCGTCGAAAAAGACGTCACTGAGTCCACCCCGGAGGGCGAACACATCGCGGAAGCGGTATTCGAGTCCGACATGTGGATTGATACTCACCGGTCCCAGGTTCACCGTCGAGGCAAACTCGCGTCCCTCGCCCATCATCTCGAGATCCAGCGTCGGAAGGATTCGTCCGCCAAGCGCTTCGATGGCATAGGCCGCACCGACACGCACCGTGGGGGAAACGAGTTCATTGCGTCCGGTACTCCATGCCATCAAGGTCGTGGTCACGTCCTGCACCGAGGCGCCGAGCATGAGCTTATCACTCATGCGGTATTGTGCACCGATATCGAAGCCGACACCCATGGCATTTTCGTCATGCAGGTCACGGCGCAGCAGTTTCAGGTTCACGCCGAGTGCAAGCCTGTCATTCGCATTGTAGGCGTAGGTGAGGTACCCGACCCAGTCGGTGGCACTGAAGTATTCGACCTTGGAAGGATCGATGCGGTCGTTGGGATCGAGCTGACCGTTTCCGTCCAGATCGATCAGTGCGTTGCGCGTATCAGCGATATCGTCTACGCCTGAGCGCGTGATGGAAAGCGCGAGTGTGTATTTCTCACCGAACGGCCAGGCCACACCGCCATAATTGTAGCTGAGCAATCCGCCGAAGCGCTGCTCGTGCATCAGTCCGATTTCCGGGTAGGTCGTGCGCATGAGTCCGGCAGGATTCCAGTATGCCGACGTAATGTCATCGACCGCGGCGACATGTGCCCCGCCCATCGCCAGCCCCCGGCTTCCGAAACCGGTCGCCATGAAATCACCGGCATATTTCGCTACCGTCGTCTGTGCCTGAAGGCTCGATACACCCATCAGCAACGCGGCCGCGAAGAGGAAGACCTTGAATGTTGTACGCATATGCATATCCTCGGTGAGAAGTACTGAGAAATATGGGGAAGAGAAGAGAGTGAAGCAAGTCCGAAACCGGAGTATGATTACGCAGATTATTCGCAGAGGGAATTCGCAACGCAGATTTTCGCAGGGAGACGTCATGAATTTTCCTCTGCGTAACTCCGCGGGTACTCCGCGATAATCTGCGTTGCTCTTCAACCCGCGACAAATCTGCGTTCCTCTTTCAATCTGCGAAATCTCTCTTATTTTTGACACATGAGTCGAGCGTATGCTACAGGCAGATATGTGGGGATTATGGCCGCGTGTTATGCGGTGTGGGTGGGACTGTATTATCTGACGGGGTGGATCGGGGAAGTGCGGGGAGCGGTGTTCGATCCGTCGCTGGGGGTGGACAGCGAACTGCCATTCTGGTCCGGCGCGGTATACGTGTATCTTCTGGCCTATGTGATTGTGCTCGGTCTTTTTTTTGTCAGGCGGGATCCGGCGTTTCTCAACCGGGCATTCCTGGCGTTTATCAGCATGAACCTGTTCGCATTTCTGCTTTTTGCCCTGTTCCCGGCTGAAGGCCCCCCGCGTCCGGCAGTGACGGAGCTCAGCAATTCGATTGTAGTTTTCATGCAGAGTATCGATGCGCGGTGGAATGCGTTTCCCAGCCTGCATGTCGCGAATCCCTGGCTGGTGGCGCTGCTTGCGCTGCGGGAGCGTCCCAAAGCCCCTGTCAGCCTGCTCCTTCTCCTGCTCGCCATCGCGATATCCCTTTCAACCCTCCTCATCCGGCAGCATTACATCCTCGATGTGCTCGGGGGATTCGCCCTCGCAGTGCTCGTCTTCGCCATCTTCCATCGTCTCCGTATCTCCTCCAACCCCTGGTAAATCTATCTGGGGGAACACGGATCTTCACGGGTGAAGCGGATTAGTGGGAACACCGATTACACCGATTGGACTGATTCTCACGGAAGTTTGTGGAAGCGAAATGCTCCTCATTTCCGTGAAAATCAGTCCAATCTGTTTACTCCGTGTTCCCACTAATCCGTGAGATCAGAGCTGTCCGTGTTCCCCTCTTCGATGCCCGTGTTCCCACTGATATTATTCGATCGGGGCTTTGAGGGGGGCAAAGCCTTCATTGCCATTGGGATCTTCGAAGCGGAAGAGTACGGATTCACCATCATCGAGCTTGTCGACGAAGTTCTTGAACTCCGAGACGTTGTCGATGGGGACGCGGCGGCCCTTGCGAATGGCTTCGAAAATCACGGTGCCCTGCGGCAGATTATTTTCGAAGGCCTTGCCCGGACGCTGGACGTCGGTGACGAGCACGCCCTTTTTGCGATCGAAAGTCTCGCGTGCTTTTTCATCGAGGGGCTTGATGGTGAAACCACTGTCTTTGAATTTCAGCGGTTCCGATCTCTCGATTTTCACATCATTCGAGCTCTCATCTTCAGCCAGCGTTTTCTCGTCTTCATCGCGCCCTTCCAGGGTCACGGTTTTCGAGATGTACTTTCCATCGCGCCAGATCTTGAGCATCACTTTGTCGCCGGGGTGCTTCATACCGACGCGTGCCTGAAGCTGATTCGAGGTTTCAACCGCACGGCCGTCCACCTCAACGATGGCGTCGCCGCTCTCGAGTCCGGCCTTCGCTGCGGCACCGTCCTTGACGAGACTCTGCACGAGCACGCCCTGGTACACGTCCATTCCGAGTGCGTCCGCGGTCTTGGCGTCGACGTCCTTGATACGGATGCCGATATATCCTCGCACGAATTTCCCGTCACGGATCAGGGCTTTCGCGACCACCTTGGCAAGGTTGATCGGGACGGCGAAACCGAGATAGGTGCCCTGCATGGCGCCGGCGATCGCGGTATTGACGCCGATCACCTGTCCACTGAGATTGACCAGGGCGCCGCCGCTGTTCCCGGGATTGATGGCCGCATCGGTCTGGATGAAGTTTTCGATGCCATAGCCCTGGCGGTCGCGCATGATGCCGATGTTGCGGCTGATGGCGGAAACAATGCCCGCGGTCACCGTGGAGGTGAGTCCGAGCGGATTACCAACGGCGAGTACCCAGTCTCCGGGACGAATTTCATCGCTGTTGCCCAGCGATGCGGCGGAGAGGCCTGTTTCATCAATTTTGATGACAGCGATATCCGTGTTCTCATCCTCGCCGATCAGGCGGGCGGTGTATTCGCGGTTATCGTGCAGCGTCACGGTGATGCCGTCTTCGATGACGTTTTCGACCACGTGACGATTGGTCATGATGTAGCCGTCATCCGAGATGATGATGCCGGAACCGGCACCTGAGCTGTAAGGCTGCTTGTCGCTGTCTTCCGGCTGACGGTTGAAAGGCCAGCCCCGGAAAAACTGATGGGGGTTATTGTTCTCCACACGCGTTTTCACACTGATGTAGACAACCTGGGGTGTGACGATCTGGGAGACGTTGCGGAAGGTCTCGTTCAACGATGCAGCGTCAGCAGGCGGCGTGTATGGAGCGCTGCTGTTGAACTCTGTATTTGTATCAGCAAAGGAGAGATTCGCGCCACTGAAGCTGCTGACCAGCACGGCGCCGAAAAGAATCCCCGTACTCACAAGGATAATTGCTGTGAGAACTGTGCGTTTTGACATGATCTGTTCCTCCTGTCAGAGTACCGACAATAAGTAGTTGTGCTTCAAGTCCAAGACGATACCAATTACAGTAACAACAAATCGGTCATAAAAATTGCGTTGGTGAGACAATACTGTCGAAAGTCGATGCCGGAGGCTGCCGACACAGCGTGAAACCTCAGCTGAAAATATCGAGCATGGGGAGGGACTTCACCTGGCGCATCTCCGGTATATGTGATGCAATATGCCTGTGTAAAAGATTCAAACCTTCCCGGGCTGCATGCGGCGACATATTCAAACGGTACACCTGTGAAACATCGTGTTGATCAATCCAGGCCAGGGCGCGCACGGTTTCGATTCCCGTCTCCATACTGTCGAGCGCCGGGGGACAGGAGGCGCAGGTAAATCCGCCGTTGGTCAGCGAGAACGCCGCCTTGCCGTGCAATGCCGTTTCCTCACTGAAGGACGTTCTGCATCGAATGCAGTGATGCGCGTCGAGACCGAATCCCATCACCTCGGAGAGGCGGTAGAGATAGTGAAGAAGAACGTTGACGGGACGCACATCCTCCGCGTCCAGCGCCTCAAGCGCATGCAGCAGCACATCATACAGTTCTTCATGCGCTTCCTCCCCGTGTACGGTGGCGTAAAGGAATTCCAGAACAGCGAATCCGTACATGAGCCTGTCGGGACCGTCGACCACACGCCTGTACTGGCGTATCAGGTCTGCCTGGGAAAGCAGCTGCAGTTCGCGCTGCTCTTTCGTGTAAATGACGGCGTCTGACCGGCTCATCAGGTCGAGCGCCGCGCCGAATTTCGCCTTACTGCTGCGCGCTCCTTTGACAATGACGCTCATGCGCCCGAAATCGCGCGTGTACAGTGTGAGAATGCGGCTTGTTTCGCCATACTTCATGCTTCTCAACACTATGCATTCAGTTTTGACGATCATACGGCTAAAATGTTCCTACGGAAAAAGTGCGAGGAGGGTTTCGGTGTAGGGAGGGGCACAAATTCCCCTCTCCGTGATTATGCCGGTGATGAGGTCGGCGGGAGTGACATCGAACGCTGGCGTGTACGTTGCGGCGTCCTCAGGGGCGATACGCAGCGATCCGCACATGGTCAGCTCGTCGCCCTCGCGTTCCTCGATGGGAATATGGTCTCCGGTAGCGAGTGCGGGATCGATCGTCGAGAGCGGGGCCGTGATGTAAAACGGAATCCCGTGGTGGCGGGCGGCTACCGCGAGTCCGTACGTCCCGATTTTGTTCGCGGAATCCCCGTTCGCCGCGATGCGATCTGCGCCGGTGATGGCGACCTGCACGCGTCCCTGCCGCATGAGCATGGCCGCGGTGCTGTCGCTGATCAGCGTTGCCGGGATACCGGATTTTTCCAGCTCCCACATCGTGAGACGGGCACCCTGGAGCAGGGGACGCGTTTCGTCGGCATATACGTGAATGTCTTTTCCCGCTGTATGGGCCGCGAGGAGAACGCTGAAGGCCGTGCCCGTTCCGCCGGTGGCCAGGGCGCCGGTGTTGCAGTGCGTAATCACGCCTGCTCCGTGGGGAATGATCTCCATGCCATGCCTGCCCATCGCGGTACAGCGACGTGCGTCGTCGTCATGGATTGCCCGTGCCTCCGTTTCCAGTGCCGCACAGAGGGCGGCGGGATCGGGTGTTGATCGGATGATGGTGCGCATGCGATCCAGCGCCCAGAAGAGATTGACGGCAGTGGGACGCGTGGCAGCGAATTCCTCGCATATCTGTAGGAGTACGGTCTGCGCATCGGGCGGCGGCACCTGGCCTGCGAGCAGCTGTTCGCGCGCGGCGAGCGTGACGCCGTAGGCGGCGGCGATACCGATCAGGGGGGCACCACGTACGCGCAGACTGCGTATGGCTTCCAGCATGACGCGATAATCCGCCGTTTCGACGATGCGTTCTTCGCGCGGCAGCGCGGTCTGGTCGAGAAAGCGCAGCGACGCCGGGGTGAGTTCTATTACCGGGGGACGAGAAGGTTCCATAGCACGGTGTCCTCGTCTGTGGATGGTCAGAATGTGCTCATGACGCGAAACGCATTGAAGCGCTCGCTGATCTGTTCCTGCGTGAGCTCACGAATGCCCTCGATGGAAAATTCCTCGACGCAATGCGAGGCGAGGACGCTGCCATAAACGACCGCCTTGCGCATGTTGGCGACGCTGATGTCGTTGGTGCGGTCAAGCCAGCCGATGAATCCTCCCGCAAAGGTATCGCCCGCGCCCGTTGGATCCTTGATCGCTTCAAGCGGGAAGGCAGGGACAGTGAAGTAGTTGTCTTTTGACATCAGTACCGCGCCATGCTCGCCTTTTTTGATGACGACGACGGAGGGACCCATGCGGAGCATTTTCTTTCCGGCCTCGATGAGGTTGCTTTTCTTCGTGAGCATGCGGGCTTCTTCATCATTGAGTATCAGCACGTGCACACGCTTGATCACCTCTTTCAGCTCCTTGAGACTGATGTCGATCCACAGGTTCATCGTGTCGCAGACCACGAGCTTCGGTTCCTCGATCTGATCGAGCACTTCCATCTGAAGGGAAGGATGGATATTCCCAAGAAGGACGTACTCGCTCTGTTTCCAGGCATCCGGAATGACGGGGTGGAAATCCTCGAACACGCCGAGTTCGGTATACAGCGTGTCGCGGGTATTCATATCGTCATGATAGCGTCCCCCCCAGCTGAAGGTTTTTCCTTCCTCCACGCGTACGAGTCCGAGAAGATCGACATTGCGCGAGGTGAGATAATCGACATGCTTCTGCGGGAAATCATTGCCGACGATGCCCACGAAGCGCACCTGTTCGGTCAGATAGCTGGCCGCGATCGAACAGAAGGTGGCGGAACCGCCAAGGGCCTGTTCCATTTTTCCAAAAGGGGTTTCGAGGTAGTCGAGTGCGACGGATCCGACGATGAGGACGCTCATTATTCTGCTCCTGTTTCCACGATGGTTGTGGCGCTATCCGCGCCGGTTGACGGTAATCGAAAGCGATTTGGCTTCCTCGAGCACGCGCAGCATCTCATCATGAATGCGTCCGTTGCTTGCGAGGAAGGGCAATTCGTAAATGTCGTGTTTCTGGCCTTCGAAGCCAGACACACGTCCCCCGGCCTCCTCGACCAGCAGTTCTCCCGCCGCTTTGTCCCATGGCTGCAGCGAGACTTCCCAGAAGCCGTCGAGCCGTCCCGCGGCCACGTATGCGCAGTCCAGCGCCGCACTGCCCAGGCGCCGGATGGCCTGCGCTTCCTTGAGAAAGGCGATGAAGCGCTCATAGCAGTAATTGGGATTTTCCCTGATGTTATACGGAAATCCCGTGACCAGCATCGACGTTTCGACGCGATCGGCGTCCGACACGTGTATGCGTTCATCGTTGAGGAAGGCGCCACCGCCGCGCGTGGCATGAAACAGTTCATCGCGCATCGGATCGTAGATGACGCCGACGATGATGCTTCCCTCGAACTCCACGGCAATGGAAATGCTGAAAATGGGAAACGCATGGGTGAAGTTCGTCGTGCCGTCAAGAGGATCGATGATCCAGCGGTACGGCGCGTCGCCCGCATGTGCGCCGCTTTCTTCGCCGAGAATCGCATGATCCGGCCAATCGGCCAGGATGCGCCTGACGATGCTCGCTTCCGCATTGCGGTCGGCTTCCGTCACCAGGTTGAACTGCTGATTGTTTTTGACCTCGATATGCCGCAGGTCGCCGAGATGATGCAGAAGAATCTCTCCCGCCTCCCGCGCTGCCGCTCTCGCAGTCTGCAATATGTCATTCTGTACAAGTGTCATCAGTCAGGTAAAATACGGAACATCGGGGTAAAACCGTAAAGAGGGCCGCTGTCGGCATCCGTGATTACCGCATGTGCCCTGCTGCGGCCCGCTTGAGACCCCGATTGCATCGGGATCGCGGGAGTCGCCGATTGCATCGGCGACGCAGGAGGCTGACGCCGCCCGAGCGTTCCGCCCGGCGGAACTCACGCGCCGTACTCGGCACAATACCCCCCCCCTGTACACTGAGCATCTGATTCACTATTTTAATCGGGAACGCAAACACTCTACCATCAGAAGGTATGCAGATATGAAGATAGGGGTGCTTACGGGCGGCGGCGACTGCCCCGGCCTGAATCCTGTTATTCGCGCTGTCGTGCGCACGTCACTGAAACTCGGTCATGAAACCATCGGCTTCCGCCACGGCTGGAAGGGCGTTGTTGAAAACATCACCATGCCGCTGGGACGCGAAGAGGTCAGCGGAATTTTACACCGCGGCGGCACGATACTCGGCACATCACGTACGAATGTCTATAAAATGGAGAACGGCGAGCAGAAGGCGCTCGAAACGTTCGAGCAGAACGGACTCGACGCACTGATTCCGATCGGCGGCGAAGACACGCTCGGTGTTGCCGTGCGCCTGGCGAAAGCCGGCGTCAAGCTCGTCGGTGTGCCCAAGACCATCGACAATGATTTGATGGGAACGGACTTCACCTTCGGCTTCGATACTTCGGTAAATGTGGCGATGGAAGCCATCGATCGCCTGCACACGACGGCGGAAAGTCACAGCCGCGTGCTGGTCGTGGAGGTGATGGGACGCCATGCCGGATGGATCGCCTGGTATGCGGGCATCGCGGGCGGCGGCGACGTCATCCTCGTTCCGGAACATCCGTTCAGTGTGGAAGAGGTCTGCGATCGCATCAAGCGGCGCCATGATACCGGAAAAAATTTCAGCATCGTCGTGGTCTCGGAAGGCGCAAAGGTGGCGACGGAGGAAGCGACGGATGAGGATGGCAGCTACGTGCTTTCCAGCATGAAAAAAGATGCGTTCGGACATGTCATGCTCGGCGGCGTGGCAAAAGTACTCGCCGATGAAATTGAAGACCGTCTCGGTTTCGAGACGCGGCATACGGTGCTGGGACATATTCAGCGCGGTGGATCGCCCACAGCGTTTGACCGTGTGCTCGGGACCCGCTACGGCGTGCGTGCGGCGGAACTCGTGCATGAAGGACGATTCGGCCGCATGGTTGCACTGCAGAGCAACAAGATTGTGGATATCGACATCAACGACATCTCCGGCGCTATCAAGGAACTCGATCCCGACCTCTACAAGGTTGCCGAGTACTTCAGCGACTGACCGGCGGATCACACAATTCACGGGATTACGATTCAGAATTACGGCTGAACGGGAAGCTTATGATCAACGCATTACAGACGCTGCGTGACAGGGTCGCGGAGCTGGAAGGACAGATGGCAGGGAACGACTACCACGTCCCCTCGCTGTGGGTCAATCCTGTCGCACAGGAAGGCGATCGCGTCGTTGCGGTCAACGCCGCGGCATTTTTTCGCGCAGGGATGGACGCCATTCTCGAGCATGAGGATGAATCTCCGGAAATGCAGGGATCGGCAGGTGAATGGACGAAAGAGGCCGTCGTGTATAACATGTTCACCAGGCTGACCTCCGCCTGGGATCATAATGGGGATGGTTCCGTCGGAATCGAGGATCTCCCCGGCGGATTCCGTGAAACCGGCACCTTCCTGAAATCCATCGTCCAGCTGCCCTACCTGAAGAAGATGGGCATCAACACGATTCACCTGCTTCCCGTCACCGCTATCGGCAGCGACGGTAACAAGGGAAGTCTCGGTTCACCGTATGCAATTCGCAATCCGTACAAGCTAGACGAACGGCTGGGAGAATCTTTCCACGAACTCGGTGTGGAAGCGGAGTTCGCGGCCTTCGTCGAAGCGGCGCATCGCCTCGGCATGCGCGTGGTGATGGAATTCGTGTTCCGTACCGCATCGAAGGATTCAGACTGGATTCTCGATCATCCCAACTGGTTCTACTGGATCGACGCGGAGATCCCCGATCGCAGCGATGACAATCCGGACGGCTACGGCAACCCCCGCTTCAGTGAAGACGAACTGCAGGTGATCAATCAGCGCGTGCGCCGAAACGACCATAGCAGTCTGCCTCCCCCGGGAATGGCATACCGCAACATGTTCAAGGACATGCCGCTCGAAATCGAGCAGGACGGGGATCGCATGATCGGGGTGATGGAAGACGGCAGCCGCGTGCGTATTCCCGGCGCCTTCGCCGACTGGCCACCCGACGATGTGCAGCCACCGTGGAATGATGTGACCTACCTGAAGCTGTACGATCACTCCAGCTTCAATTATATCGCCTACAACACCATCCGGATTTACGATTCCCGTCTCGCACAGATCGACAACGAGAATCGCGGACTGTGGAACACCATTATCAATATCATCCCGCATTACCAGAAGAATTTCAGTATCGACGGGGTGATGATCGATATGGGACATGCATTGCCGCGCCGTCTGAAACAGAGCATCGTCGACCGCGCGCGCAAGGTGGATCCGGATTTTGCGTTCTGGGAAGAAAACTTCGCGATCTCCGCGCGCAGCAGACAGGAGGGCTACAACGCCACGGTCGGTTACCTGTGGAGTGATGAGCATATTGCCGCGAAGCTTCGGGAGTTTCTGAAAATGCTCGAAGGCACGGATGTGCCGGTGCCGTTTTTTGCAACCCCGGAAACGCACAACACGCCACGTGCCGCGAAACGTGAAGGGGGTATGGCATTCAGTCGCATGACGCTGTGTGTCAACGCCTTCCTCCCCGCCGTGCTCTTTCTGCACCAGGGATACGAACTCGGCGAAACCTACCCGGTGAACACCGGACTCGGATTCACACCGGACGAAATCGCGGAATTGCCGTCGCACATGCTTCCGCTGTTCAGTGAGTCGGCGCTGTGCTGGAACAATGCGGATGAAATGAGCGACCTGGTGGGACGCGTGGTCGCCATCCGCAGACAGTGGCAGGACATCATCACCAATCCTTCGCAGCAAACCTTCAAACTGTTCGAGACCACCGATCCCAGGGTCCTCTGCTTCGTTCGTCAGTCACCCGACGGTGAGCGCGCGATGGCCGTGGCAGTGAATACCGACTGCGGCGAGGCCGCCCGCGCCGATGTTTGGCTCAATGCAGAGTACGACATCCTCACCGATGAAATCAGCGGTGCGGAAGTTCAGAAAAATGATCAGGAGGCGTTCGCGCTCGATCTTCAGCCTGGACAGGGCATGGTGTTTGAACTGCGCATGCCGAAACTGGAGATCGAGGAATTCACTCCCTAACGGTATCGCAGAGCATCAGGAGTCTGGCTGCTCGCCGGCTTCGTTATTCCTGTAGTAGCGTATCGTCGGATATGCGAGATCGATGTGCTCTTCGGTCGCAAAACCTGAGAGGATCGCTTCCCACAGTTCCTGTCGGCGTCCCCGGCGCTTGCGTGGTTCCACCAGATAGCGCAGTGTGAGATTGACGCCGCTGTCTTTGACGGACGTATACACGGTAGGGGATAACGTGCTGTAGTGAATCATGAATTTCCGGCTGGCGTTGAGTATCCCCTTTTGCGCCTGTTCGGTCATGATTGTTCCGTGCTCCTCCACGATCTCCAGCAACAGCTTTTTTGCCCGCTGCCAGTCACTTTCGAAGGTGATAAGGACGGGCATCTCATCCCAGATGTACTGAAACCCCTTGGTGAAGTTGATCTGCGGCGTGTTGAATATCGACCCGTTCGGGATATGAATCACACGCCCGGTGCTCTGATCAGCATCGACCCAGTTGCCGATCTCGTTCAGCGTGAACTGAAAGAGGCGGATATCGATGACGTCGCCGGCATGATCGCCGACCTGTATGCGATCTCCGACTTCGAAGGGCCGTCGCCACAGGATGAATACCCAACCCGCAATGTCCGCCAGCACATCCTTCAGGGCGATAGCGATACCGGCCGACACCAGTCCGAGAAACGTGGCCAGCGACTGAATGCCCTCGAACCATACGCGTCCGATGATGAGCAGACCGAGTCCGACACTGATGTACGTACTGGTTTTCTGCCACTGATATCGTGTGCGCACATCCGTGGTACGCCGCCGCACGACTTTCATGGTGGCGAAACGCAGCAGCCAGAGTACAACAATGACAAGCAGGGATTTGAGAATTTTCACCTGCAGGTCGGGAGGGAGTCCGATGACTTCCTCCAACCATGTGACCAGGGTATCAAGCGGTGTGAGCAGAATTTCGTGCATAATCGTCTCGCCGCTGATGAACGGGGTTCCCCGTGGAATTGGGATTACCCCGGGAATATAGGAATTCGGAATGAAGAATGGCGAACGGGGGAATGAAGCTGCGGGGAAGGGGACGAGAAAAAAACAGGAATGGGACGAGGAAACAGCTGCAGGGCCTGCCCCGGCTGCGTCCCATCTGAGAGGACGCAGCCGGGAGCCTTTGATCAATGTCAGGGACGCAGTTTGAGGGAATCAGCGATGTGCCGCCAGTCGAGTGCAGCGACATTACCATCGTCGTGCACGGCGATGATCGCTCCTCAGGTGGTCGTGGGTTACTGCTCGATCATGCGCAGTGATCCATCCGTGAAATTGAACTGCACCGACTGCATGCGGGCGAAGAAGTCGTTGCCGAGGAGTACGGCGGTGGTGGACTCAGGGAGGGTCTTGAACACGGGCAGCTCACCGATGTGCAGCGGTGTCTCCTCAAATTCCCTGTCGCCCAGCGTGATGGTGAGCGGTTCGGCTTCGCGTACGGTCACCGTGTTGCCATCGAGTGTCGTAATACTGCGGTTGGAGCCCGGGACGGCGGTCGCACCGGCGGCACGTACGGTCTTGAGCGGGATATACGAAACGGGGGAGCCGGTGTCGAAAAGGAAATCAGCTTTGTGTCCATGAAGCTTGCCGGCGACCATGATATATCCGCCGACGACATTCATCGGCATTTCAATGGCGTCGGGCACGCTCTTGCGTGCGCGGCTTTTCAGCATGAGGGTGGGATTATCGCCGAAGCTGAACTGCGCGATTTCTGCACGACGAAGCATGTCCGTCCCGAGTACGCCCGCAATTGTCCTTCCTCCAATGTTCGGCATGTCCTCAAGCACGACCACGGCAGCGTCTGCAAACTGCAGTCCGCCGACTGACAGCGATGCAATATGCGTGCGTCCCACGATCTCTTTCGAGAGTCCGAATCCACCCAGCGCGGTATGATAGCGCGGTGCGGCGAGGGGATCGGCATTGCCCTGCAGTTGTTCGATTTTCGTGTCGGCCACAAATGCGCGGCTGACAGCAGTTGTGTTCACGGCAAGGTCTACGGCAAAGCAGGCACTGCTCCCATCAGGCATGGTGGTTTTCGCGAGCAGATATCCGTCTTCCTCGATGAGAGGCATCTCACCATAGACGTTCTGTGCACCGGCAGTTGCGGCAAGCACGAACAGGCACAGTGCGGCAAATACGATGGTTCGTTTCATGTCTGTATCTCCGGATGAACGAGAAGAAATGAGCGGCATGAGGGCAATTCCGCCCCGATTATCCGGTATACGGGGCGAGCGCCGGAAAGATTCACCGGCAATTCAGTGCTATTCCTCTTCAATCGAAATGGAACCGAAACTGCTGGAAAGCGCTATTTTATCTTTCCCATTCCCGATTTTCCCGTATTTCTTTTCTCCCATGTCTCCCGGACCTTTTTTCCCTTTCTCCTTCAAATCGAAATCGGAATCGATGGAACCGAAGGAAGCCTCGGCCCGGATTTCCCCCGAGAATTTTTTATTCAGCGTCACCTCGATGCTGCCATAAGAGCTATTGATCTTGCCACTCCGCATCCCGATAACTTCAACCGATCCCATGGAGGATTCGATGTCGAGGAAGCCACTGACTTCGGAGAGTTCCATGTCACCGTATGAGCTGGCGAAGCGTCCGCCCTCGATATGATGCGCAATGAGTCTGCCCATTTTCACCTGTGCCTGCGTCTCCCCACGAATGCCGGCCAGCGTCACATCGCCGAAGGAATTGTACACGCGGATGTTCGCGCATTTCTGAAGCTCGAGGGTTCCAAAACCGCTCTGCGCTTTTACGGATCCCGTGATACCCAGGATAGTCACATCGCCGAATTTGCTCTCAAGGTCGAGGTGGCTTTTTGAAGGTGCGGTGACCTGCACGTCTATGGTGATATTCCGATGCTCACCGTCGTCGTCATCCATGTCCGGCGGCAGTCCAGTCCGTACGCTGACGCTGTTCCCCTTCTCTTTGATTTCCACCCGCGCCGCTTCGGCGATGCGCTTGGCCTCCTGTTCGGAGTTTGCGTCGACTCGGACCTTGACGACGACGTTGACAGCATCGGGTCCATCGGGATACACATGAAGCGTCGATTTGTCACCGGAACGGCGACCCGACTCGATCGTGGCGCCGTGCGGCTGCACGTTCACGGATCCGAAACGACTGTCGATTATGATAGCAGGAGCCGACGTGGTCTTGAATGATTTTTTCACCACGCGCTCATAATCCTGCGCCTTTAGAGCGGAGGTGAGCAGCAGAAGTGGTGCGATGAAAATGATGAATGCTCTCATGATATGGTCCCCTTATTGGGCTCGTGTAACCATTGCCTGCAGAGTATGCTGGAGGTCGGTGTATGCAGCCAGCAGGTAATGCTGCACTTCCGGGTTCGCGCCGTTTTTCTTGAGGGCGGTTTTGCACTCGGCGATGGATTCGCGAAGCAGCGCAATTTTCTTTTTCTGAAGTTCGACGAATTCGGGATGAAGGTTGTCTTCACTTTCCTCTGCGAGTACGGCGAGTTTGCCGATCGCGCGTTCGTAGTAGAAGATCGCCTGTTCGATGTCACTCTGTGCGTCGAGAAGCATGGCATCCCTGCTTTGCGCGACAGGGACTTCCGTATCGTGGCGAGTGTACTCGCCGAGGAGATACCAGCTCATGGCGACACCGACGAGAATGGTGACTGTATAGAACAGCAGTGTCTTTGCGGGAATACTGAAGGTCTGGGCAAGGCGCTGCAGCAGACCGCTCTCCGGTGTGGCCGCAGCATTGCGCTGCTCTTCGCGCAGTGATTTCTCAATGCGCGACCAGAGTGCGTCGTCGGGCGTGTGCTTCGGAAGCTGCCGGACGGTGCGTTCGATGTCGTCGTCACGATGCTGCTGTTTCATTCCTGCACCTCGGAATCATATATGCCGCGCCGCGCGAGTCCATCTTTCAGATGCGTGCGTGCGCGATGGTAAGAAGATTTAGATGTGCCGGTGCTGATACGCAGCACGTCGGCGATTTCCGCATGCGTCATGCCCTCCTGCGCGTAGAGCAGGAACACGGCTTTCTGCAGGTCGGGCAGTCCGGCGATTTCTTTTTCAATCAGTTCCCGCAGCAGTACGTCACCGGAAGCCTCCGGCGTGCCGGGATGCGTGACTTCGTCACTGAAGTCGATGCTGCGTTCACTGCTGCGGCGGGGACGCTTGCTGCTGATGCAGACGTTCATGAGGATTCTGTACATCCACGACGAGAGACTGGCATCGCGGCGAAAGCTGCGCATGCCGCGATACATGTTGACGAAGGTCTCCTGCAATGCATCTTCCGCGTCCTCCCGGTTCCCGTGGAAACGGTACGCGAGCGTGTACATCGGTGTTTTCCATTGCTCGTACAGTTCGCGAAACGCAAAGATGTCCCCCTCCACGCAGCGGTCGAGCAAGGCGGTGTCGGCATGAACAGCGGGGAGAGACATTGCAGCTTCTCCGGGTAACATGGTGATATGACAGCTTCCTGCACGCATGAGTGCCTTCCACGCGTTAAGACGCTGTGAAAGGTAAAAGGGTTGCAGGTGTGTACGGCAATCGCCGAAAAATATGAAAAAGCGGGAAGAAGTGTCTCTGAGGGATCTTTCCGGGTCCGCGATGGATCTTTCCGTGTCAGCCCTGGAACTTTCCGTGTCAGCCCTGGAACTTTCCGGGCATGTTCTCGTCTAATTTCCCTCAACGGCAACTTCCAAACGCCACGCAGCGAAAGCCAAGGCAACAACTACGATTATGAAGCGATTGTACACAAACGGAGATCAGACATGAAAAGAATATGGATTATTGTTCCCCTGCTGCTCATAGTCGCCGTGACCGGTTACCAGGTTGTCGGCCATGCACAAGGGATGCGTGGCGGAGATGAAAACGCGGTGAAGAAAGGCGGTACCTGGCTGGGTGTGAAGCTCAAATCCGTCGAAAAAATCATCGACGGGAAAGTGGATCGCATCGAAGGCGCACTGGTGGACGATGTGATTGATGATGGTCCGGCAGACTCCGCCGGCATTGAGGCGGGTGACGTTATCATTGCCATGAACAACGTGGAGATTGAAGACGCCGAGGACCTTGTCGAAGCACTCGGCGATGCGGATCCTGGCGATGTGGTGAAAATGACATTGCTGCGGGACGGCGAGCAGAAAACGCTCGACGTGCGCCTGGGCGAACGCACACAGCGCGTGTTCGCCATACGCAAGCGCATCGAGCGTCCCAGGGTGTTTAACGTCCCGAATCCCCCGCGTGCGCCGCATATGCAGTGGATGCAGCGCGGCACCTACGGCTTCCACCTGCAGACGCTCAACGATCAGCTGGCCGAGTATTTCGGTGCACCCGAAGGCAAAGGCGTGCTGATTGAAAAGGTGCGGGAAGACAGTGATGCCGAGAAGGCGGGCTTCAAAGCGGGTGACGTGATCGTGTACGCGGGAAAGAAAACCGTTGAAAATGTCAGCGACTTCAAGCATGTGCTTGGTGCGTACGATCCGGGCGAAATGATCCCCGTGAAAATTCTCCGCAAGGGAAAGAGCATGACGATTGATCTCAAGTCGCGCGAAATGGATGACCAGCACGAAATGCTCATGCAGCAGTTCGGGGATGACCTGGAATTCGAATTCGACGGCGATGACGCTGATGTCATGATGCACATGCAGGCGTTGAAAGGACTGAAGGGGCTGAAAGCGCTTAAGGGACTCAAGGCGCTAAAAGGCCTCGAGGGATTGAAAGGTCTGTACGCACTCAAGGCGCTTGAGAATGCGGATTTCGATATGAATATAGATGTGGATCTCGATGAGCTGGAAGACGGCATGCGGGAAATGCGCATCCATCTCAACGGGAAAGAGCTGGAACTCGATGAACTGCAGGAGGAACTGCGGGAAGAACTCGAGCAGCTCGAGCATAACATCGACATCGAGGTTTCGGAGGATGAGGAGGGCGGTGTGCAGATCCGTGCACGCAAGATCTAACCGATCATCACAACACACAGTACACAACGCCCCCGTCCGGCATTTGCAGAACGGGGGCGCTGCGTTTACAGGGAATATGTTCCTACGCGACTACTCGCTGATTCGTGATTGCCCGCTTTCGCGCTGTGCGCGGTAGGCAGCGCGCGTTCTCGCCTTTTCCATCTGTCGTGCGATGATGAGTTCCGCAAGAGCCGGGGCAATATCCGGCAGCGGTGTATCATTGAACACGCGGGAAACGGCCGCTTCCGAGACATCCACGCGGTAGAGGATATGCATCAGATGCTCGGTGTTCCCGCTGAGTAATTCCACGATGCGTTCGATGAGCATGGAGCGGAAGCGCTGCTCGCGCTCCTCGTCCGTCATGTCCTGCAGGGGAAGATCACCCAGATCGAATTGTGTGGAAATCACCCGGCTGCTGTCGAGAAATATTCCGGCCTCACGCATGCTCTTTCCTCATTTCAGCAAAAAGTCTTCGAGAAACAGTATCGCTGCCCACTGGAAATAATCGCGGTTGTTCTTCTTGCGGAAACCGTGTCCTTCATCCTTCGCGAACATTGTCCACACAGGGATGCCGTTTCCTGCGACAGCTTTCACAATTTGCCGTGCCTCGCTGGCAGGGACACGGGGATCGTTTTCACCCTGGGCGACGAAAAGGGGACTGCGGATTTTTTCGGCGTTGTTCGAAGGCGAGATCTTTTCCAGGAAGGCGCGCATGTCGGGATCGCGTTCGTCGCCGTATTCAACGCGCCGCAGGTCACGGCGGTAGTCCTGCGTGTTTTCGAGGAAGGTGACGAAGTTCGAGATGCCCACGACGTCGATGCCGCAGCGGATGCGCTCGGGATAGGTGGTCAGCGAAGCCAGCACCATGTAGCCGCCGTAGGAGCCACCGAGCACGGCGACGCGATCGGCGTCGAGATCGGGTTGTGCGGCGATCCAGTCGAGCAGCGCTCCGATATCCTGCACCGAATGTTCCCGGTTGAAACCGTTGTCAAGTGCCAGCCAGGTCTTGCCGTAGCCCGTGGAACCGCGGACGTTGGGATAGATGACGGCGCAGCCGAGTTCGTTGACCCAGTACTGCGTCATCGAAGAAAAGCGCGGACGCGATTGTCCCTCGGGTCCCCCATGGATATTAATGATGACCGGGTGTTTGCTGTTGCCGTTTCCGGGCCTGTAAATGAAGGCCGGGATTTCACGCGTCTTACCGTCGACCGCATCGAAGGTCGGATAGTGAATGAACTCAGGAGTCGCAAAAGAGGATGTGTTGAGTCCGCCCACCTCACTTGTTGTCCATCTTGTCATCGTTCCTTCCGGCAGACGCATCACCCAGACGTCCGTCGGACTATCCGCGGCATTGATATTAAGCGCCAGCATGCTGGCATCTTCGTTGAAACTGAGTCCCCCGATGAGTCCCACCGGAATCGGTTCGAACACCACAGGTTTCATATCCGGCATACTGAACAGATGCAGCGTGCTCACGCCGTTTTCGTTGAGCGTGTAGGCCAGGTAGCGTCCGTCATCGGAGAGGGACAGGTTTTCGATATTCCACCGCAGGTCCGGAGTCAAATTCCGCCGCTCTCCACTCGCGAGATCCATCGCATGGAGCTGCTGGAATTCGTCGTCCTCATCCGATGTGTAATACAGCGTCGTGCCATCCGCCGCGAAGGCGAAGTTTCCGTAATACACCTTCGCATCTTCCTTGAAGAGTGGTGTCATATCCTTCGATTCGAGATTCGCGAGATAGGGATGCGTGATGTTCGCGGAGATGTAGCGCATCACGATCATGCGGTTGTCGTCATGCGCCCAGGCGACGCCGTACCATGAACCCTCCCGTTCGGTAAGACGCCAGGTGTCAGCGGGCGCGTCCGGATTCATGATCCACACGTCGGTGTCCTTCCCGTTGCGGCGATTGCTCGAATACGAGAATACACCGCTGTTGTGGGACCAGTACGCACCACTGTTGCGGCTCTTGCCGTCCGTCAGCATGCGCGTCGAGCCCGTCGAACGATCGAAGTAGAAGATCTGGTAGAACTCCCCGCCGCCGATATCCCTGCTGAAGCAGAAGCCGTTATGTCCTTCACGGGGATCGGTGCTGGCGCCGCCAACGGGTTCTTCAAAGAATGTGAGCTGCTGCCGTGCTGCGCCCGGCGCAGCCACGTGATGAATCTGCGCGGTGTTGCCGAAACGCGTCGAGATGTACATGCCCTCGCCGGAAGGATCCCAGTCCGCAAATCCCGCGCTGCGCACGTTCAGATACTGATTCGTGCGGTCAATAACGCGCTGCGGTATGTCGGGGATACCCGTGACTTCAAGATTGTCACCGGGAGTGAATTGGGCGAAGGATGTCGAGGAAAGCAGGAAAATGAGGAGGAAAATTGGAAGCATACGTTTCATGAAGTGCTCCGGTTGTATGGGGGGAGGTGCGTTTATGCTTCACTACGGCCCGAAATGCCACAGGTTTCGCAGCTGGAATCCCGGAAACCTCGCTGAGTCGGGCAATGCCCCGTTTTGGCGGCAAATGATGCTTCCCGGCCGGCATTTATTCGATTTGACCGACGCGTACGGGTTCTGATTGCGCTGTACACCTGGTGACTGCGCAGTTTTGCAGATGACTGCGCAGTTTTGCAGATGACTGGCCAGTTCCGGAAATGACTGGAGGCGAAAATCAGCTGAAAAACGCCGAATTGTACTCAGGAATGCTGTTTTTCGCCGCTTCGGGACGCTTTTTCGTTGTCGGGACGCATTTTCGGCGCCTGGCGGAGCCGGTCGTTCTCAGATGGTGACGATTTCAGTTCTCCGGGACTTCGGGCGCCGGCAATAGCGTTACGCGGAGCGCTGCCCACGCGCCGGGGGGTGTATTGCCAGACGCTGTCGATGCGCTGCATTTCCGCCTGGAACGGGGGCATCTGTTCTTCCGACAGCCGTTTGAGCGAGGGGTTCTTGACCTTGCGAGGCTGCGTGAATTTCCCGTGCACGAGGTATTCGAAATGCAGGTGGGGACCGGTGCTGTAGCCCGTGCTGCCCACCGCGCCGATGGTCTGATGCTGATGGACGGACTGTCCCCTGCGCACAAAGATCTTCGAGAGATGTCCATATCGCGTTTTCACGGCGCCGGAATGCTGAATTTCGATGGTGTTTCCATACCCGCCTTTTCTTCCCGCAAACGCGACGGTTCCGGAGCCAACGGCCCAGACCGGGGTGCCATGCGGCGCGGCGTAATCGATGCCCGTATGCATTTTTCGTTTGCCGCTGATCGGATGCGTGCGCATGCCGTAGCCCGAAGTGACGCGCAGAATGCTCAGCGGCGAGCGCATGAAAGCCTTCTGCAGGTTTTCGCCGTCGGGAGCGAAATAGCCCGGACCGTCCTTTTCTCCTGCATCATAGCGGTAGCCGGTCACGCGTCCCGTGAGCGCGCCTTCATACTCCGCGGCGAGTATTGCACCATAGCCGACGATGTCATCGCCGAGCATGTGTTTCTCCACGAGAATGCGGAAATGATCGCCCACGCGGGGATCGAAAATGAAGTCGATGTCATAGCCGAGGACGTCCACATAATCGGCCACCAGCTGCGGCTTCTCGCCCATGCTGAGGATGGTCTGATACACCGATGTGTGCACATCGCCCTCGATGGAGAGCAGCTCGGTCTCGACCGGTGTTTCCCAGGTGCTGGCGTGTAAATGGAAAGTACTGTCGCGGCGTATCCAGTATGAATGCAGGCGGTCGCTGTCATAGCGGAAGGCGTAGAGGAGTCCGGCGCTGTCTACCTGCGCGGTGAACGTCTGTCCGGGACGGCACATGCGGAAGTTGAAGTCGACGTCTGTCAGATGTTTCTGTATGGTGTCGGCTACGGGACGCGCGATGCCGGCGCCGAGCATGGCAGTGACAAAGGGCATGTTCGGTTCGATCCTGCCCCGGAATTCCTCGAGTCCCATGCCCGCCGGATCCTCGGCCATCGTGGGAGCGACCGGGGCCGGTGGCGTTTTCTCCGGCTGCGCGGTTTCCGCCTCACCGCCTGAGAGCAGCCAGATCGTTGTGAATACCGCGACGAGCAGTCCCGCGATGAGTCCGACCGACGTCGAAAGTCTGTTACGTTCTATAAGGGAAGAAAAATCTCGTTTCATTCTCAAAAAATACACCCAATGGGAAATGTGTGTCAAATCGGTGAGAGTGTTACTTTGACGGTCTGTATCGATCAACGTTCCCGGATGCGACATGCCCACCCCGATAGAAACCGCAGAAAAACATCTCGATGAAATCCTGAACCGCTGCACCGCGGCTGGAATCATGGTGGGTCCCACCGTCGAGAAGGACTGGAACGTTGAAGCGGAAGTGACCAACGGGGTGAAAAAGGCGAAGGTGCTGGTCTATTTCAACAACAAGGGCAAGCTCACCCCGAAGGTGCAGGGGAAGAAGGATCCATTCACCGAGCTGGTGAAGTTGCAGCTGCATGGGGACGAGCCCCTGCGCAGCGCGTTTCTGCCCGAGAAGGTGGATCGCTGGATCGGGGTGGACGAATCGGGGAAAGGTGATTACTTCGGTCCGATGGTCGCCGCGGGCGTGCTGCTGACGCCCGACAGCCTGCTGCGCCTGCGTCCCCTGCTGTTGCGCGACAGCAAGGAAATGCTCGCTTCCGGTATCCGCACGGCGGCGAAGGAAATCCGCAGCATCTGTGCAGATCATTACTCAATCGTCACCGTCATGCCCGAGCGTTACAACCAGTTCATGCAGGAAAAAAGCTTCGGACACAATTCCCAGCGCATCCTGGCCTGGATGCATGCGCGTGTGATCGAGAACCTGCTCGAGCAGCATGAGGGCGTGCAGCATGCCATCTGCGACAAGTTCGCGAACGTGTCGGTGATTGATCGCGCGCTGATGACAAAGGGACGCGGTATCACCGTGCATCAGCATGTCCGTGCCGAGGCCGACCCCGCTGTCGCCGCCGCCGCCGTCCTCGCCCGCGATGAATTCGTGCGGCGCATGGCGCTGCTCGAAGATCAGGCTGGCTGCAAACTTCCGCTGGGTGCCTCCAATGAAAGCGCCATCCTGCAGTCCGCAAAGCACATCGTCTCCGCCCACGGCAGCAGCGCACTGCGCTCCTACGCCAAGCTGCATTTCAAGACGACGGAAAAAATGGCGGGCAAACTGGGAAGCGGGGAGCTGTTCTGATTCTGCGCCAGCGGGGGTGTGCCGAAGGCAGATTATCGTGGAGTGAGTTGCGTGAGCGATCTGAGGAAGCAGACAATGCAGAAAACGCAGAAAAGCCATCCGTATGGATGGCTTTTCGTTTTCGTGCTGGTCGGAACGGCGGGATTTGAACCCGCGACCCCTACCACCCCAAGGTAGTGCGCTACCGGGCTGCGCCACGTTCCGAACCGTCGCATCCGCAGATGCGAGATTTCAAATATACAACAAATGCGGAAAAAAAACCTAATGGAATCGTGTCTGTCGTGCGCGGGTGCGCGGCGGAGTATCAGCCGCGGATGCGTTCGCGGAGGTCTTCGAGGAACTGGCGGACCTTGAGCAGATCCTGGCGGAGTTTGCCTTCAGGCTCAAACACGAGGGCGGTCTGTGCGGGATCCATCTCTTCTTCTTCCTGCCCGAAATCGTGCTCCTGTCCGGGAGTGTACGTTTTCAGCACCTGCTTCGCACCTTCGATGGTGTAGCGCTCATCGCGCAGCAGTTTCTTGATGAAGAGAATGAGCTGGATGTCCTTGTTCGTGTAAATGCGGTTGCCGGCCCGGTTTTTGGCGGGTTTCAGCTCATCGAACTCGGACTCCCAGTAACGCAGGACGTACTGTTCCAGGTTCGTGATTTTGCTCACCTCGCTGATCGAGTAGTAGAGCTTTTTGATGGAAAAATCCTTCATGAGCCACCGGGCGCTTGTGGAGCGATAGCAGAATGTAACTATCCGAAATTGAACATGCAACACGCCTTGCGGTACAGGGGCTTGTGAAGTCGTGTCCCTAATCCTTGATTCCCGCATCTGCTACCGCTGGCATCATCATGCGTAACATGAAGTTGTCGTGCCGTCGGAATGCAAAACGGGAGCGGGATGATGCCCCGATGTCGTCCATCAGAAGACAACATGCTGCCACGAATATTCACCTTGCGCTGAACACGGGGGCATGGTAACTTTCTTGACTATGAAATGTCGACACGCACCTTCCATGCAGCATATCTTGCGCGCTTCGGCGCTGATTCTCCTGTTCTTCGGACTGTTTTCCCTCGTCTCCGTTGACGTCCTCGCGCAGTCCGTCGCCAAGCAGAGCAGCCGTTTCGTCATCGCCCGCCTCAAATACGAGGGAGGCGGCGACTGGTACAACGATCCCTCCAGCGAGCTCAACATGCTGCGCTTCCTCAAACAGCACACCGATATCGATGTGGATGTCCGCACGGAAGTCGATGTGGAAGTGGGCAGCGAGAAGCTGTTTTCCTATCCATTCGTATTCATGACGGGACACGGAAGCGTGAGTCTGACGGATCGCGAGGTACGAAACCTCCGCGCGTATCTCGAGAACGGCGGCTTCCTGTACGTGGATGACGATTACGGCTTCGACAAGGCCTTTCGGCGGGAAATCAAAAAGGTCTTTCCCGACAAGGAGCTGGTGGAACTGCCCTTCGATCACGGCATTTATCACAATCATTTCGATTTTCCGAACGGTCTCCCCAAGATTCATGAGCACGACAAGAAAGCCCCGCAGGGCTTCGGGATTTTTCATGAGGGAAGACTGGTGGTGTTTTATACGTATGAGACGAACCTGGCCGACGGCTGGGCTGACCCCGATGTGCACAAGGACCCCGAAGCAGTTCGCCTGAAGTCCCTTCAAATGGGATTGAACATCATCGTGTGGGCGCTGACGCATTGAAAGGAACTGGTATGCAGGACGAACATAAACTGAAAAACTACAATGCCATCATGGATGCGCTGCGCGGTGTGCGCGCAGCCGAAGAGCGCGTCGCGCTGTATCGAGGACTCCTTCTTACACTCGGGGCTGTAGCAGGAATCGTGCTTGTTGCTTCCGTACTCGAAGCCGTGATGTATTTCGGGATTGAAGGACGCACGGTGCTGTTCGCGCTTTCCGCGGCGGGTGTCCTGACCGCCGCCGGCATCTTTCTGCTTCCTGCGCTGGCACCCCGTTTTTCGGCGTCCCGTCGCAAGAGCGAGGACACCGTCGCACTCGAAGTGGGAGCGAAATTCCCCGAGATCCGTGACCGCCTGCTCAATGCCATGCAGGTGTTCCGTGAAATGCGCAAGGAAAAGCATGTGGCGTGGTCGCCGCAGCTTGTCGATGCAGGCTTCAGTGATGTGTCCGCTGCCTTCGAGCGGCTGGATCTCGCTCCGGTCATCGATCGTGCGCCGCTGCGCAGGGCCGCGCGCAATGCCGTCATTTTTCTCGGCGTCACCGTCCTCGCCTTCGCCATGCTCCCTTCCACACTGGGTGGGGCGTTCTGGCATGTGCTGCAGTTCCGCACGGACTTCGCTCCTCCCGCACCGTTCGAATTCATGGTCATTCCCGGCGACATCGAAGCCGTGAAAGGCGAGAAGCTGACGCTGGAAGCCACCACCTCTGCCGACGAGCAGCCGGAGATTACCTTCCACGTCCGCGAGGACGAACAGGAAGAATTTGACGCCGTGCCGACGGCCCGCGACAGCAGCGGCATGTGGATGCATGAAATCACGGGCGTCCGCCGTTCCCTGGTGTATTACGCTGAGGCGGCGGGCTACCGCAGTCGGCAGTATCGCATCGATGTCGTGGATCGTCCCTTCGTGCGCTCGCTGCGCACAAGGCTCACCTTCCCGTCCTATGCCAAACTCTCCCCGCGCTACCTCGACGATAACGTCGGCGACGTCGCGGCACTGGCCGGCACGCGCGTAACGCTTGACGTTGCACTCAGCAAGGAAGTGCAAGACGCACGCCTGGTATTCAGCGACAGCAGCGAGCAGGAGATGGAGGTGACGGATCTCCGTGCGCAGGCATCCTTCGTGTTGAAAAAGGACGCATCGTATCATGTGGCGCTCAAGGATGTCAACGGCATCGCCAACGCCAATCCGATTGAATACAGTCTGACCGTGCTGCCGGACCAGGGTCCGACAGTCGACATCATCGAACCGGGGAGAAACAGCAATCTCGACGAGAGCATGCGTCTGGCGCTGCTGATCCGCATCGCGGATGATTACGGTTTCTCGAAGCTGGTTCTCAAGTATCGTCTCGCCGCCTCACGCTATGAAAAAGCGCAGGAGGATTATTCCTCGATTACCATTCCGCTGCCATCGGCACGCGAACGTGAAATGGAAGTTCCATGGATTTGGAATCTCACATCGCTCAACCTCGTGCCTGAGGATGTGGTGAATTACTTCGTGGAGATCTACGACAACGACAACATCAACGGACCCAAAGTCGGCCGCAGCCAGATTTACTCGCTCCGTCTGCCATCGCTCGAGGAAGTGTTCGCCAAAGCGGATGCCGAGCAGGAGAAGGCCGTGGAGAACCTGGAAGAAACACTCAAGGCGGCTGAGGACGTACAGCGTGAACTCGATCAGCTGCGCCAGGAGATGAAGCAGCAGAACGCGGAGAAGCTCGACTGGCAGCAGCAGAAGAAAGTCGAGGAGCTGATGAAGCGGCAGGACAAAATGATGCGCGACGTCAAGGACGTCAACGAGCAGCTGAGCAAACTGCAGGAGGAAATGCAGAAGCAGAACATGCTCTCGGAAGAGACCGTGCAGAAGTACCAGGAACTCGAAGAGCTCATGAAGGAAGTCGACGCTCCCGAGCTGCGCGAGGCGCATGAGAAGATGAAGGAAATGATGAAGCAGATGAGTCCCGAGCAGATGAAAGACGCGCTCGAGAATTTCAGCTTCAACGAGGAGAATTTCCGCAAGAGCATCGAACGCACCATCGATCTGCTCAAGCGCATACAGATCGAACAGAAAGTCGACGAGCTGGCAAAGCGGGCAGAGGAGATGGCCAAGCAGCAGGAAGATCTCGCGCAGCGCACGGAAAACGCGGATCCGAAGAACCAGTCGCAGCTCGATCGTCTCGCCGAGGAACAGCGGGAGATGAAGAAGCAGATGGACGCGATGGACCGCGAGATGAAAGAGCTGATGAAGAAGATGGAGGAGTTCCCGCAGGAAATGCCGCTCAATGAGATGAAGGAAGCGCAGGCGGAAATGAATCTTTCGCAGATGCAGCAGTCGATGAATCAGTCTGCCGGACAGTGCCAGGGCGGCAACTGCAAGGGCGCTTCAAAGCAGCAGAAGAAGATGGCGCAGCAGATGCGCAAGTTCCAGAAGAAGATGGAACAGGTCAAGAAGAAGATGAGCCAGAACATGCAGCAGATGGTCAAGCGCGGCTTTCAGAAGGCGCTGAAGGAAGTGCTGGAGATGTCGAAGAAGCAGGAGGACCTGAAGAATCGCGTGCAGAACATGCCGGCGAATTCTCCGCAGTTCCGTGAAGCCACGCGCGAACAGATGGAACTCATGGAGCAGCTCAATCAGACCGGGAATGAACTGATGGAGCTGGCGAAAAAGACTTTCGCCGTCAATCAGAAAATGGCCAAGCACCTCGGTCAGGCCATGAAGAAGATGGAGCAGTCCATGAACAGCATGCAGAACCGCGATCAACGATCCGGCGGACAGCAGCAGGGCGGGGCCATGGCGGAACTTAACGAAGCAGCCAAACAGCTCGCGCAGGCCATGCAGAAATCCTCGCAGGGTGGCAGCTCGCAGGGCGGCTCACTTCTCCAGCAGCTCCGCCAGATGGCGCAGCAGCAGATGGATATCAACGCGAACATGCCGACGCCGTCTTCGGGACAGAGTTCAATGCAGGAACGGCAGCAGATCCAGCGTCTCATGCAGCAGCAGGCCGCCGTGCAGAAATCACTGCAAGAGCTGAACGAAGAAGCCAAGCGCAGTGATGAAGGAAAGCGTCTCGCAGGCGATCTCGAACGTATCGCAGAAGAAATGCAGGAAGTCGTGCGCGACATGCAGCAGAATAACGTCAATCCCAACACACGGCAGAAGCAGGAGCGCATCCTCTCTCGACTGCTTGACGCTTCACGCTCCATGCGTGAGAGGGACTGGGAGAAACGCCGTCGCTCGCGTGCGGGTGAAGATGTGGCGCGCCGCACGCCCGGACAGCTGTCTGACGAACTCACCGATCCCAGCGAAGCGATTCGCTCAGATCTGCAGAAGGCAGTCAGCGAAGGCTACGCCCGCGATTACGAAGTGCTCATTCGCAAGTATTTCGAGAAACTCGAAAGCGTCATCACCGAAGAATAATATCAGGAGCAGGCAGAGATAGCATGCATATTATCGCCGATCTCATGATCGTCCCACTCGGCGTGGGCATCTCCGTTTCCCCCTACGTCGCAGCCTGCGAGAAAATCCTCAAGGAAGCAGGACTGCAAACCCGCCTCCACGCCTACGGCACCAACATCGAAGGTGAATGGGACGATGTCTTCGCCGCCGTCAAGCGCTGCCACGAAGTCATCCACGAAATGGGCGCGCCCCGCGTCTCCTCCAGCATGAAATTCGGCACCCGCACCGACCGCATGCAAACCATGGAGGATAAGATTCGGAGTGTAGAGGATAAGCTGGAATAAAGAGGAACGCAGATTTTCGCAAATGTACCGCAGATTTTCGCAGAGTAGACTTCAGTAAGTTTTACTCGGCGATAATCTGCGTAAAATCACCAAAAATCTGCGTTCCTCTTCTCTTAGAACAACTGCCCGAAGTTCAGATAAAACCCCATGGCATCTGCACTGTAGCCGATGTCTGCGCGGGTGACGAAGGTGTCGAGGATGAGTCGGAGTCCGGCCACGGGGGTGAGCATCCAGCGGTTGCCTGTGAGGTCCTGGAAACTGTGGGCGACACTGCCAGCGTCCACGCCGACGATGCCTGCAAGACTGCGGTAGATGGGGAAGCGGAGTTCGCCATTTACAACAATGCTGTTGCGATCGAGGAAGCGGTCGCGCGGAATGCCGCGGACGGTCGCGTTGCCCCCGATGGGCAGCATGTGCTGCACGGGAATATCACCCCCAAGCATCGATTGCATTCCCACACGCATTGCCGCGATGACACTGCGCCAGGAGGTGTAGTACTGTCCCCACACCCCGAGCCGTGTCCAGTCCTTCCCCAGTGGCGTGAGGGCAACCGCCTGTTCCATTTCCGCGGAGAGCACCGTGCCCTGCGAAGGATTGAGTGTGCTGTTGCGCGTGTCATGCCGCAACTGCAGCGTCAGGGAAGTGAGATCCACGCTTGAGGAATTGCTCTCAAGCCCCTGCAGTCGGCTGCTGCTTTCCCAGCCGTAGGACCATGTGCGTTTGAAACGCAGCATCGCCTGTCCCACGATCTCGGGAGTAAAGCCCCGGCTGACGGCAGCGGTGAGTTCAAAGGGTTCGAGCGTATAGAATTCCCTGTCCTCAAAGCGCGCATCCGCACCCACCCCGAAGAAGCTGCTGTGTATCATCTTGTCGTAATCGGCCACCACATCCAACGCAAAGGGATAGGCGATTCCCTGTCGCAATTCCGCATCGAAGGATGAATATCCCAGTCGCACCCAGCGCTCGCCCTTCGTGCTCATGAACAGCGTCACATCGAATGACTCCTCATTCCCCAGCGCATTGCGCAGCACGCCCTTGTATCCCGCCCCGAAACCCGTATCCGTATCATACATCAGAATGGGCAGATGATTGAATGCGCTTTCATGCTCCTGGGCAAACAGCGCAGCAGGCAGCAGCAGTATCAGAAGTATCCGGGCATACATGGCATCCTCCAGTAGTTGGTGACAACATATGACCGGGGGAGGCGGGAGTTGTCATGGTGCTGTCAAAATGCAACCACAGATTTCACAGATTCGCACACAGATTCCACAAACGATCTTGAAAAAGCATTCTGTGAAATCTGTGCCTGAATCTGTGCAATCTGTGGTTACCTTTCCCAATCTTGGAAATCGATGCATCCAGCGCTACTTTTACATACCAGTCTGTCGCACATGCGCGCAAGCCGATGAAACTGCTCGTTACCATCCCTGTGTACAATGAAGAAAATGCCCTGCCGGTGAGCATCCCGACGCTGCATGCGTTTCTGTCGGCGCATCTCAGCGAGTATGACTGGATGATTGAGATAGCGGACAATGCATCGATCGACAACACGCCGGATGTATCGCGCAAGCTGACGGAGGAATTCGCTCGCGTGCGCTATCTGCGGTTGGAGCAGAAAGGTCGTGGACGCGCACTGAAGAAATCCTGGATGGAATCGGATGCGGATATTGTCAGCTACATGGATGTCGATCTGTCCACCAATCTTGATTCCTTTCCCCCGATGGTGAACGCGCTGGCGAAAGAGGGCTATGACATCGGCACCGGTTCCCGGCTGATGAAGGGTGCGAACACCGAGCGCAGCTTCAAGCGCGAGTTCATCTCCCGCACATACAACCTCATGGTCAAGGCGATGTTCTTCACGCGCTTTTCCGATGCGCAGTGCGGCTTCAAAGCGGTGACGCGTGAAGTGGTCGACGTCTTCCTCCCGCATATCGAAGACAATGTCTGGTTCTTCGATTCCGAACTGCTGATCATCGGGGAAAAGTGCGGCTACCGTATTTTCGACGTGCCGGTGAAGTGGATCGAGGATCTCGATACCCGCGTGAAAATCGTGAAGACCGCGCTTGACGACATCAAGGGACTCCTTCGCGTTCGCCGCAAATTCTGGGCGGGCGACTACCGCAAGCTGAAAAAATCCTGAACCTCCTCTCGGAATAGAATACAAAAGGCGGTGTTACACCGCCTTTTTTCATGTCATCATTTCCTCCTTGACAATACTTTAGCTCAGAGCAGTGCCGTCCCGATACCGATGTAGAAGTTCTCGCCGTCGCGGAAATGGTTGAGGCGCCAGGCGAGGTCGAGGCGGAAGAAGGTGAAGATGTTGTCAATCGAGAAGCCCGCTTCCCAGAAGACGGGGCCCGTTTCGTGGACGCCGACGGTTTGCAGGGCCGCGGTTTCGTCGGACATTTTGGTCCACCCGCCGTTCGCGAAGAGTTTGAGTGCCCAGCCGCTGTCTTTGAGCAGGGGGATTTGGGAGGCGCGGAACAGCCAATCCCGCAGATTGTGCTGAAGGTAGAGCGTCGCGCGGCGGTCGCCGCCGAATTCGCGAAAGCCGAGGGTGCGGAAGCGGTTCGGCCAGATCAGCCATTCCATCGATCCCTGCAGGTTGTACAGCAGCTGGGTCGGCAGGGCGTTGTCGGCGTAATTCGCGGTCAGGCGATACGAGGTCGATCCGTACAGCCCCATATCGAAGCTTCCGCTCATGTATCCCCCCAGGGTGAGGATGTCCCACGTCGACCCCTGGATATCCGCCTGCATCCATCCCACGCTGAATATGGGCATGTGCTCAAGTGATCCGAAACGTGAGATCTTACCGGCGTTGTCGATCAGGTCGCGGTTGTCGAAACGCAGCGTGCCGCTGAGCGAGCGGACACTGCCTTCATTGATCGGGGGATTGGAACGGTAGGGTTCGTCCGTATTGAAAATGCTCCAGTCCCCCACGGTCATCGCGTTGTAATACCGCTCCTCGCCGTAGCGCAGTGACATCGGAAAAAGCAGGAAAGGATCGTAGGACGCGCTGACGCTCCAGCCGTCGGCATAGAAGTAGTCGCGGTAATCGTAGCGATCGAGCAGGTTGAACAGTGTGACCAGCATTTCCCCGGCGGGGTCGTTCCAGGCGTCGATGAATTCACGCTCGAAATGCCGCTCGGCGCCGATGCGCAGTTCGGGGGAATGCAGGAAAGTGAAATTCCCGCCGATGCGGTATTTCAGTCTCTCATCGTCGAAGCCGTATCCTGCCCCGGCATACAGGCTGCGCAGTGGAAGTTCCGGCATCGCGAGGCGCACAGTGCCGTCGAGCGCATGTCCCTCGACGCGATTGTAGCGGTAGAGTGAGAGAATGCCCGGGAAACTGAACTGCACATCGTCTGACCCGGTGGTGCCTCCGGAGATGAAATCGCCAAAGCCGACGGAGTATTTCGCCGAGTCGAGCTGCATCTTCACGGTATCGGCCTTGAGGTAGGCCAGCTTGTCTTCGCTGGTCTCCGGAATTTTCTGGTGTTCAACCCAGTATGTGCTGTCGCGTTCATCCGCTTCGGGCAGGACCTGGATGCGTGTGCGGTCGAAGAAGTCCTCGTTGATCTGTTCGTTGATGTGATAATCCTGAAGAACGGACAATCCCTCAATGTTTATCTGAATGTCTACCAGCGGAATGTCTATTCCCGCATCCACCACGACATCGACCGGCATCCACAGGTCATCCTTGAAGCGCTGGAAATGCTGCTTGAAACCGATACCCCCGAAGAACGTTGGCATGGCGGCGTCGTTGACATCCAGATCGACCATGGTCAGCGCGTAGCTGCTGTCGGCAATGTAAATGCTGCCTTCCAGTCCGGGATCATTTTCTCCGAGCGGATGGAAGTCAATCATGTAGAGCTTCGCATCGTCAAGCATCGTTTCACCGGTGAGGCGGTACGAGTAATAGTCCAGTCCCCAGTCGGAAATGGGTCCGGGAATCGGAGCGCCTTCGTTGAAATTGAATTCATCGCCATAGAAGTTGACGATGAAAAAGGCGCTGATCATGATGTTCCCCTGCGAGGGAATCATCGCGCTCTGCTTGCGCGCCTTGATGACTTCCTTGTAATTGTCTGGCTTGGCATACCAGGCTTCAGTCTGCGTTTCCATGAGGATGGGAAGAGGCATGGCGCTGCTGTCGGCTTCCGCGGCAGTGCTGTCTTCGCTGTTGTCGACGGTGGCTGAAACTACCAGCTTGTCTCCGGTATTCCGGGCCATGGCTTCGAGCGCACCCTTGACGTAGACGCGCAGTTTCGAGTGCGATGTGAGACTGTAATTCTGCAGGCGCTCTGCGCGCTTCTCTTTCTCTTCGATGGCACGTCGAATGATGCGCAGGGCAGGATTGTCATCCGGTGAAAACTCCACTGTCGGCATTTCTATGCTGCTCTGCGTGAGACCGAAATTCTGCGTCACGTCCCCGGGCAGCTGTACCTTCCGCGTGCTGCTCTGATATCCGATGTAGCTGACTACCAGCGTGTGTGATCCGGCGGGGAGAACCAGGGTGTAGCGTCCATTACGATCAGTCGTCGTCCCCGTGCTTCGTTCTTTCACCCACACGTTGGCAAACTGCAGTGCTTCACCGCTGGCGGCATCGGTGACGGTGCCGCTGATGCGCTGCTGGGCGTGGAGGAGAGGTGTGCTTATGAGAAGGAACAGAACGGAAAGGATGATGGATTTCATGGGGACCTTGTAGTATCCTGAAGACTGAACGGGTGTACGCTGTCGCCTTGTCGAGGTTGCGAAGAGGAATACGACAAATTCCGATATTTTTCCCTCGGAATCCAGCATGAGAATGGCTCACGTATTTTTCACACGTTTTTCGGAACGCGGCAGTGTATTTTCCACGTTGATGGCTATGGTGCACAAAAGCTGCTATTTGAAGCGCACCCGCAGCTGAAACAGTATGTCCCATGTTTCCGGATTCATGATGAAAGGACTCCTCTTCCTCTTTCTTCTGCTCTCGACCACAGTCTGCATGGCCCAGCCGGGCGGCGGCGGCGGCGCGCCCGCAACATCGATCGAAGCCGACCTGGAGAAAAGCGATGCCCTGTTTACCGGCGGAAAGTTTTCCGCATCACGCAGCATCCTCGATCGGCTCATGCGATCACATGGCAACGATGCGGAAGTGCTCTGGCGCATGGCGCAGCATATGATCAATGACGGCGACGGAACGCACGACCGTGAGAAGAAGGAAGCCCTGTACCGGAAATCCGTGAAGTACAGCGAGGATGCGGTGAAAGCGGACGGAAACAACGCGAATGTACGCGCCTATCTCGCGGCGTCGTACGGAAGCTACGCGATGTTTGCCGGGGGTAAGGAGAAAGTCAAACTTGCGAACCAGATTCGCGATGAACTTGATCGCGCGCTGAAGCTGGATCCGGACAATCAGGTGGCGCTGACAATCTACGGTACCTGGCATCGTGAGGTGTCGGAAGTGAGCTGGATCGAGCGGCAACTCGCCAACATGTTTCTCGGTTCCATGCCGGAGGGAAGCATTGAGGAGTCCATCCGCTACTTCAAGGCCGCCATCCGCGTCGCACCGAAAGTGTTTCGTCATCGTTACGAACTCGCTTTGAGTTACATCGCGGCGGACAAGCTGCAGGAGGCCGCGGCGTCATTCCGTGCCGCGTTGAAATGTCCTACAAGCTGGAAATCAGACGACAGACGGCGTCCCCGCATACGTGAATGGCTGAAGGACAACGACCTGTAAGGAATTCGGGAAACGGGGAGAGGGTGTGGCAGTTCAACCTGCAAACGCAGGGGGAAGCGCGTTTGACCGGGAGATATCGTATACACTTATTTCCACGTCCCGACCATGCAGAGAGGTCTGGTGCGACTTCCGGCTGTAGTGGAAGCCCCGGGATGTGAGTTCTTCGAAAAATGGAACGGCGATCATGCGGTTGGGCTCGGCGAGCAGCACCCTGCCGTCCTCTGTAAGCACCCGGTCGAGGAAATCAGCAAGGGGAGTAATGAAACGTTTTTCGTAGATAACATCCGCAGCGAGGATGAGCGGCCACTGTTCGCCGGGGGGCGAACGGAAGTCCATATGCACGATTTCGACAGGAGTCGCGGGATTGTTCTGCAACGTGTTGAGACGGGCGGCCAGACGTGCATGCGATTCAAAATCCGAACAGGTCACTACTCCGCCGAGCCGCGCGGCCACGATGCCGGGCAGCGCGAGTCCGCAGCCGATTTCCAGGATGCGCATACCGCCGAGTTGCAGGGTGGTGGAGGTCAGTGTCTCCGCGAGTGCGACGGCGCTGTGCCAGAGCTCGGCCCAGTACGGAAGGCGTTCGTCCTCGCGAAATTCTTCTTCCGTTATGCGATCGATGAGCTGCTCGATATCTTCGGCGGTGGTCAGAAGGTAACGCTGACCACCGATTTCGATTTCGATATCCCGCAGCGGGAAGAACCGCGCGAGCTGCGCACGCAGCTCATCGACGGAGCTTCCTTCCGGCATACCGCTGGTGTTCATTACTGCTGCTTTTCGATGCGCACGCGGGCATCGACGGCGGTGACGCCGGATGCGGTGCCGAGCAGGGGATTGAGATCCATTTCCACGATCTCCGGGGCGGCATCGAGCAGGGCGGAGAGTCGCACGATGACATCAATGAAGGCATCGATATCGACGCCTGCCTGTCCGCGCACGCCCTGAAGAATTTTGTATCCCTTCAGATTCTCAATCATCCACCGCGCCTCGTCGGGAGAAACCGGTGCGAGTCCGGCATTCACATCCTTGAGTACTTCGATGAAAATGCCACCGAGTCCGCACAGCAGCATATGGCCGAAGAGATCCTCCTTCTTCGCACCGGCGAACAGCTCGGTTCCGCTGAGCATGGGCTGGAGGAGAATGGCCGTGGTGTCGGGAATCTGCATCATGCGCGTGAATTCCTCGCGCACGCGTACTTCGCTGTTGACGTTGAGGACCACGCCGCCAACGTCGGATTTGTGCACGGGACCGACGACTTTCATGACGACGGGATAACCCAGCGCCGCAGCCTCACGTACGGCGTCCTCTTCATTGCTGACCACTGCTTCACCGGCCCGGGGAATGCCCGCGGCGTCGAGCAGCGCCTGTATGGAGTCGGGTGAGATATAGCCGTCATCTTCCTTCTCGATGATGCTGCGGATGGACGTCGTGTCCACCTCGGGGAGTGTAAACTCCGCAGCCGGTTTCGATGCATGGAATACGCGCGCGAGCGCGTTGCCGAAGGTGACTTCGTCCGGAAAATTAAGATGTCCCTTCTCGAGAAAAGCGTCCACTTCGGCGCGGGCGGTAAGGGTGGAGGGCAGGACGGGGAAAATCGGCTTTTTCGCCGTGCGCATTTTTTCGTCGAGCACATCGTACACGTCGAAGATTTCCACGAGTCCGGGCGTCCCGAAAATCACCACCATGGCGTCAATGTCGTCGAATTTCGTGTCCACGTAATCGATAATGCTTCCGAGCTGCGCGGCCGTGCCGGTGGCGAGGAAGTCGATGGGATTGGCGACGGAGGAGCCGGGGAAGAGCTCGGTGAGCAGTTCCTCGGCGGCGGGACCCTCAATATGCGGCACGCTCATGCCGCCGTTGGAGAGGGCATCGGTGAGCATGACGGCGGGACCCCCGGCATGGGTGATGATGGCGATGTTTTTTCCCTCGAGTTCCGGATGCATGAATATCGAAGCCACGGTGATGAGGTCCTCGCGTCCATAACAACGCACGATGCCCGCCTTGCGGAACAGGGCGTCAACCGCCACGTCGGAACTGGCCAGCGCGCCGGTGTGGGACGAAGCCGCGCGGCTGCCCGCCTCGGAACTGCCCGCTTTGACCGCAGCGATACGGCAGCCCTTGCGGATGAGCGAGGATGCATGGCGCAGCAGCTTGTCCGGCTTGCTGATCGTTTCGATATACAGCAGCTTCACGCGCGAACTGTTCGCGGGATCGAAGGTCTCATCCAGATGTTCGAGCACTTCCTCAACGCCCAGCTGCGCGCTGTTGCCGACGGAGAACACGCTGGAGAAGGTGAGTCCTTTCGGAATGCCCGCTTCCAGAATGAAGCAAGCCGTTGCACCGGAGCCGGAAATGAAATCCACTCCCTTCGCATCCAGCTTCGGAATTGGCTCGGTGAACACGCTGTTGTGCTGCGGGGTCATGATGCCGACGCAGTTCGGTCCGATCAGGGACCCGTCGACACTCTCGATCACCTCGACCACCTTGCGCTCCAGCTCGGCTCCCGCCTCGCTCTCTTCGCTGTACCCGGCGCTGAGAATGATGAAGCCGCGCGTGCCCTTCTCCTTTGCAAGGATTTCCACCACGGGAAGCGTGTATTTCGCAGCGATGGCGATGATGGCCATGTCGGTCTGCGGCAGATCGGCAGGATCCCGGTAGCTGCGCACGCCCTGCACTTCCTCTTCCTTGGGATTCAGGACAGCGAGCGTGCCCTCGAAACCGCCGTCGATGATATTTTTTAACACTTTGCCGCCCGGCTTGTGAATGTCGTTGGATCCGCCGACGACGACGATACTCTTGGGATTCAGCAGCTGGGTTGAAATCATGCTCGTGCTCCTTGCTCGTGATGGACTCCCCGCACAGCATGGGGGAGGACAGTTCTACAGGTATGACCGCCACGGAAGGAGGTGACCTTGTCATGGCGGTTTGGCATACAGGATCCGCATTCAGAATGCGGACAATGACATCTTTAAAATTGACGAATTGCGGGGTTAAATCAAAAAAGCAGGAGTCCCGCTCAGGCGGAAAGAAAAGGATAATGCGCGGATATTGAGGGAAAATGCATGAAAAATGCGATTCGGGCGGTCCCGTAAGATATGCTATTTCAAGGTATTCATCAACTATTGCGTTGACTACGCCCTTCGATTTTCGTATTTTCAGGAATGCGGCGGAGAAGAGTTGTACTTACACGGTTTTCCGGGGAGACTTCTCCGAGGCAATTGCATATAACGATGGACTATTCCCTTCATAATCCAGGTCTGGACCTATGAAACTCTCTGATTTCGATTACAATTTTCCCAAAGGTCTGATTGCGAAATATCCGGTGGACCCACGTGACCAGGCGCGTTTGCTGGTTATTGACCGCGCTACGGGCGATGTCGAGCACAGGACTTTTTCGGATATACATGAATACTTCAAAAAAGGCGACACGCTCGTGCTCAACGACACGAAGGTGTTTCCCGCACGTCTGATCGGGCGGAAAGAAAAAACCAACGCCAAAATTGAAGTGTTCCTGCTGCGTGAGCTGAGCAAGGAAGAACGTCTGTGGGACGTTATCGTCGATCCCGCCCGCAAGGTGCGTATCGGCAACAAGATTTATTTCTCGGACAAGCTCATGTGCGAGGTTATTGACAATACGACCTCCCGGGGACGCACGGTGCGTTTCAACTATCAGGGAGATTTCTTCAAACTGATCGACAATGTGGGACAGACGCCGCTGCCGCCGTATATCAAGCGCGATCCGGAGGAGAGCGACAAGGATAATTATCAGACGGTGTTTGCACGTGAAATCGGCGCGGTTGCTGCCCCGACGGCGGGACTCCATTTCACCAAGAAGCTGCTTGGCCGCATGAAGAAAAAAGGCGTTTCCGTGACCAGTGTGCTGCTGCATATCGGACATGGCACCTTCCGTCCCGTCGAAGTCGAAGACCTGACCAAGCACAAAATGGATTCCGAGTACTACGAGATTCCGCCCGAAGCCTGCGTCGCCGTCAACAAGACGAAGGAAGCGAAGAAGAACGTCTTCGTCTGCGGCACAAGCACGGTGCGCGCGCTCGAATCCAGTGTGACCACCATGCGTCAGCTGGCACCGACCCGCGGGTGGACAGACAAGTTCATCTATCCTCCGTACGACTTCAAGATCACCGACAAGCTGATCACCAATTTCCATCAGCCGAAATCCACGCTGCTCATGCTCGTTGCGGCGTTCACGGATTATGACCTGATGATGAAGGCATACAAGAAAGCCGTCAAGGATAAGTATCGCCTCTTCAGTTATGGCGATGCCATGATCATTCTCTGATCATGCACGTTTCTGAAATTTATCGCACAGGCGAAGTCACGTACTTCGCCTGTGCTGTTTCCAGTCCTTCGTATATAGCGCACAGTAAAGCCTCATGACGAAATTTACCGTATGTATCCCCGCCGCCGGATCAGGGACGCGCATGAACAGCGCCACACCCAAACAGTACTTGCCGCTCGCTGGCCGGGAAGTGCTGCTGCGCACGCTCGATGTTTTTGAAAAAATGGACAGTTGCGAGCGTATCGTGATCGCGACGGATGACCGGGCTGCGCTGGACGCACTGCTTGGCAGGGAGCATTGGAGTACCCCGATTACCATCGTCGAGGGGGGATCTCTTCGCCAGTATTCGGTGGCGAATGCGCTGGAGGCGGTGCCGGAAAGTGAAGCAGTGGTGCTCGTGCACGACGCCGCGCGTCCCTGTGTGCGTCCCTCTGACGTCGAGGCCGTTGCCGATGCGGTCGCAGAGCACGGCGCCGCACTGCTCGCCGTTCCTGCGCGCGATACGCTCAAGGAAGTGCGGGGGGGACTCGTGCAGAAGACGCTCGACCGTTCGGTCATCTGGCAGGCGCAGACTCCCCAGGGCGCGCGAGCACGGCTTTTCCGCGATGCGTTCGGGAATGTGAAATCCCGGCAGCATGTCACCGATGATGTCTCCCTGCTCGAAGCCCTCGGCATCCCGGTGCATGTGGTACAGGGTTCGCATGGCAATATCAAGATTACCGCGCCGGAGGATATCCCGCTGGCCGAAGCGATGCTGCGTATGGCAGAAGCGAGGGACGCATGAAAAAGGGGACGCTGTATGTCGTAGGCACTCCGATCGGACATCCCGATGATATCTCGTTGCGCGCGATTGAAGTCCTGCGTTCGGTAGATTATATCGCCTGCGAGGAAAGAAAAACCGCGCTGCGTTTGCTGTCAGGACACAACATCGAAAAAGAACTCGTCGAGGTGAACGAGCACACGGAAAAGCAGGAAACCGATCAGATCGTGCTCGATCTCGCGATGGGAAAGGATATCGCGCTGATATCCGACTGCGGCATGCCGGTGTTCGCCGATCCCGGTACGCATCTCCTGGGTGAAGTCATGGATACGGGCATCCGCGTCACTGCCGTCCCGGGACCCACCTCGCTCACCACAGCGCTCGCCGTCTCCGGCTTCGATGCGCATCGCTTTTACTTCTATGGCTTCCTCTCCCCCAAGCGCCCCGAACGCAAGGAGGAACTACGCATGCTGCGGGACTTCCCCGCACCCACCGTGTTTCTCGATGCGCCGTACCGGCTGGTCCAGGTGCTTGAGGACATGACCGCCGCGTATGGCAAGGGACGCAAGGCCGCAGTGGCGGTAGACCTTACCCTCCCGAGCGAAGAGGTTCGCCGGGGCACGCTCGAACAGCTCCGCGACCATTACCGCGCCCACAAACGCAAATGTGAATTCGTGATCATCGTCGACGGCGCCCCCCAGCGCAGAAGGCATCGGCGCTGAGATAATTCTCGCTTTTCTTCCCCATGAAATAGTGGAAATGCAAAACCCCGTTCCCGGAATCCGCATTGAGCGGAGCAGGAACGGGGTTGTATGCAGTTTCTGCATATTCATTTGCAGATTCTTATGCAGAATCTGCATAATGCATGCTTACCGCACGATAATCATGCGGCGTACGGCGGTTTTATCGGCGCTGCGGAGTACGTAGACGTAGGTTCCGGGTTCGAGCTCGGCGACACCGAGGTTGACGGTGTGGACGCCGCGCTGGCGGAAACCTTCGTCGATGGACGTCACGTGACGTCCGATCATGTCGTAGAGGTCGAGCGTGATCGTCATGTCCGCAGGAACCTCGTAGGTGATCCGCGCAGCCGGTGCCGCGGAGGCGGAGACCGGGTTCGGATGGTTCTGATGCAGCACGAAGCCGGGAATGTCTGTCATCAGACGGTCGCCGGGCAGACAGTAGTCGAGCAGCTCGAAGCTGCCGTCATCCGTGCCGCTGACCCGGGCGTAACCCTGGGTGAAGGCCCAGTCGTCCATCAAACGCAGCGTGGTGTTGAGGCTGTTGCCGACCAGGACCAGGCAGCGCACGGTGATGAGCGCGCCGGTGCCCGCGGCGACTTCGGCACCACTCGCGGTTATGGTGAGTTCACCCGCGCTGTTGTTGTAGTCCATGGCGACCTGCATGGCAGACGACAGGGTGCCGTCTTTCACCAGCTCAACCGGGTACAGCATGCTGCGGTTGAAGGCGATGCTTCCGGTCCATCCCGTGACTTGGGCGGGACCCAGATCGGCATCGACCATGACGGTGACGTCGATAACGTCATCTACGCGCGCGGCAAGCTGATCGAGACTGAGAATGGCGTCCACAATCGGCTGCGGAATGGCTTCGGCCTCAAGCATGCCGGCCACGCTGATGGCGCAGGGAGCGCCGGTGGTGACGACAAGACTGTCGGTGAAGCTGCCGGATGCGGTCGGGAGGAATTCAACGTCCGCCGTCATCTGTTCGCCGGACTGCAGAACTGCAGGCGGGGCTGGAGTGACGGTGTTCATGTTGAATATCGGATTGCTGCTCATCACATCCGCGATGTTCAGCGGAAGCTCGCAGGTGTTTTCGATCACGATCTGCCGCACGCCGCCGGATTGTCCGACCACCGTCACCGGCCAGTTGGCCGAGCTGACGGTCACCGTCGGCAGTACGGCACGCGCAATCAGCACCGTCCGTCTCTCAACCGGCGTGCCGAACGCGGTGAAGCGCGACACGAAGGTGGCAGTGTAAGTATGCGTGCGCGCATCAGGATTCAGCACGATGCTGACCTGCTCGGTCGCACCGCTGGCAATGCTCGCGGGCAGCGTCGCCGGATCCGGTGCCAGGATGCTGAAGAAGCTGGCATCAGTGCCTTCGAGCTGCACGGACTCAAGCGTGATGTCTTCAAGATACGTGCTGCGAATCGTGAAGTTGAAACTGCGCTCTTCGCACCAGAACTGCGGATCGAGTCGCACGGTATCGATCTGCGTGAGCGCGCCTTCCTGCGCGGTGGCACGGAAGTCGTACACGGTGGAATCGGCACAGGGAGCATCCACGAGCAGCGTCATCGTGCCGAGGAAGCTGCCGGTGTTCGATGCATTGAAATCGAGCTGCAGGGTCAGGGAATCACCCGGCTGTATGCAGTAGGGCGGCGCCGGGGTCGCACTGGTGAGTGGCGGGAAGGTGATATTGCTGCGGTCGTAACAGAGCGGGACGCTGCCGGTGTTATGCAGCGTGATGCTGCGGGAAACCGGGTTGTTCACTTCCAGCGTTCCGAGATTGACGCTGCCATCAGCTGCCGCAACCAGTGTGACGCGTTCGGCTTCGAGCGGAATGTCGAAGACAGGAAGTACGCCGTCATCGGTCTGTATTCTGAGTGCGGCGTTGACCGGACCGTCACCGAGCACCATGGAAGGATCGAAGCGCAGTTCGAAGATGCGCTCCGCACCCGCGGGAATGGACTCGGGATTTACCACCGGTGTCAGGTTCGTGAAGGCCGAGGCGTTTGCACCGATGATGGTCGCGGAAAGGATGGTGATCGGACCGCTTCCTGTATTCTCCAGCGTGTCATTCAGTGTGGTGATCTCGCACTGGGCCTTGCTGCCGTAAGCGAGAAGCGGGGGACGCACTTCCAGCGTTCCGCGCACACCTTCGCCCTGGAGATCGACACAGATGGTGTCGGCGCAGGGACCGGTGATGATGAAGCATGCTGTTGCCGCGAAGGTGTTTTCGGTCTGGGGATTGAAGCGTATGGTATATGTCTCGGACGTGCCGGATGCAACCTGCATCGGGGAGCCAGACTGCAGCGAGAAGGTGCCGGTCGGTGAAATGATGATTTCACCGATGGTGGCATCCATGCCGCCGTTGTTCTGGAAGGTGATATCCCGCGTGGTGGCTCCGCCGACGTTGACGACGGGGAAGCTGAGCGGATTGGGTGTCGCAGCATACTGCTGCTCGACCAGTTCACCATGCAGAGGAATGCGGAATTCCTTCTGGCAGGATTCGGTCACGATGATGAGAACGTCATCATAGCTGCCGTATCCCGGCGGCGTGAATTCCACGAACAGTCCGATAAGCTTTGAAGCCGGAATGCTGATGTCTCCGATCTCCGAAGTTGTAAATGCTGTACCATTCTGCAGCGAGATGTTTACCGTCTCGGGAGTGTTCCCGGTGTTGGTGAGCTGAAGCTTCACGGCGTTGATCACATCACAGATTGCATGTCGTCCGAAATCGATATCCGTTTCGGAAAGCTCGAGTCCAACGCTGTCACGCGTCGCATGAAGCATGACCGAGAGCGAAGGATACGCAGGATCGCTGCTGCTGATAATCAGCGTACCATGCTCGGTGCCCAGCAATGCCGGGGAGGCACAGACTGTGATCGTCTGTTCCTGGTTCGGACCGAGCGTGAAGGGTGTGGGCAGCGGGGGATTGATGCTGAAGACGCTGCCGGACTGCGAAATGGTGAGTCCGGTCACATCCACGGATTCCAGTCCCTGGTTCTTCAGAATGATGTCCTCGCAGGATTCTTCGAACGAGCACGGATCCATCAAATAGGTGATGTCGCCGCGATCAGGCGCGAGTCCATCAGTGTCGCCCGTACCCGTCAGTCCGAGTGCATACGTGTCGCCGCAGGGATCGCTTTCGATTTCCACGATCGGGTGGAAGGGACCGCGTGCGTTCGGATTGAATTCCACATCGAAGGTCATCGACTGACCCGGGGACAGCGGAACGGGAAGTGCCTGCGCAGGAGTGGCACTGAACACCGAGCTTTCCTTCACGACGCTGATGCGCGTAATCGTGAGAGGCTGATTGCTGGTATTGCGAATGGTGAACTGCCGTGATTCGGGGACGAAAAGACGTGTGAAGAATTCCGTCGTCGAATCCCCTTCCACGGTGAATTCGGCCACCGTTCTGCGCGCGGTGACATTGATGTTCGTCACCCCGGCCTGCAGGTCATTGTGTGTGAGACGGATGATGGCGTGGCTCTCGCCCTCGGTGGGACGATTGAATTCCACGATCATCGGGTATTCGCTTTCGGGCTGTGCGGTGTCGTTGATCGCGGGCTGTATCACCTTGAAGTGAGCTGCATCCGCGCCGCTGAGGCTGATGCTATAGAAGACCAGCGGACCGTTGCCCTTGTTCTTGATGATAATTGTATCGCGAAGCGGGGTGGAGCAGGGCTGTATGCCGAGATCGGCTGCCTGCGGCGCTTCGATTTCCGGGTTCGGTACACAGCGTGCGTTGATCTCCACGTAGCCGGTATCCGGACAGCGGGCATCCCAGGTCACACGCACCGAGGTGTTGAATTCCCCAATATCCACAGGCGCGAAGCGCAGCGTGAACGTTGTGCTGCCTCCAGGCTGCAGTGTCATGGGGATGGGTGGCTTGTTCTGGAATTGCAGAGGGGGCAGGATTTTCGTGAAATCGATGCCGGTGATATGTGCCGGAGTGTCACCCGGATTGGTGATCGTGATGGTTTTGTTGGTCACGCGGTTCGCAAAGATGGGACCGACGGTGACAGGACTCGGGGGATCGAATTCGAGGACGGTTTCCAGCGCCTTGCCCTTCAGTGTGAGCAGAAGAGTATCGGTGCAGAGTCCATAAGGAATGCGATACGTCGCTTCAAAGTCGCCGGCTTCCCAGGGCTTGAATTCGAGATGCAGCGTCTTGCTGCTGTCCTGCAGAAGCACCAGTCCCCTGTCCGGCGAACCGAACATCGGATCCCCATCGGCGTATTCAATCAGTCCGATGGAAACAAAAGTATTCCCTATATTCTGCAGCGTGATGGATGTGTCTTTCATCCCTCCCGTGCAGATCTCACCGAAATCGATCGTCGTTGCCGACGCCGTCATTTTCGAAATCTGTCCCATACCGTTGAGCGCGATAATCGCGGTGTCGGGACAGGTAGGATTGCCGTTGATGATGCGATACACGCCGCGGCGCATCGCACTGTCCTGCGGCGCAAAAATAAATTCAAAGTTCTCAGATCCGTTGATCTCCGTACCGGGCTGCGGATTGAGCAGACCGAAGTCGTTGTCGCCAGAGACGAACTCCATTCTGACGAACGTCGGATTGCGATTTCCCGTCGCACTGATGGGTGTCGGGAAACGAAGCGTATCGCCGACGCAGGTTCCGTAGGAAAGCTGCATTTCGTCGAGGAAACTCAGAGCGCCATAGTTGCGCTTTCCCTCGAGGCGCACGAGCCAGGGATTGTGATCCGGATCATTGCTGCCGATGGAAAGCGTGCCGACCTGTGTTCCGCCGAAATTCGAAGGCGGCGTCCACTTCACCTTGACCTCGATAAACTGTCCCGGCGGAAGCGTGAGCGGGAAAATCCCATTGTTCACAATTTCATATTCCGGCGGGGAGAAGTTGAGGTGATTCGGGTCAATGGTCAGCGCGCCGTTGCCGCTGTTGCGAATGATGAAGGAAGCTTCAGCCGAACGTTCACAGCTGATTTCAGGAAAGGTGAGTTCGGTATCGGTATTGGAGATATCGGATACAGGAGGTACACCGTAAAAGCGTATCATGTAACCTGTGTTCTGTGCCTTGTTGCCGCCGACGGCGAAGCCGGATTGTTCGCTCACCATCTTGATGGCAGTCATGGGGTCGGTATTCGGGACGTAGCCGATGGAATGCTTCTCGTAATTGAAGCCGCCATCGGCCGAAACGCCGATATAATGTCTTCCTGCGCCGATCATACCGCGGTTTGCATTGAGGAAATCACCGGCCCACATGCCTTTCACGGTGGAGGGCAGGTTGCCGGGTGTGACGTTGACGTAGCGGTTTCCATTGAGGATGGACCGATATGCGAAGGGCATCTGTGCCTGCTGTCTCTGGCCGCAGAGAATGTGATCATCTGCTGTGGTCATCTGGATGTTTGTGAAGAACAGATCGGTCATTCCGGAAACGCTGATAGGGTATATCGGTGTATAATTTCCCGATCCCGAGTATTCAAGGAGGAGGCCGAATTCCCCACCCATGATGTATTTACCGCCTGCATAATCGACGGTCAGCAGTGCCCCCATTCCAGAGAGGATGTACTGCGGCGGGACCGGGTTTTCAAACCAGTCGTTGCCGCCATTCGTCGTCATGAATACCTGTGCGGGATGGTCCTCGCCCCCGTTGATCATCGCCTCGAAACCGTCTCCACCGACAATCATGCCATTGGCTTCGTCCGCCCACACGATGTCATGCAGCGTGGGAGGAGACATGAAGCGGTTGGTGTCCCACGGAAGGTTTATCTGCTGCCATGTGCGTCCCTTGTCGAAGGTCTTGTACACCATGGCGCTGTCGCCCACGACATAAGCTAGTCGGTTGTCAAGGACGTACACCGCGCGCCAGACAACCCAGTCCGGCAATGGCGGAGTGAACATCGGGCCCGACGCAGGGACTGGCATCCAGTGATCCCAGCCGTCGTCGGTAAAGACGATGCCGCTCCTCTCAGTTGACATATCAGGCTGCGTGATTAACACACCGAAGTTCTCATCGTACATATCCATGTCGTAGATGTACGGGAGGCGGCCAGTTATCGGGTGCTCTACCCAGGTCCCGGTTTGCGCGGTGAGTTGTGCTGTGAGGGTGAGAAAAAAGACAATAGTAGGTAGGACGAGGCGTGCCATACAACGTTTCCTCGAAGTTAGAATTGTGCAACAAATAAGTATATACAATTCAAGGCCCTGATTCAATGGGAAACAGAAAAAGATAGGGGGTCATCATTCTCGGTTGCTCTTACAAAAACAGCGCCGATTTGTCCATTGCGGGCAAATCGGCGCTGTTTTGACTGCTTTTTTGCTGATAAATCGTGCCGGCGTTATTCTCCGACCGGCGTTTCGACGATAACCTGCACCATACGGCAGTAAAAACGGCCTTCGGGCGTGTCATTCGGGAACAGGAGCTGCGTGGAGCCCACACCGCGGGTGGTGACGTCCACATTCTGCAGTGCCTTGCCGAAGACGCGGCGTACGGCGTCGGCGCGCTGCTGCGAAAGCTTCACGTTGTATTCGGGGTCACCCACGGCGTCGGTGTAGCCGACGATGGAGACGCGGGAATTCTCCGTGATGCTTTCGGACACTTCGTCTATGATGGCGCGGTTGCGATCTGATACCGTCGATTTATCAAAATCGAAGAGGATCAGCTTGGACCGGTTGATGCGCGTATCGCCGATGCGTTCTTCACGTTTACGCTCGAGCGTCAGCGTATTCATCATCACCTGACGTTTGGCGTCTTCGCTCTGATCGCGGCGGTCGCGGACCCGAAGCGCGATCTGCAGGGGTTCACTGCTGCGTGAGAACACATCACCCGTGAAGTCCCAGGTGTAGCTTGAAGCAGGTGCAGCTCCGGTGCCATCCTTGCTGAACAGCGTGCGATCGCCCTGACGGATATTGAGAGACCAGCGGTCGACACCGTTGGGCGCATCCACCTTCGGTTCAATCAGCAGTCCGGCAAGAGACGCGTTGTATTCAAGCTCGTCACGGCGGATGGGATCGACGATGCCTTCCATATTCGAAGTGATTTCGACGCGGCGGTTTTCTTCCTGTCCACGCTCGTCATCGATGGCGGAAGGATCTTCAGGCAGATTGCGGGCTTTCGTGGCGATGCGTTTGGCATCGATACCCCAGACGTCGGTAAAGTATTTTTTCACTGTCTGTGCGCGCTGACGTGAAAGGTCAGTGGCGCCCTTTTCGATACCGCTATTGGCGTTGGTACCCGTCAGCGTAATGCGCGCCTTCGGATTGTCCTTCATACGGCGACCGATGACATTGAGCATGTTGCGGTAGATTTCGAGCTCCTGTCCGCGGGCGTCATCAACCGAGAAGGTGGATGCACGTTCGGGGGTGAGCAGGTTCTGACGCAGCGGAGTGGCGGCATCACCGTCATTGAAGAACACGTAGGTCAGCAGCGGGTAGCGTTCCACGGTGCGGATTTCCTCCACCGTAATGGAGGTTGCAGGCGTGGTCCCACCTTCGAGATCAAGCCCGCTGACGGAAAGATTGGCCGCAAGCGGCGGAATCTTTTCGGGGGGAGGCGGTGGTGGTGGGGGTGGTGGTGGAGGCGGCGGAGCTTCTTTTTCCGGCGGCAGCATGGCCCAGCGTGCTCCGACACCGATATTGAAGGCGGAGACGGACCAGTCGCCGCTCCCGGTGACATTGGTCAGCGGAAGGGCGTACGAAAGCGCCGGGGTGATGAGCACGTTGCGGGCAACCGGGAAGTCATATCCCGCACCCACCGCCAGAGCGAGACGAATGCCGCTGACGTCGTGAATTTCCTCGTCACGAATCTGATGATCACGTGTGCCATCGGCAAAGCGCACACCGGCGGGAGAAACGAGTTCCTCCTGCAGGGTGTAGTCCTTGCTCATGGGGAAGGCGAAATCCACCTGTGCATTGAGATGAAGCGGCAGCTCAGCGTCGGGGAAATACAGCACGCCCGGACTCAGAGCAAAATAGGAGAGGGTGTTATCGAAGGTCTGGTTGACGATCATGTCGACCGGGGGACCGTTCTCCTGTGCCACTTTACCGATATAGTAATTGTTGCGGTCGAACTGCCCGGAATAATCCTGCAGTCCGAGACGGACACTCCACATCAAGGATTGGTTGAATGGGATTTCCAGCAGCGCCTCGAAACGGAGCGTCATGACGTCACCGTTTTCGAAGGTACACGTACCGCAGACGGACTCCTGGTCCAGCGCGTCGAACGTACCGCTGTGGAAATTGAACTGTGGGCCGACGTACACGCCGAAACGCATCACGTCACGATACCCGGGTTCTTCCGTTTGTGCCGTGGCGTGCCACAACGGCAATAACAGAAGCAGGGGGAGAAAAGCTTTGGAGAGATGCATAGTACAACCGTGCAGGGTTGGAAAACAGGAATGTACAGAAAATTCCTACGAAAGGTGAAATGTGTCCTATGGTTTTATTTCGGTAGTACGTACATACGCAGCTGTCGCCACGCGGCGAACGAGCGCACCGAAATGGACAGGGAATCTGCGCTATTTCATGCGCAGCAGCTTGCGGACGATGGTTTGTCCGTGACCATGAAGCACTGCGAAATACACACCCGGCGCAAGACTGCTGCCGTCGATGCGTGCGATATGCGTGCCTGCGGACTGCCGCCTGTCGAAGACCACGGCCACCTGCCGACCATTCTGATCCAGTAACGTCAGGCGCAGCTGTCCTTCAGCGTTGACACTGTATTCAAGGCTGGCCTGCGATGTAAAGGGATTCGGTGTGCTGCTCTGCATACGCAGTTCAACCGCGGCAGTCACCAACCGGGTCCCGCCTGCATCACAGAAATCGATCAGAGTGAACTGACCATCGCTGCGCGTATCCACGCGCGCGAGTCCGCCGGTAAAATGGAAGCCGTCTTCAATATGCAGATCGGTCTGTAATCCATCGCCGATGAGGACACGGAAACGCATGAACACAAGCGCGCCGGTGCCGCTGCCGATGCTTCCACCCGAGGCCGTCATCGACAGCGTTCCCGCTGTCGCATCGAATTGCATCGATGTTTGCAGTCCGGCTGAGAGAGTGGAATCGGTAATCACTTCCATCGGGTAGAGCATGGAGGGATTGAAGCGAACACTGCCTTTCCAGCCTTCGACGCCCAGACCGGAAACATCCGTCATCAATTCGAGGGGAATGTCGATGATATCGTCCACACGACCTTCATAGGCGCTGATGCGCAGCGTGGAGGAACGCCAGTCATCGATGCCGCGTCCCGTGAGCGGTGTCACCTGCTCCGATCCACAGGGCAGATCGAACTGCATGGTGAGATCGGCCGTGTACAGCTGCTCGGCCTCAGGCGCGAAGCGGAGTGTCACCGTAATCGATTCACCGGGTTGGAGAAGTGCGGGCAGCGCGGGAAGGCTGCTTTCAACGCTGAAAAATGTATTCGATGGCAGGATGGCCGTGACCTGTACCGGATAGGTCTCGCTGTTGCGCAGCAGCAGCTGCCTGGGAGCGGAAATCGTCTGAATGCTTACATCCCCGAAATCCACAATTCCCGCACTTTCGAGCTGCACAGCGCGGGCGTCTCCGCGAACGTCGATATCGAACATCCGCGTCATGCCGCCATCGTCCTGCTCAATGTGGAGCTGCGCAACGTAGAGCGCATTGATTCCGGCATCCGGCGTAAGGCGCAGATCCACCCGCAGGGAGTCGCCAGCGGGAATCGATACGGGAAGTGTTGCCGGAGAAAGAACGGAAAATGCCGCGGCGTCCGGCCCCGTCATCGTGAGCACGGTAATGGTGGCAGTTTTATCCTGGAGATTGCGGATATACAGGCTGCGGTCGGTGGACATGCAGTTCGGGAGGAGGCCGAAATCGAGAGGTCGGCCGGAGAGGCTTTCGACGACATCCGCCTGAATGATGATGGCGGTGTTTCCGCTGCAGGGTCCGTCATGCAGATACAGTAGACTGTCGCGATACACACCTTCGGCAGACTGCGTAAAGCTGACGCTGATCGTGGCGCTGTCACCGGGAAGCAATGTCAGCGAGGTCGGAAGGGCAGTTACACCGGCCGGAAGCTGCACGTTGCTGAAGTGCACGGGATGCGTACCGGAATTTCGCAGTACCAGCTGACGTGATTGCATCGTGCCGGTCACTACCGTACCGAAGTCCAGCGTCTGCGATGCGGGAAGGACGAGCGTCGTGCGGATGAGCTGCAGGGGCACCTGCAGCTGGGGCTGCGCGCTGTTGTCGCTTTCCACCACGAGCACCGCCTGTTTTGCACCATCCACCGGCATGGCGCTTGCCGGGATGCGAATGGTGAAGCTGCGTTCCGACGCCGGTGCAAGATCTTCGGCACCGGAGAGGGGATTCTCGATCACGAAACTTGCGGCATCGGCTCCTTCAATACGCGATGACGTCAGCTTCAGCACCGAGCCGCCATTGTTGCGTACTCGAACTTCGCGCGTTACGTCCGCACAATGCGCGACACTGTCGAAATCCAGCAATACCGGATCGGCTGTCAGAAGGGCATCGGCCGTATTTCCCTGCAGGGGAATGCAGATGGTGTCGCGGCAGGGCTGGTCGAGGATGATGCAGGCCGTGGCGGACTGGCTGCCGGCTCCTGTGGGACGGAACTGAATGGGCAAATCCGTCAGGTTGTTCTCGCCCACGGTTTTCGGGTAGGCGCCCCAGGAGGCGAAATCCGTGCCGGCGGGACTGATACTCACATCCGCAATGCGGACGGAAGAAAGATGCAGATTGCGGAAACTGAAATTCTGTATGCTGTTTGCGCCTACCGCCACACCGCTGAATATCAGTGGCTGCGGGGTGACGGTGTAATTCGTGTCGTACAGTGCGCCGTGCAGCACAAAGGGCACGCGTTCGCCGCAGCGGGTGGTTGTCAGGAACAGCGTATCGTGATAGATGCCGGGACGGGGAGGAATGAAGGTCACGCGAAGCTGTGTAAGATTCCCTGGCTGCACGGAAACCGGCAGACTCGTTGTGACCACGAAACCTTCCGCACCAGGGACGCTGTCGATGAGTGCCGTCACCGAGCCGCTGTTAGTCACCGTCAGGAAGGTCGATTTCCCGATCTCACAAGCTGCGATGGTGCCGAAATCGAAAGATTTTTCTGAAAGGGTTATTCCCGACGAATCCCTGCGCGCGGTCAGTGGTACGCGCAGCACAGGATTGTCGGGATCGGTTGTTTCGATGACGAGATTGCTGACACGGCTGCCGGTGAAATCTGCCAGCGCACAGATATCGAGGCGCACGCTCCCGTTCGCGGGAAGACTCAGGGGGAGTGTACCGGGCAGGGACATGCGGAAGCCGGTCGACGGCTGAATACGCACATCGGTGATGTCTACGTTTTGCGAACCGCTGTTGATGACGCTGACCGTATCGCATACCTCGTCCATGTTGCAGGGATCCAGTCGAAACTCGATCGCCGTGCGCGTCACACCGACGCCAGTCGATGTGCCGCGACCGTTGACGTCGGCACAGAGCGTATCGGGACAGGGTGCGGCGACGCCCACGCATACACGCGCGTTGGAAGTCTGGACGGAGGATGGAGAGAATTCCACGAGAACATTTTGTGCGTTACCGGGAGCGATGTCGATTGGGAAGGTGGTGGGCCCGAGTATCTGGAAATCGGGTCCTGCCGGAGTCACCCACGCTCCTGTAAGCGTGAGCGTGCTGCTGCCGTTGTTGCTGACAACGAGACTGCGTGTATCGCTGCTTCCAATGGTGATTCCTCCGAAATTCAGCGGAGAAGGCGCGATTGTGGCATCGATGACGTTGCCCTCGCCGGTCACAGTGAGGAGGTACGTGTCATTACAGGGACCGACGGTAACCAGGATTTTACCCGTATATACGCCCTTCGCCGAAGGGGTGAAAGTAATTTCAAACGACACTTCCTGTCCCCCGCTCAGCAGAATCGGGAGCGGTGAGCTTGCGACCCGGAACTCCATTCCTTCAACAACACTGATGTCCTCGATGGTGAGATTTCCGCCACCTCCATTGCGCAGTCGAAGCGAGCGATGCTGTCCGACGCCGGCACAGCTGATAAACGGTGAAAGCGTATCACCTTCTATGTGCAGTTCCACGACGCTGCGTTCTCCGGTCAGCGCTACCACTGTGACGTATCCGGGTTTCGGATCATTGTGTTCAATCACCAGCTTCGCGTTGCTTACACCGTTCGTGGCAGCACGGTAGGCCAGAATGACTGCAACGGAGTCACCGTTGTTCACTGTTGCCGGCAGCGCTGGCGCCCGGATGCTGAAGTCGGAAGCCCCCACGCCGGTGAGCGACATGCGCTGCAGGGAAAGTGTGCCCTTTCCCGTGTTGTAGACCATCAGGGTATCGAGAATCTCGCCGTCACAGCGCTGTACTCCCACATCATGGGTTGTATCCACCGTGATGGTAGGAGCATCGCCGCTGGTGGCACCGACCGCAAGGCAGCTGCTGTCGGCGCAGGGATCCGTCCAGTGTACGCAGAGCGAAGCATTGATATTTTCTGTCCGATCCGGCTTGAAACGTACGGTGACGGATGTCGTCTGACCCTGGGGCAGGACCATGGGGAGGACCGGCATGTTGATCAGGGTCAGTCGAGGATGGGGCGGATTGAGTGTGATCGCGTCGATGGTGATCGGTGTGTTGCCGCTGTTGATGATCTGCACTGGTTCGTCGATGGTGACGCCGGAGGGGGTCGGACCGATGGCGAGCACGGAGGTCGGGATGAAGGACACGGCCGGACGCACACCGCGTCCCCGCAATGTGATAAGCAATGTGTCGGTGCAGGGCGCCAGAATGAGTGCATACTGTGCTTCGATGAGCCCGGTATCGTTTGAACCCGGGGCGAAGCGCACGGTGTACGGCATGCTCTGTCCCGGCGGAATGGGTCCAAAGGGACCGGAATGCTGATTGGGGAAGCGGTTGGTGCCTGTGACGAACTGCCGCAGGCTGATGGTGGAATTGCTCGTTCCGGTATTGGTGACGGTGATCTGCATGTCCTTGAACGTATCGACACAGATGTCACCGAAATCCACAACGTAGTCGCTGAGCGAAAGCGAGGCGTCGAAGGCCGTTCCGCTGAGGGTGATCATCGTCGTCTGCGGACAGGCTGGATTCCCATAGGTCATACGGTATACGCCGCTTCTGCTTCCACCGCTGGTGGGAGTAAAGCGGAAGGTGAACTGATCACCTGTTCGTACGGTGTCGCCGAGCGGTGGCGACACCAGGGTGAACATCTTGTCCCCGCTTACATGCTCGAAATTGATCAGCAGCGGTTTCAGATTCCCCGCCACGGTGGTGGTCACAATAACCTCGCTGCTGCTTCCCAGGCACGCATCCGGAAACTGATAGGATGAGCCGATGGCGAACGTTCCTTTATTGTAGAGTCCGTCAAGTGCAACGCTCCAGGTCGGGAAGGCGGGATCATTGCTGCTGATGAGCATGTTCGCTCCGGCGGGGATGGGACCGGGGATGGTGGGTGTCCATCGAATGGAAATCGTCGCCCCGCCCTGCGGCGGAACCGGTCCGGGAAGGGGGCCGACGAGCGCAAAACCCGGTACGTTGAAGGTGATCGCCGAGATGTTCAGGCTTGCAAGTCCGTCATTCCTGATGGTGAACTGTTCGATCGTGGTGCTGTCGCAGTCGAGCGTCCCGAACGACATCGTGGTGTCGGTCATGGAAATATCAGGCTGCGGCTGGGCTTCATAGCGCAGGATCCAACCCGTGGATGTCGTACCCGGCGCGCCCCCCGAGGCGTAGCCGATGCCGGTAGAGGGGAAGTCGATGCGTGTCAGCCAGTTGTTGAGTGTCTGCGAGGGGAGGGGGATGGTCGTCGTGGAGGACCAGCTGCCGCCGCCGTTCGTGGTCACGTACAGCGGCTGCGACCCGTACCCCGTCCAACCATACTGACTGTTGATGAAATGCACGGCATTGTATGTCTGTCCTGACGCCAGTCCGCTGCCCGCTGCCGAAAAGCTGCTGCCGCCATTCGTCGTGCGGTACACGCCTGAGCCTGGTGTGGTTGCGCCGGCGATTGCTCCGTTCTGATCATCCAGGAAATGCAGGGCTTCAATCAGTCCCAGTGCTGGCGTACTGCCGCTCAGGTCTGTCCAGCTCGTTGCCGATACCTGCGGATTTCCGCGAAGCAGCGTACTGTTTTCTCCTGCAACAAACCAGTTGTTCCCCGCACTGTGAATTGCATACAGTGCGACCGAACTGCTCACTCCTGCGGGCAGGGTCTGCGCGACCCAGTTGTTGCCACCGTCAGATGTGTAATAGATTGCGCCGTTGTTTCCGACCACCATTCCTTCGGTAGTGGATTTGAAGAAAATATCGAACAGTGTACTGGTCGCAGCGATACCGTTGGTGGCACTGTCCCATGAGTTCCCGTTGTTTGTCGTCCGGTACAGGCGTCCATTGGAGCCACAGACCCAGGCGTTGCTGCCGACAGCTGAGACGCCGGACCAGAGACTGTGGCTTGCCGCGAGTCCGTTGAAGCTTGAGGAAGGAAGCACGAACCAGGTCGGGTTGCCCGCCTGCTTGCGCAGCACGCCGGAGAAGCCGTTGGATACGGAGGCGTAGCCGGCAGCAAATCCTGTTCCGGTGTCCGTCATCGCGACGCCCCAGAGTCCGCCTACCTGCACGAAAGTGTTCGGATTGCTCTGCAGCGCCGTGGGCTGCTGCACCCAGTTCCCCTGTGCGAGCAGAACATCGGTCGACGCGGTGAACAACATCAGGGTGGCAAGGAAACAAATGACGGTTCTCATGCGGACTCCAAAGACGAAAATGTTTTCAATACCGAAAGATAGGAATTCTGCATTATGAATGCCGAATGCGAATTGTCAAAACGGAGGCGGCAGGGCACGTTGTCCCATTTGAAGGACAATGCTGTCCTCAATACGACACAGCACAGGGAACGGAGCAGAGCTAAATACTGAAAAAATGCCTGCTTTGGTTTTTGGTACATGCTTTGCTTGTGTAAGTGCATCCTTCATTGAGCCGTTTGACATCCATGCAAATTCCCATCCGAACCTGCCGCAGTTCTGTTTTTCTGTTGTTGTTATCCATGTTTGTGGCCTCGGGCCTCACGGCGCAGGAAATGGTGCTTTCGGGCACCGTGCGTGATGCAGGGACGAAAGAGCCACTGGTGTTCGCGCACATACTCGTGAAGGAAACAGGGACTGGGGTGGTGACGAACCGTGAGGGACAATTTGTCCTGCACCTGCGGCGCGGCGTGTGGACGCTGCAGTCGAGCTATATCGGGTATCGCCCGCAGACGCGCAGCATCATCGTCCATGACAACATGGAGGATGTGAATTTCTCACTGCAGCCGCGAGTATTCGCCATGCCCTCGGTCACAGTGACACCCGATGACAGCCTGGCACGCCTGATTATTCGCCGGGCCAGGCAGCGACGCATTGAGAGGGACGGGGAACTGCAGTCCTACCACATGCGCGCGCATACCAAGGTCTACTCGCGCCTCGACAGTACACGGGGAATGGGAGATGATCTCAGTGCGGAACTCACGGCATCCTTTCTCGATATCGGCGAAACGCAGACGGAAGCCTGGTACAAGCGTCCTGACCAGCACAAAGTTCTCATCCATGGCCGACAGCAGACCGATCTCTTCAAGCAGATAGGGAACACCCTCAACAGCAGTTTCGGACGCTACGACTTTTCAAGCGAGGTACTGCGTTTCCCGAACGACACCGATGTCGATGGACCCGTATCCGAGGCAGGTCTCGAGGATACGTACTGGTACAGTGTTGCAGGCATCGCCAGGGGCGAGAGACATCAGGTATACCGTATCAGGGTTCTCCCGCGCTCCCTGCAGACACCGGGTGTAACCGGGTACTATTATATCGAAGACTCCACCTGGTCGATCACGCAGGTGGAGCTTGAACTGAACGAGGCGACACGCAATATCAGTCTTCCCATCGCAACGAAGATTTCATTCCGACAGCAGTTCAGTCTGTATGGCGACGCGCTGTGGCTTCCGAGTGCGGGACAGGTGCATGTGCAGGCCAAGCTCAATCTCATGGGGACCGAGGTGTGGCTGAGTCTGAATGCGAGCACCGTCATTGCAAGCTATGAGCTCAATCCCCCGGGCGTCGATTCAGTGTTTGACGATTACCGGGTTGAGGTACTGCCCGAAGCGGATGATATCCCTCTTGCGGAGTGGCGGAGAAACAGCCTGCAGCCACCCTCTGAAATAGATAGCGATATTTATCGCATTTCAGACAGTATGGAAGTGCTGAGGGCGGAGGAACTGATGAATTACAATGTGGGGTGCGTGATATCAGGAAAGAAGCTTCAGCAGGATGACAATACATGGGACGTTCCCGGATTGATCAACGCCGTGCAATTCAACAGGGTGGAGGGTGTCAGCATCTCCATCCCGTATTCCAGTGAAATCAGGGAGGGCCTGATACAGCGATATGCAGCCAATGCTGGGTATGGTTTTCTTGACAGGCAGTTCAAGGCCTCCGCATCCGCGCGCTTTCGCACCGGGGGGAGGGAACGGTCATTTATCGGACTGGAAGCCTATTATGATCTCGCACCGCTTTATCGTGACGATCTTGTGTACAGCAACACGCTCGCGACATGGATGGCCCTGCTTGACCGCTACGACGCCCGGGATTATTTCTACCGCAAGGGTGTGGCCCTTAGCTGGAGCGCACATGCACTGCCATGGCTGGAATCGGAGGTCGGTGGGAGGTTTATCGAGTATGCATCCGCACGGAAACATGCGGACTGGAGCATAGCCGGCGAAAGTGTGATCAGGGAAAACGCTGCCGTGCAGGAGGGACAGGTACGTTCCGTACGGCTATCGCTGAACGGAGATTTTCGCACTCGTACGTTGATGAAAGGGCATGTGCAGCGCCGCGACCGTTCTCCCTCGAACTTCATTCCCGCCCTGACCGTGGAATATCGCGACATGCAGTTGGCGAACAGGAGATGGGATGCCCTGATCCTGCAGGCTTCGCTCTCCGGTCAGATCGGGTTTGGTGTTTTCGGGAAAACGCAATATTTCCTCAACGCATCCCGCGCAACTGCGCATCTCCCGATGCAGGGACTGCTTACTCTACCCGGCAGCGAACCGGGCTTCACCATGCCGATGCATTTCAGAACTACATCCATTGGAGAATTTGGAGGGGACGAGCGCGGCATGGTCATGCTCGATCACAATTTCGGGAAATTGCCGTTTTCGTGGATCGGACTTCCCTCCGGACAGTTCTACGCTGCAGAAATGTGGCAGCTGCATCTGTTTGCAGGTGCGGGATGGACAAGGATGCGTCCCGGGACACGATCGCTTCTCACGCGGGAAGTAAAAACCGCCGAGCGTCACCTCATCGAAGCGGGCCTCTCGGTGGAAAACCTCTTCGGCATCATGCGCATCGATATCGGTACACGGCTTACGCATTTCTCCGACAATCCTACGGTGTTTTATGGACTGACACTCAGTCCACGGTGAACAGTCGGGCGTTGACCGCGACGACGACGGTACTGAGTGACATCAGGACGGCACCGACAGCGGGACTGAGAAGTATGCCCATTCCGGCGAGCACACCGGCTGCAAGGGGAATGGCAACAATGTTGTAGCCGGTTGCCCAGAAGAGATTCTGTATCATTTTCCTGTACGTTGCCTTCGAAAAGGCGATGACACGTTCCACATCCATGGGACTACTGTTGACGAGTATGACATCAGCGGTTTCTGCGGCAACGTCCGTTCCGGAGCCGATGGCAATGCCAACATCTGCTTCCGCGAGAGCCGGTGCGTCGTTGACACCGTCACCTGTCATGGCCACGACATGTCCTTCCTTCTTCACCTTCTTGACAATTTCTGCTTTCTTATCCGGCAGGACACCTGCGAAATATTGCTCGAGTTCGAGTTCTTTGGAGACCCATCGCGCGACGTTTTCGTTGTCACCGGTGACCATCATGCAGGCGATGCCTGCATCCCTGAGCTTTCTGACGGCCTCACGGCTTTCCTCGCGAATCCTGTCAGCAAGCGCAATCATCCCTTTGGCAGTGCCGTCGATGACGACGAAGACCTGCGTGGCACCGGAGTCGGCGATGTCTCCCAGGGCATCACTGTCAAACGCAATGTCATTCTCTTCGAGGTAGCTGCGACTGACAGTAAGAACGCGCTTTCCGTCTACCTTCCCTTCCGCACCTTTCCCGGGTATGGATGAAAATTCTTTCACGGAGGGGATATCATCCGCTTCCTCGACGATACTGCGTGCAATGGGATGTTCACTTTCAGTCTCCACTGCCGCGGCGAGCCGCAGCACTTGTTCGCGATTCATGTCATCATCAAACAGGACGACATCGCTGACCCCGAATTTCCCTTCAGTGAGCGTCCCTGTTTTGTCGAAGAGAACGGCGGTCACATTACGTGCACGCTCGAATCCCCGACGGTCCCGCAGCAACAGTCCGTTGCGTGCAGCCGCTGAGGTACTGACGGCAACGACGAGAGGGACCGCGAGTCCGAGAGCATGGGGACAGGTGATAACCATCACGGTAACCATCCGCTCGAGCGAGAACACAAAGCTGTCACCTGCGCCGAGCCACCAGGCGAGCAATGTGATCACTCCGGCACTCACCGCAATGCCCGTCAGCCAGCGTGCTGCGCGGTCGGCAAGGGACTGGGCACGGGACTGGCTCTGCTGCGCATTGCGCACGAGCTCGACCACCTGTGAGAGATATGAATCCTTCCCTGTTTTTTCGATGCGCATCTTCATGGAGGCATCGCCATTTATCGAACCGCCGATGACTTTGTCGCCGGGGCCTTTCGTGACAGGAACGGATTCACCGGTAATCATGGACTCATTGACAGAGCTGCTGCCTTCCTCTACGGATCCATCACCCGGGACTTTTTCGCCGGGTTTGATCAGCACGAGGTCGCCTTTCCCGAGCTTGTCGATGCGTACATCGCTGATGCTGCCATCTTCCTCGACGCGGTGCGCTTCGGAGGGCAGAAGTTTGACTAGTTCTTCAAGCGCGCGCGAGGCGCCCATGACCGAACGCATCTCAATCCAGTGTCCCAGCAGCATGATGTCGATGAGCGTCGCAAGTTCCCAGAAGAAGGTGCGTCCCTGCAGTCCGAACGCGACGGCTGCGCTATAGCCCCAGGCAACGCTGACCGCGACACCGATCAGCGTCATCATGCCGGGATTCAGTTCCTTACTCTCGCTGTACCAGCCCTTCAGGAATGGCCATCCGCCGTAAACAAATACGATGGTGCTGAGAATGAAGAGAAGCATGCGATCGCCGGTGAAGGACATTGCCTCGAGTCCGATGAACTCGCGAATCAGTGGTGCGAGGAAGAGTATTGGCAGTGTCAGCGCAAGAGAAATGAAAAACCGCAGCCGAAAATCCCGCAGCATGTGCGCATGGTGGTCGTGATGTCCTTCATGGCCACCATGATCGTGTCCCCCATGCTCATGATTTCCATGTTCCCCGTGACCCCCGTGGCCTTCGTGGGATTTCTGGTGATTTTCCTGCTGCTGAACTTCGTGGTGCTGTTGTTCTGCCACGTGTATCCTCTCATTGTTCAACGGTCCCTACTCAAAACAACGGAGCACCGGCGCAAATCGTTCGAAACAAGAAGCCCTTCCCCAAATTGCGGGGAAGGGCTTAATCACATCACTTGGTGTCTTCGAGTCCTGGTGACTTTGTGCCCACCAGGATTCTTAAAGTTTCTGCGCGAACTCGTCGAGCAGGGTCTTGAGGCTGGGCTCACCGATTTCCTGCAGTTCATACTGCACGCGGACGGCTTTCTTCTTGAACTTCGCGACGCGCTTGAGATCGATCGGGGTACCGATGACGACGAGGTCACAGGGTACCTTGTTGATCGTGGCGGTGAGATCCTTGATCTGCTGGTCGCCATAGCCCATGGCCGGAAGAAGGACGCCGATTTCCGGATAGATTTCGAAGGTCTTCTTGATGAGTCCGACCGCATACTTGCGGGGGTCGACGATTTCGCCGGCGCCGTACTTTTCAGCGGCAACCGTACCGGCACCGAATTCCATCTCACCGTGGGTGAGTGTGGGACCGTCTTCGACGACGAGCACGCGCTTGCCGGTGATCTGTTCGCCGCGCTCGACGATGAGCGGACTTGCGGCTTCCACGATTTTGGCAGTCGGATTCACGCTGCGGATGTTCTGGCGCAGTTCGAGAACCTCGATCGCGTCGGCACTGTCGATCTTATTGATGATGACCACGTCTGCCATGCGAAGATTGGCTTCGGAGGGGTAGTAGTTGAGTTCATCACCGACACGCAGGGGATCCGCGACGACGATGTTGAGGTCGGGCTTGTAGAACGGCATGTCATTGTTGCCACCATCCCACAGAATCACGTCTGCTTCCTTCTCGGCCTGCTCGAGAATGGCCTCGTAGTCGACACCGGCATAAATGATCGTGCCGTTGACGATATGGGGCTCGTACTCTTCCATCTCCTCGATGGTGCATTTGTGCTTCTTCAGATCGGCGATGGAGCCGAAGCGCTGCACCTTCTGCTTGGCGAGGTCGCCGTACGGCATCGGGTGACGGATGGCTGCGACCTTGAATCCCATGGCCTGCAGGATGTTCGCGACCTTGCGTGTGGTCTGGCTTTTGCCACTGCCGGTACGGACGGCTGTGACCGACACCACAGGCTTCTTGCTAGGGATCATCGTGTCTTTGGCGCTGAGAATCTTGAAGTGGGCACCGGCTGCGGTTGCGCGCGAACCAATGCTCATGACGCGCTCATACGTCACGTCGCTGTATGCAAAGACGACTTCCTGCACGTTATGCTTGACGATGAGCTTCTCGAGGTCGGCTTCGACGACGATGGGAATGCCCTTCGGGTAAAGCTTGCCGGCGAGGGAGGCGGGGTACTTGCGACCGGCGATGTCGGGAATCTGCGCTGCCGTGAAGGCCACAACATTGTACAGGTCATTGTCACGATAGACCAGGTTGAAGTTGTGGAAATCACGGCCGGCGGCACCGACGATGATAGTGTTGATACGATCTTTCTTGGCTGCCATGGATCACTCCATTGATCAGTTAATGAGACAGAGAGAGAGTTATACGGTTTTAAGGACTTTTTCAATGCGTTCGAGCGCCCAGTCAATTTCTTCTTTCGTGATGACGAGCGGCGGCGCGAAGCGGATGATGTTCTCATGCGTTTCCTTGCAGAGAATACCTTCATCCATCAGGGCTTCACAGTAGGGACGTGCTTTCGTGTCGAGAACGAGACCGATCCACAGACCGCGGGCACGGACTTCAGTCACATGCTCGCTGCCGATGGCGAGAAGTTTCTCTGCGAAATATGCACCCAGCTCCGCGGAGCGTTTGATGAGGTTTTCATCTTCGATGACTTCGAGTGCGCGCACGGCGACTGCAGCAGCGAGGGGGTTGCCGCCGAAGGTGGATCCGTGCTCACCCGGTTGGATGACACCGAGAATTTCCTTGTCGGCCAGGATGGCGGAGACCGGGTAGAATCCACCGGACAGTGCCTTGCCTATGATCACGATGTCTGGGCGTACTTCTTCGTAGTAATGCGCGAAGAGTTTTCCGCTGCGTCCGAGTCCCGCCTGGATTTCATCGCAGATAAAGAGAATCTCGCGATCCTTGCAGAGCTGCTCGACAGCCTTGAGATATCCGTCCGGCGGAATGACAACACCGCCTTCGCCCTGGATGGGTTCGATCATGACGGCACAGGTGTTCTCGTTGATCTTCGTCTTGAGGTCTTCGATGTCGCCGTACGCATGCATGGGGAAAGCGGTGTCGCAGTAGGGACCGAAGCCCTTGAAGGACGAAGGGTCATCGGAGAAGCCGACGATCGTGGTCGTGCGGCCATGGAAATTCCCGGATGCGACAACGATTTCCGCCTTGTTCTCGGCAATACCCTTGACGTCATATCCCCAGCGGCGTGCGGTTTTCAGGGCGGTCTCCACCGCTTCCGCACCAGAGTTCATGGGGAGTGACATGTCATAACCCGTCATGTCGTGCAGTTTCTTGTAGAGGAGCGGAAGGCGGTCGTTCCGGAAGGCACGGCTGGTGAGCGTGACCAGTTTTGCCTGCTCGAGAAAGGCATCATAGATGCGAGGGTGGCAGTGACCCTGGTTGACCGCAGAATATGCCGCGAGACAATCGAGGTATTTCTTTCCTTCGACGTCGGTCACCCATGCACCCTGTGCTTCATGGACGACCACATCGAGTGGATGGTAATTGTGCGCTCCGAACTGTTCTTCGATAGCGATGAATTGCTGACTGTTCATGAATTCCTTCCTGCAAGCTAAAGGGTGAAATAATTCGTCAATCGTTGTCGAGAAGCATGGTGAGCAGGGCCATACGCACGTAGAGGCCGTTCTGCGTCTGACGGAAATAGGCTGCGCGGGGATCGTCGTCCACCGCGTGATCGATTTCCACTGACCGCGGCAGCGGATGCATGACGATCGCATCATCGCGCAAACGTTCGATCACGCTGCGGTCGATGTTATACGGCGTCAGGTCAATATCGCGCTGTGCGAGCCGGGCACGGTCGATGCGGGTCTGATACACGACATCTACGTGCGAGAGAATATCACCGCTCTGTGCGGTGCACTCATACGATACGTTGTGCTTGTCGAGATACTCGAGGATGTCTGGTTTAATCTGCATTTCATCCGGCGCGATGAAGTACAGCTTCGTGCGATCGAATTTTCCGAGGAGGTAAGCGAGCGAACGAGCGGTTCGACCCTGATCGAGAGCGCCGATGAGCGCGACAGAGAGTCCGTCAAGCGTTTCACATTCGCGGTAAATGGTATACAGGTCGAGGAGCGCCTGCGTGGGATGCTGACCGCCTTCTCCGTCGCCGGCATTGATGACAGGTACGCCCGAACAGGCTGCAGCGCGCTTCGCGCCGCCTTCCTCATGATGCCTGAGTACGATGACGTCGCAGTAATGCCCGATGATGCGGATGGTGTCTTCGAGCTGCTCGCCTTCGATTTCCGAAGAAAATTCGCGTGCGTGCTCGGTGCTGAGCACGCGTCCGCCGAGGCGATGCATGGCCGATTCGAACGAAAACCGTGTGCGGGTCGAGGGCTTGTAAAACAGCGTGCCCATGATATAGCGCTCGTAATCACGCGTTCCTCCGCGTGCGACGATGCGTTCCATTGTTCGCGTCCGTTCAAAAAGCTGCATGAGCAGGGGAACGGTGAATTGCTGCGATTCAACGACATGCCGGAGATTCATGGATGTGTACTCGCTGTTCTGTTCAACATGCGTGCGCTTCAGGCGGACACAATGCGTGTGCCGTCTTTGCCTTCGATGGCCTCGGTCAGGTATTCGTAGGAAGTGATGATGACTTCCTTTCCTCCGGCGCGCAGGAAGCGCATGGCCGATTCCACTTTCGGTCCCATACTGCCTGCCGGGAATTGTCCTTCATCATAGTACTTCTGCAGTTCATCAACGGTCACGCGATCGAGTCCGCGCTGCGTGTCTTTCTTGAAATCGAGATACACCTGACGTGCATCCGTGCTGATGACGAAGAGATCCACATTCAGCGCGGAGGCGAGCAGTGCGGATGCGCGGTCCTTGTCGATGACGGCCTCCGATCCCTCGATGCGATGACCTTCATGTTCGATCACCGGAATCCCGCCGCCGCCGCAGGCGATGACGATCATTCCTTCTTCAACGAGGTGTTTGATGATGTGCTGCTCAAACACCTCCTGTGGTTCGGGCGAGGGCACGACACGGCGGTACCCACGGGCACTGTCTTCAACGATCTCCCATCCCATGCGGCGTTTTTTCTGCTCCGCCTCCTCCTTCGAATAAAATGGTCCGATGGGTTTGGTCGGATTGCTGAATGCCGGATCGTCGGAGTCTACCCGTACCTGCGTGAGGACTGTGGTTACCGGGGTGGTGAGTCCGACCTGCCGCAGTTCGAACTCCATGGCCCGCTGCAGCAGGTAGCCGATTTCGCTCTGCGTCGTGGCAACACAGACATCGAGAGGGTGTGTGTACACCTCACCGGCCGCGCGTTCGGAGCGCATGAGGGCGGCCCCCACCTGGGGACCATTCCCATGCGTAATGACGATGCGCCAGCCCTGTTTGACCATGGCGGCGAGACTGCGCGCTGTCGCGTGCGCGTTGGCGAGCTGTTCGTCGATGGTGCCGCGCTCACCTGCGCGGATAAGCGAATTCCCGCCGATGGCAATGAGTGCTGTACGGGACATGCGTTCCTCTTATTTCTTCATCAGCTGATACATGACGGCTTTCTGTGCGTGCAGACGATTCTCTGCTTCCGGGAAGACCACGGAATTGGGGGCGTCAATCACGCCGTCGGTCACCTCGTCGCCGCGATGCGCGGGGAGGCAGTGCATGAAGAGGGCATCATTTTTTGCGTGTGCCATCAAATCCTCGTTGACCTGGAACGGGAGGAAAATACGGCGGCGCTCAGCGGCTTCCGCTTCCTGTCCCATCGAGGCCCAGACATCCGTATACACGGCGTCCGCATCCTTTACGCCTTCCACCGGGTCATGCACCACACTGATGGTCGCGCCGGTTGCTTTTGCGTCTTCCGTAGCATCCTGGAACGCGATGAGATTGGGTTCGTAACCGGCGGGACATGCGATAGTGACGTCCATGCCCAGGCGCGCACCGGCGAACATGAGACTGTGGGCGACATTGTTTCCATCGCCGACGTAGCACAGCTTGCGTCCCTTGAAATCACCCTTGTATTCCTTGATGGTCAGGAAGTCTGCCATTGCCTGGCAGGGATGCGTGTAATCGGTGAGTCCGTTGATGATGGGGATCGACGCGAACTCCGCCATATCGATGACGATCTGATGGGCGAAGGTGCGGATCATTATACCCTGCACCATGCGCTCGAGATTTTTAGCCACATCGTATACGGATTCGCGCTTGCCGAGATTGATCTCCGCGGGGGAGAGATACAGCGAGTATCCGCCAAGCTGCTGAATGCCAATGTCGAACGTGGTACGGGTGCGCAGGGAAGGCTTTTCGAAAATCATCGCGAGGGATTCGCCTTTGAGTGCATCCGCATATTTGCTGCGATCAGCTTTCATGTCGAGAGCGATATCAAAGGTGGCAAGGATTTCCTCCTGGCTCATGTCGCGAACGGTAAGAAAATCTTGTGCTTTCACGTGTGCGTACTCCTGTCGGGCACGTCTGTGCCGCGCTTGACTGTGAATCGAAAAAAATATCTGAATGGAAATTGCTGCCGTTGGAAACAGCGAAAAGCGGGGGATTGCAGGTCAGATGGGAGCATCCGTACTGTAATGCTTGAACTGCAGGATCTTGCGGGAACGCGTACTGCAGCGTCCGACAGCCGTTACGCAGCACGCAGGCACGTGCATGCGGTCAGGGAGAGTATGTCGGCTTGAGCACTTGAACATAAGTTCCACACTTTTTTACACTTCCGGCCGGTTACGGCCCTTCCACAAAAATCGCAATCTTCCCACTCCCGAGCAAGGGAAATCGGATAACAAATGCCAGATTCCAGATATCAGATTGCAGATGACAAATTGCAGATGACAAATGGAACAGAATCAGGGATTGCTTCCGGGCTCTTAGCAAAACTCCGGGTACACCTCATGGCAAGCAATCCCTGCTCCTGCCAGGTTTGCTATCTGAGATCTGCAATTTGCAATCTGACATCTGATATCCGTTAGGATTTTGGAGCGGGCTTGATGCTGAGGCCGAGGATGATGCCGAGGGCGACGCTCCAGGCGGCGGCAAGACCGATCTGGTATTCCTTCGGCAGTGCGAAGGTGACGGTGTGCGCCGGGATCCAGAACCAGAGCAGGGTTTTCAGCGCGGTCTCGATGCCGGAGAACGACCACCGACGGAGGATGATATTGTCTTCGACGCGATGGAAATACATCATCTGCGGACCGAAGAAGACATTCGTGAACACGGAAACACTAAATGCCCAGCCAATGCCGTCAGCGAAGAATCCCGGGAGCAGACCATGATCCAGCAGTGCGAGGACGCCGCCTTTCATCATGGTGAAACCGTACTTGATGACAATCCCCAGCAATGCCCAGGCCAGCATTTTCCCGAGCATCTCGAGCGGAGAGTTCGGGAGGCCGACTTTCTTCGTCCTGAGGGTATGCGATATGATTTCGCCCAGCGTCCCGAGAATGCCGAACTGTACGGCGGCGGAAGTGAGCGGCTGTGATGTGACCCAGTTGATGTACCAATCCATTATTGCATCTTCTCTCATGTTATGTACAGGAGATAAAGATAGGGAAGGATGGTACTTCGGAACAAAAGGCAGCCACCCGCCTCCGTCCATGGGCTGCGGCGTGGCAGGCAGATTCCACAGAAAGATTTTCATTGTCTTTCGTGCGAACTATGCCGTTGTGTGGCTCAGTGGTTGTCGATCGGTCCGTCGAAGCTGCCGGTGATATGCATGTACAAATCATCCATGTCGGAGAGCAGCATGTCAAAATACCCACTGACACGCTGATTGACCGTGTCGTAGGTTGTGATGGTGATTGTGCTGCGCCCGTCATCTTTGCTCCAGACGTATGCACCTACGTCGGAGCAGAGGCTGCCGATCCCGGCATTCGGCTCTCGATCATACGATGAACCAAGGTCATAGGTGCCAGTCCCGTGGAAGTCAGGAATGAAACATGAAAACCGATATCGGCCGGCTGCATATCCGGAGATCGTGATGTTGTTGTACCCGGGCGGGGCAAAGATAGAACATGGATACGTATGCCAGTATGGCATTTGGGATGTGGTGTAAGGACCATGGATGGAATTGGTGCTGTCGCAGACCCAGGAAATCTCCGACACCACGGGTTGTTGGATCTGTTGATCCCCGGTGATGCGGATGTAGGATGCTGTGTTCGTCCAGCCATCGAGCTTATAGAAATTCAGTGTGTTCTCTGTCACGACATATATCAGCGTGTCAGGACCACTCAAGCCGCCGGTCCAGAGTATTCTGTTTTTTCCCATACACGGGAGATTTGTCGGGAAGAAGCAACGCTCCTCTGCTATGCCAGGCAGTCCGGTCGACCAGTCCACTCCCAGAGCGCGGCAACTGCCGTCCGCTTCGATGCGAATTCCTTTCGCCGCCATATTCCCCTCATCATCCACCTCTATCCAGTCGCCGACCAGTCGCGCATCGATTCCGGAAGTGGGACAGACAAATTCATCCTCACTATCACATGCGCTGAACGCGATCCCGCAGATCAGCAATACCGACAGCGTTTTGAACATCCTGGTTGATACTGCATATTCCGAACCCATACGCCCCTCCGGCAGTAATGAAACAGATAGAGGACAATATCCTCCCTGACATGCTGCGAAGCAAGTGAAATGCATGTCCATGAATTTGTACCCGGCGCAAGCAGACGATATTTTACTTTCCTTCTGTGCAATCTGTGTTATAATCAGTGAAATCCGTGGTTGCCTCTTCACCGCTGTTACCCTGGAATCCCGCGTGGTCGGAAACGCAGTGGGATCAGTCCCTCAACTCCCGCCTGGATGATCTCACCTTCGACCTCATTGTGGAGGCGCCACACGGCGCGGAGATGAACTGCGCGATCGATGAGACGCTGCTGTATCGTGTCGCAGAGGGAAAACGCGATGCGGTATTCTGGATGTGGGACTGGGACGAGCGTGCCGTCATACTCGGCTCTTACCAGAGCGTGCGATCGGAGTTGGACGAAGAGGTCGCCGCGCGCAATGATTTCAGGTTTGCACGACGTATCAGTGGGGGCGGGGCGATGGTTGTCGAGCCGCAGCGCACGATTACCTATTCACTCATCGTACCGGAATCGGTTGTCGAAGGATTGAGTTTTCGACAATCATTTGCCTTTCTCGATATGTGGGTGCTGCGTGCGCTGCGCAGTATGGGAATCCCTGCGGGATATCGTCCGATCAACGATATCATTTCCCCAACTGCCAAGATCGGGGGGGCTGCACAGTGCCGGAGACGCCGCACGGTGCTGCATCATGTGACCATGGCGTATGCGATGGACGGTGCGTTGATGTGGGATCTGCTGCGTCTCGAGAAACCGAAATTCACCGACAAATCCGTCGCGAGCGCAGTGAAGAAAGTTTCGCCTCTTGAGGAATTCACAGCACTCCCGCATCCCGCATTCAGAGAGCAGCTTGCCGCAGCGTTCGCGGGGATGTATCGCTGCCGTCCTTCTGCGGTCACATCCGAAGAATGGGCTGATACAGAAGCGCGGATGGCGAATAAATTCGCCACCCGCGACTGGAGATATCGAGTAGAGTAGGATACGGACCCCGCCGTGTTACACGGCGTCGCCCGATTCCTCTTTGTCCCACAATGCGCGCGGCAGTACAATGCGCTTCATGCATTCGAACGCACTGAGCTGTGGATCGAGGCGCCGCTCAATCCAGGCATAAATCGTGGGAAGAACAAGCAGTGTCAGCAGTGTGGAGGTGATCAGTCCGCCGATAACCACAGTGGCGAGGGGACGCTGCACTTCGCTGCCCTGCGTGGTATTCAGTGCCATGGGAATGAAGCCGAGGGAAGCGACGAGTGCTGTCATGAGTACGGGACGCAGACGATCGACCGCGCCATCCACAACGGCGTCATTGAGTTTTGCACCTTCCCGACGTTTGTGGTTCAGATGCTCGATAAGCACAACACCGTTGAGTACTGCGACACCGAACAGGGCAATGAAACCGATGGCGCTGGTGACGGAAATGTTGAGTCCGCGAATCCAGAGCAGCAGAATTCCTCCCGACAGCGCAAAGGGCAGGTTTGTCAGGATGAGCAGGGAGTTGCGCAGATTACCGAACATGGTAAACAGCAGAAGATAGATGATCAGCAATGCGAGGGGCACCACCAGGTACAGTCGCGACATTGCGCGCTGCTGATTTTCAAACTGTCCACCGTACTGCAGATAATATCCGGCGGGCAGGGCGATCTGCCTGTCAATGCCTGACTGCAATTCCTCGACATAGCTGCCGACATCGCGATCACTGAGGTTGATACCGACGACCATACGCCGCTGACTCTGTTCGCGGCTGATTTGAACGGGTCCTTCAACGGCATCGATCTCGGCGAGCTGCGAGAGCGGAAGTCGTCCGCCGTCCGGCAGCGAGACGAGCAGATTGCGGATTGCACTGATATCGTTTCGACTCTGCTGATCATAGCGAACAACCACATCCACGCGCCGGGTGCCTTCATATACCTCGGTGGCCGCGCGTCCACCAATGGCGGTTTCTATCACATTCTGCACGTCCGCGACGTTCAGACCGTAGCGTGCGATTTTCTTGCGATTGATTCGGATATCGAGATAGGTCTGTCCCGACACCTGCTCCACCATCACGCTTCCCGTGCCGCGGATATTCTGCACCATGCGCTCGATCTCTGCGGCCTTGGCGCGAAGCACGTCATAGTCTTCCCCGAAGATTTTCACGGCGACATCGCTTTTGACACCGGCGACGAGCTCGTCCACCCGCATCGCGATAGGCTGGGTAAAGCCGTAGTTGATGTCGGGATAGCGCGAAACGATAGCCTCGAGTTCTTTCTCGATATCATCTTTCTCATAGCCATCCCGCCATTCGTCGCGGGATTTGAGCATGACAAAGGCATCGGTCTCATGCAGTCCCATATAATCATTCGCGAGATCCGGGCGACCTGTTTTGAACACCACGGTGCGCACTTCAGGAATGCGCATGATTTCCTTCTGGATGGCTTTCCCCTGCTCCACGCTTTCGCTGAGCGCGACGCTCGGCAGACGCTTGATCTCGATCAGGAAGCTGCCTTCGTCGAGCGCGGGCAGGAACTCACTGCCCATGAACGGCACGAGGGAGAGGGAGAAGGTCAGGACGATGACCGCGGCGACGACAGTTTTGCCCGTGTTGTGCAGCGACCAGTTGAGTGTGCGTCGGTAGCGCGGGGCGAGCCAGCGGATGACGGGGTTTTCTTTCGGTTTCTTCGTCAGCTTCAGAAAGAAGGTGGAGACAACTGGGACGAAGGTGAATATCAGAATCAGGGAACCCAGGATGGCGAAACCGACCGCGTATGCCATCGGGGCGAACATCTTGCCCTCCATGCCTTCGAAGGTCAGAATGGGCACATACACCATGATGATGATGATGACACCGAAGGTAATGGGACGTGCAACCTCTTTGGCACTGTCACCGATGAGCTGGATGCGGTCTTTCCCTTCATTCTTTTTATCCCGGAGATGCCGCACGAAGTTGTCAACAAGGACCACCGCGCCGTCAACAATCATACCGAAATCGAGTGCACCGAGACTCATCAGGTTTGCGGAGAGCCCCAACTGGTCCATGCCAATAAAGGTGAAAAGCATCGACAGCGGGATGACGAGCGCGACGATCAGCGCGGCCCTCCAGTTGCCGAGGAAAAAGAAGAGCACGGCGATGACCAGGATGCCGCCTTCGATCAGGTTCGTTTGCACCGTGTGGATGGTGTTGTTTACCAGTTCGGTCTGATCATAGAACGAGCGGACATGCACGCCGGGGGGAAGGGACTTGTTGACTTCCTTCACTTTCTCCTTGATGCGGAGAATGACCTCGCGGCTGTTTTCCCCCTTGAGCATCATGATGATGCCGGTGACCACCTCGCCTTTGTCATCCTGCGTGACCGCGCCGGCCCGAATTTCGGGTCCTACTACGATACTGCCCACCTGGCGGATGAAGACAGGGATGTTGTTCACGGTCTTCACGACGATATCGCCGAGTTCGGCGGGCTGTGTAACGAGTCCCATACCACGGATGATGAAGGCTTCCCCGTTCTTTTCGAGGAAGGAGCCGCCTGCTACCGCGTTGTTGTTTTCCACCGCGGCAAAGACGTCCTCCACGGTGAGGTCGTAGGTGCGAAGTCTGTCGGGGTTGAGAAGCACCTGGTATTGTTTGACGAAGCCGCCGAAGCTGTTGACCTCGGTGACGCCGGGAATGGTTTTCAGCTGTGGCTTGATAATCCATTCCTGCATCGTGCGCAGTTCCATCGGGATGTATCCCTCACCCTCGACCACATACTGGTAGATCTCTCCGAGTGCGGTCGAGACGGGCCCGAGCACGGGTTGTTTCACGCCGGCGGGAAGTTCCGAACGTATGTTCGAGAGTCGTTCCGATATCAGCTGCCGTGCGAAGTACGTATCGACATCGTCTTCAAATACGACGGTGACGACGCTCAAACCATATTTCGAGATAGAGCGTACTTCCATGACATCGGGGATACCGTTCATGGCATTTTCAATGGGGAAGGTGACCAGTCGCTCGACTTCCACCGGTGAAATGTTGGTCGCTTCCGTGATGACCTGCACCTGGTTGTTCGTGACATCCGGGAAGGCATCGATGGGGATATCCTGCAATGAATAGATACCGACCCCGACGACGGTAAGGACAAAGCCTATGACGAAGAGGCGGTTTTTGAGGACGAAATCAATGATGCGCGCACTCATGGGCTATCCTCACTCCTCTTCCGGTGCGAGGGCGAGTTTGTAGCGCGACTTCAGATGGAAGACGCCGCCGCTTACGACACGGTCGCCTGCGGCGACACCATTGAGGATTTCAACCCTGTCGTCGAATTCACGTCCGGTCTCCACGCGGCGATAGGTGAAGCGGTCCGCATCGAGAGCAATGAAGATGCTGCGGTCGCTGCCGTCATAGACGATGGAGGAGAGGGGGACGGTTAGGACGCTGTCACGTGCCGTGGTCAGAATGTCGAGGCGGCCATAGACATTGGGCTTGAGCATTCCGGAAGAGTTGGGAACGGTGCAACGTACGGGAAGCGCATGCGATGCGTCATCGACCGTCGGTGCGATATAGGTGATGCTGCCTTCGAAGCGTTTTCCAGGTATGGCCTCGGAGACGAACACAGCCTTCTGCTGCGGTCCGAGGAGCTGGAAATTATCCTCAAATACGCTGCCTTCGATCAGTGCCGACTCGGTGCCGAGGATGTTGAACAGCACCACGCCGGGCGATACCGGTTGTCCGATGGAGGCGGTGCGCGAGCTGACAACCCCTGCGATCGGGGCGCGCAGTTTGAGCACGGGTTCGAACTGTTCCGGCTGCTCGCGGAGTTCCTTGATATCGTTCGCTGTCATCCCCGCGGCGCGCAGGCGCTGCAGAGCGGCAGCGGCCTCGGCACGAGCACTCTGGAGAGCATGTTCACTTTCCTGCAGCTGTTTCTGCGAGGCTGCATCGCTTTTGTTCAGTGAGCGCAGGCGGGATGCGGCCGCCTCTGCTGTACGCTTTGCGGATTCGGAACGAAGCAGATCGGCGATCATATCCCCGAGTTGCATACTGACCATGACGGCGAGTACCTGTCCTTTCGCCACCCGCTGTCCCTGTCGTGCCAGGACGCGCTCCATCCGTCCATCAATGAGTGCTGTGACTGCTGCGGAACGGTCCGGGTCTTCAATGACGCGGGCCGGTACGGATATGGTTTTTTCTGCCTCCCTGAGTTCGACATCGCTGAACATCAGGTCCATTGCGGCGACTTCTTCCGCTGTCAGTGTCAGCGATGCCGCTGCTTCCGCTGCGGCCTCGCCTGCGGGGGACGCACTCTCGGCGGCGTTCTCCGGCCGATCCGGAGTTGCGCATGATATCAGGAGGAGAAAGGGAAGGGTTAGAATAAGGTGCTTCATGTGTCAATCCAGAACATACTCATTGTAATACTGTTCATATCGTGCAATTGCAGCATACACTGCGGCGAGGGCGTCATAGTACCCGAGACGGATTTCGTTCGCTGACCGTCTGCCATCGATGTATTCCATGTATCCGATTTCGCCGTTCGCGTATCCGCTTTCGGCGGCTGCCGCGATCACCGTGGCTTCGCTGCGCAATTCATTTTCATAGGCCTGAAAGTGGGTAAGTGCCGTCTGCAGATTCTCGCGCACATGCTCACGTTGCGTATGCAGTCGCAGACGGCCGAGCGTGTACTCCTCCTCTGCCATGCGCCTCACAGCCTGGTGTTCCTCGATGGAGCCACGTGTATCGAGGAGGAACCAGAGAGGAATGGAAGCTGTCAGTTCCGCGCCCCAGTGTCTGCCGATATCCGCAAAGTCCTGCTCTATATAGGCGATCTCGAAGCGTGGCAGGAATTCCATCCAGCGCCATGAGGCATTTGCTCGCATGGCGTCCCGCTGTTCACGCAGTCGTGCCAGCATCGGGGAGGATTCGGCATCCGGCGCGGCAGCTGCACCGTCACGGACTTTCGCGAGCAGAGCAGGGAGATCGAGGGGTCGCAGACTGTCGGCCGGAGACTGTGCACGAATGCTGCCGAGGTCGAACAGTCCACCACCGGCTTCATACAGCCTGCGGGCTGCATCGCGGAGCGCGAGCTCCGCTTGCGCGAGGGCCACCCGAGACGTAGCGGCTTCCGCACGCGCGCGGGATGATTCAAGTGCACTGCTTTCACCTTCGGTATGCCGCAACGCGGCCTTGCGTGCGAATTCTTCGGTGAGGGTGGTGTTTTCCTTCTGCAGCGTAAGCTGCTGCCAGCTTGCATACCATGCAGCATAGCTTGCAATGAGCGAGGCACGGACCTCCATGCGGACCACGGAAATCTGCTGTTCCGATGCACGTTGGAGATGCGCATCCATTCCCCCGCGGGCTCCGATCAGTAACGGGAGGTCGAACTCCTGGCTCACCTGCCATTCGCGGAGAGCACCGGTTCCGAGACTGCCTGCCCGAGGAATCTCTTCTTCATGGAAGGTCAGTGCGGGAGAAGAGGGACTCCAGCCCTGCAGCTTGCGACCGTGATACATATCGACTTTTGCCTGCGCGGAAACGACACGCGGATGCTCGTCGATGCGCGCAAGCATGTCCGCCAGTCTGAGCTGTGCCCGACCGGTAATCGTGCCACCGAGAAAGAGAAACGTGAGAAAGAGGAGACGATATTTCATACCTAAAATCAACTTTGCTTATATGGAACCCGGGGTATTGCGAGGCAGCGTCTTACAGAACCCTGCTTCGCGAAGCAATTGCCCGGGGTTAATTAGGATGCGACAGGTCCTACTAAGGATTCTTTATGCAGCGCAGCGGTACTCCTGTGCCATTCGTATGCGGTCGTGGTGCTTGTTCAGAGCGGCATCACAGCTTTGACGAAGATGCCTTGAGATTTCCACCGGACGTTACTGAGATCAAACCAGTGATTATCTCTGAGGTCTCGGAAGCCCAGCTCAATAGCCCTTCCGTCCTCAGAAGTAAGCGCCAGTCCAACCGTAAAGTTCCAGCCCAGACGATAAACGTCATCCTTCGAGGAATAGCCGGGATAGGTTTCGTCAAGGCTCGCGGCCACATGAAAACCAAAACCAATGAAACCGGAAAGAGGGCTGTTCTCAAGTCCATACGGTCGCCCATGCATGACGTACTCAACAGGCACCAGCAGGGATGTGCTCGTAAAGCGGAGTGGCGCGTCGTTACCCCATGCCTGCGCTTCATATCTGCAGTACGCAACGCCAATTTCGAGTGCGCCGCGACTTGTTTCATTTTCATACAGCGTGCAGCGGATTTGCAGCCAGGGATCGAGAGAGGCGATGCTCGATCCCAAGGGATCATATCCACGGGCGTTGCCAAGCTGTGTCGATTCGAAATTGATCGTAGAGCTGGCAAACCAGCGTTGGCCTTCATCTGTATTGTCCTGCGCATGAACAGTTGACGAAAAACTGACGATCAGCATAAGAACAAGCAGATGACGTCCCATAAGCCCTCCGAATACATCTGGTTACGGATAATACTGTCGGAATATATAAACCTTCGGGGCCTGATCAAAGTAGTTGCTGCGTGGGAGGGAGGAAATGCCACGGCGGAGTCGGAATTATGCAGAAACTGCATATCTGACGCATCAGAAATATGCAGAAACTGCATAAGCACAGAGCTGAGAATATGCAGAAACTGCATAATTGCGGTAGAATCCGTGTGGAAGGGGGGAAAATGTCGCCCCCACTTGACATCCTCCTAATGGTTTCGTATAGTTACTAAAAAATTAGTAGCCACTGGAGATCACATGGCACGGAAAAAGCATGAATTATCAGCTGCGGAGTGGGAACTCATGCAGGAGGTCTGGGAGAAGGGAAAAGCTGTGACCGTACGGGAAGTGCTCGAAAGCGCATATCCCAACGATGAGAAAGCGTACACTACGGTACAGACGCTCATGAATATCCTGGTGGAGAAAGGATTTCTCCGCAGGAAGAAGATGGGGCTCGTGAATCAGTATAGTGCAGCTGTTGCGAGGGACAGGGTGCTGGATGCAGGGGTGACGCAGGCGGCGGAACGCATGTTCAGTGGCTCGTTCGGCGCGATGGCCTCGTTTCTGGTCAGTAACCGCAAACTCAGTGATGCCGATATCCGGGTGTTGCGTGAACTCATTGACGCGCATGACGCAGAGGAGGAAGCACAATGAACGCCTTGCTGGATTATGTGAATGCAAACGCACTGAACATGCTGAACCTGTGGCTGACCATGCAGTTTCAGACGGGTCTGTTCATCGTGGTCATTTTTCTGCTGGATCTCGGTCTGCGCAACGCCGGTCCGAAAGTGCGCTACCTGCTGTGGATCTCCGCGCTGGTGAAATCGGTTATTCCGCCGATTTATTTCGATCTGTTCAGCGGTAAGGCGCCGGTCACCGGGTTCTTTGCGCTGCCCGCAGCCGTTGTCAGTGCGGTGGCACCAGGAACAGTGGAGCGCATATCCGCGCCGACGATCATCGTTGCCGCACTGTTTCTGGCATTTATCGTATTCACCGTCTTCGTCCTTCAGCGATCATGGAAACTGCGAAGGAGGCTCATGAACGCCGATCCCCTTCTGCATGATGCATGGGATGAGGGACCTCGCGTGTACGTTTCCTCCCGCATCCCGACACCGCTCGCAATCGGCATTCTGCGTCCCCGCATCTATGTGACACAGGAAATCGCCACCGCGTCACGGGAGGTCCTGCATGCCGTACTGCATCACGAGCACGCGCATATCCGCCGCCGGGATGGCGTCCTGGTGCTGCTGCAGACGCTGGTGCAGATGTTCTATCTCCTGAATCCGCTCGTCTGGCTCATGAACATTCGTCTTTTCCGTTATCGCGAGCAGATCTGCGACGAGCAGGCGCTCGAGCGAACCGGAACGCGCGCCGTGGATTACGGCAGACTGCTGCTGCGTTTCGCAGAAGCGGAACCGGCTCGTATTGTGCAGACGGGAACCTGCTTTTTCGAAACCCGCCGCGGCTTCGCAGCGCGTATCTCACATCTGTTCAAATCGCGGGAGGAAAAAAACATGAAGCGTCTGCACCGAGTTGCCGTTGGAGCCTGCATCCTTCTGATACTCCCTCTGTCGTGGCAGTGCAGCGAGGAAACCGTCTCGTACAGAGAAATCAACAAGGTTTCCTATGAGGATAAACAGGCGATCGATGAGTCGGGCGACAGCCTCTCGCTGCGGCTCGGTGATCCATTGTCCTCGACCGCGACGTATAAAAAAGAGGGAAAATGGAAGACGGGCGCGGGTGCGAAAATCGTTGGCGGACTCAAAGCGCTCTCCAGCCATGTCATCTACCCGGAAGAAGCATTGAAACAGAACCTTGAAGGGGCGGTGGTGGTCCAGGCTAAAATCGTCCGTGACGGCAAACCGGTTTATGCCGAAGTCATTGCCTCGGCACATCCACTGCTCGACGAGGCAGCGAAGAAGGCGGTTATGGAAACGGATTTCAAGGTTGCACATCGCAATGGTAAACCGATCGAGTCCATGATTGCCGTACCCATCCGCTTCCGTCTCAATACAAAGCCGCCGGATGACAAATAGCGTTGGAGCCGGGATTGCTTCCCGTGAGGTGTTCACGGATGCCTGCTGTCACTGCGGAAGCAATCCCGGATCGAAAGATTGAACAATGGAAAGATGGAATAATGGAAAATGGAAACATCCCAGCGCACGGACATCATTCCATTATTCCATCTTTGCATGGCAAAACATTAAGGAGTGAAGCAATGAAAAGAGCGATATTGACGATGTTTGTGCTTCTGCTGCCTGCACTGCTGCAGGCGCAGAATACGGATGAGGCAGACCGTTCACAGTACTTTGATACGGTAGAAGAGCCGCCGACAATTGTGGGCGGAATTTCCGCTCTGGCCAAAAACATCACGTACCCGAAAGAAGCCCATGAGGCGGGGATCGAGGGAACGGTGATTGTCGAGGTGCTCGTGAGTGAACAGGGAAAGGTCGATGACTGTAAGGTGAAACGGAGCCCGAATGACCTTCTGAGCGAAGCGGCATTGAAGGCGATGCGGGAAGTGACCTTCAATCCCGGACGGAGCGCAGACAAGCCGGTCAAGTGTATCGTCTTCGTGCCGGTGAAATTCAAACTTGCCCCGAAGAAAGAGGACGTTGACGACAAGTAACCGGCAATAGTGCGCCGACAGGCGGTGGTCAGGAACCTGTCCTGCCCCTAAGGCTCGCGGAGTGTCGTTCCTGTTGTCAGGACTTTCCGAGTCCGAAAGTTTTCACCATTTCCCAGACCAGGGATGGCTGATGCCGCAGTGCGGTACGGAATACTCCCCAGATCGTACGTTTTTCCGGCTTCAGTTTGAGGACGTTGACTGCGATGTCATCGAGCGCCGTGTCCGGGAATTTGTAGACGGCGGATTTCATGTTGTGATACGTCCGATGTTTTGCGCCGATCTCCTTTTCCCATTGCCGGGGGTATTCCTGCAGTAGCGAAAGATCATCATGCTGCAACGCCTTCGCGATGGCCTCGCCAGCCATTTTCCCACCAAACATGCCACTGGTAATGCCGCCGCCGGACATCGGATTGACCTGATGGGCGGCATCGCCGATAAGCAGCAGATTTTCCCTCACAAGCGTATCGACCGTCACGGCGCAGGGAACGCCTCCAGCCACGGTAGTGAGCACGCCGGCCCCGGGGAAGCGCTGTGCGATGAAATCCTGCAGATATCTTATCGCCGCACGCTTTTTCGAAGCCATGCCGCTGATTCCCACACCGACATTGGCCATGCCGTTGCCTTTCGGAAAGACCCAGAGGTAGCCCATCGGAGCAGTGTCATTGCCGAAATAAAACTCACAGGTGTCGTCGGCGAGATCGATGTTCGAAACTGTCATCTGCGCGCAGGTCTCCATATCGCGCATATGTGTCGTCGTATCGATACCCGCCCATTTCCCCACGCGCGATTCCACGCCGTCAGCACCGACGATAATGCGTCCCCGCAACTCACGTGGCTCGCCGCGCCAGCGCAGCCGTACGCCATCCCAACCCTTGTCAGCCGGGAGCAATCCTTCAACATAGCTTTTCGTATGTACCTCCGCTCCTGCTTTCACGGCGAGGCGTGCGAGGTCGTAGTCGAAGATGCGGCGTTCGAGTACGTAGCCGTATCCCCCCAGATCGGGTTCGACGGTATGCCCGGACGGAGAGATGAGGCGAAAGTGTTTTATGGTCGACGCGATCCACCGGGGATCGATATCGACGATCTTCTCGAGGCTCCGGTTGCTGACGGCTTCCCCGCAGCGAACAGGCATGCCCACATCCCGATCCTTCTCGAGAACGACCACTGAAGCTCCATGTGCCGCCGCGAAACGTGCGCAGGTTGTTCCTGCTGGACCGGCACCGACAATGATGACGTCATACTGCTCTTTCATGTCTCGGCCGGTGACTTCTTCACGGGTTTGTTGAATACGAGTACTTCGAAGGGACAGACCCACACGCATTTGGCGCAGTTGGTGCAGCGTTCTTCGATAATGCTGATGTGGGCTTCCTGCAGTTCGATGGCGTCTTCGGGACAAACACCAACGCAGCAGCCACAGAAATCACAGCTGTTGGGTTTGATATCTATCAGTAGCAAGGATCATCCTTTCGCATAAAAAAAAAGGAAGCGCATTACTGCGCTTCCTCAATTTCCAGATTCCCTCTCCCAAAGGCAAGCTTAGCGGACCACCTGCATCCTGAGATGACGAATTTCCGCGCTGCCTGAGGCGGCGTTTTCCGCGATCATGGTGACAATGTAGCTGCCGGCTGCGATGTGCAGGGGCTGCCAGTTCACAGCGTAGGAACCTGCCGCGCGGTGCTCATCGAGAAGTGTCGCGATTTCCTGTCCCAGCAGATTACTCACACTGATGCGAACGTTGCTGTCTTCTGCGACATCATAGCCCACTGTCGTACCGTTGCCGAGCGAGAGTGAAAGCGGGTTGGGGTAGTTCTGATGCAGTGCGTAGGCATTCGGCCGGAGGCTGAAATTGACGATAGCTTCTGGACTGTATTCTGTTGTTCCGTCGAAATCTTCCTGACGCAGGCGATACTTGTAAATTCCATCACCCGGAAGATCATTATTGAGAGCAAGGTACTGGCGTTGTGCGTACGTCGTCCCTGCACCTTTCACAAAGCCCACAGTTTTCCATTCGGAAGGACCTTCTGAAATCGGGTCGAGCCGTTCAATATGGAAGCCGTAGTTATTGGTTTCGCTGGCTGTCACCCATTTCAATGCGACGGCTTCACCCTGCTGTGCGGCGGTGAAGGAAGTCAGTTCAACGGGAACCCAGGTAAGACACTGAGGTTGCGCATCGAAATTTTGCTGCTGCGCAACGCCTGCTTCAAAGAAATAGGTCAGAGCGCCCGTCGAGGTGTTTCCCCAGACGCACACAGATATCGGAGGCGGAGGGGAGGTTTTCGGAACGAAATTGAAATGACAGAGCGTCGGGGGATTATTTTTCAGTATCGGTGCCGACCCGAAGGTTGGATGATATTCGGAATACAACGTGACATCCGGATTGATGCCGTTACTGTCCCAGTCAGGAATACTGCCATCATCAAACCCGGACGACTGGAAGTGTTTGTTCGTGATCGGATTCGTGGGATCCATACCCAGCTCGCTGGGGTTGTAGCTGAGTGCCACAGATACCGCCTCGATGTTCATGATGGTCATTGCAGGCTTCATGATCGCTTTCACTTCCCATTTCGAGGAAGAAGCAGTCACTGTCTGCAACTCGAGGATAGTGCTCTGCGCGCTGCTCTGCAACGGGGAGGATACGAATAGCACGAAAGCTGTAAGGAGAAACAATTTCTTCATAGAACGTCCAGGAAAAGAATGATAAGCGTAGTTCTCGTCGTTACATAATACTCAATTTCACGGCAGAAATTCAAGGGATTTATGATGCACCGTGGGTCGGATCTCGAAGATATCCTCTGCCTCTGAGCATGGAAAAACGGAATGATGGAAAAATGGAAATATGGCATCGGGCGCATGTTTCCATTTTTCATTCATTCCATCTTTTTATCATCGGCAAAGGCCCCGGGCAACTGAATACCCGGGGCCTTTGCCGTAAGTCAGGAGATAGCGCGGGAGCTTATTTGCTCAGCACCATCTTGATGGTCTTCGTGAAGCTCATGCCCGACTCGGCGCCGGTCATGGTCACGCTTGCGATGTACGTGCCGCTCGAAAGCTGTGAGCCATCGAACTGTACCTCATGCAGACCCTGGTCCACGTTGCCGTTGACCAGTTCCGCCACCTGACGACCAAGAGCGTCGGTCACGACCAGGCGCACATGCGACTGCTCGGGTACCGCGAACTTGATCATCGTCGACGGATTGAAGGGGTTCGGATAGTTCTGATCCATCGCGAAGCTGGCTGCGGTCGGTGTACCGGCCTTCGGCGTGCCACCGTACCATGGCGTCGTCTGCGCCCAGTTCAGCTTCATGGCGATGTAATCCATGTTGTTGACAACACCGTTTCCGTCCGTATCCATGTAGCAACCCTCAGGCGTGTACCACGGAGCGGCTGCCTGCGGTTTCCATTCGATGTACGTGAACGGATTCGTCTCGGAATCGGCCTGGTAACGCGCGGGACCGCTCAGCCAGGTGGCGCGGAGATTGGCGTTGAAGATGTAGAGGTTCAGTTCACGGCGGTCAACATACGTGACCACACCGTCGTTGTTCACATCACCCGGCCAGACAACGCACGGCTGCTGTCCTTCGCCCACGATGAGCAGGGCCGAAGGATACGGCATGTAATCGCGGTAGGCGTCGCAGCTGTTCTTCGTCCAGAAGTTCACCTCGATCTTGTAGGTGCCCGCCTGGAGCGAAGACGGCAGGTTGATGTACTGAATGCCATCGAGCGTGATGCCATACTGTTTCTGTGCCGTCAGCTGCGTCTGATACGCAAGCTGCTCGCTGGGGATGGAGTAGAAGCTCACGGTCATCGTGATCGTGGCGTCGAAATCGGGGAAGGCCACCGAGTAATGCACACCGATGCTGCCCGGTGCTTCGGCGTAGGCGGCAGGATACCCCTGTCCGTCAACAAAGTCGTAATTGACCGAGCCCGGCGTGATGTAGCAGGCTTCGTCAGCGCCCATGTAGGGCTGAATACGATCTTCACCATCGATATCGTCTGTCACCTGGGTGAGAAGTGTACCGAAGAGATCGGTGTCGTCTTCCGAAGGCGATGTCAGGTGCAGGTCTCCTGTGTACATGTCCTTGAAGGAAACGGTTTTGGAAATGGAGTTGGCGTCCATACCGGAGGCACCCTGCAGGGCTCCGAGGCTGGCGCGGGATCCACCCCAGTACACGAAGTTGTTACCAGCCGTGTAGAACAGGTTATAATCGGATCCATTGATGTATCCGTTGCCGTTCACGTACCAGGCATAGCCGTCGCCCGTGTGGTAGAACATGTTGTTGTAGAACTCGCTGCCCTGGGCGTAGTACGAGTACACGGCGTAGCTGCTCGTATAGTTCGAGTTGATATGTACTGTGTTATGGGCAAACAGCGTGTTGTAGTCACGATAGCCGTAGATACCGTAGTACGTACGTGTGGTCGTATTCAGGATGGAGATCATGTTGTTGGCGAAGATGGAGTTACCCGACTGGTAGTAGTTCTCGTAGTAGAAATACACACCGTAGGCATATGCGCCACCGTCGGAATAGATCATATTCCGTTCGATCTGCGAATCATAACCGTAGTAGAAGGAGCAGGGATAGTGGTATGTATACGTGTTCGTCGGCTCCTGGTAGATCTTGTTGTCGAGGAACTTGATCTTTCCGAGATACACGCCATAGTAGGGGCGATAGTACTGACCGGTAAACTCGTTGCCCTGGATGAGGTTGTCATCCTCGGTCGAGGTCGTTCCGCCGCCGTACATGTACATGCCGTAGGAACCTTCGCGGATACCGCAGTTGAGGAAAGTTGTACGGTCGTTATTCGTACCGGTATTCGAGTACACAACAGCGACATACGTCGATGTGGAATTCACGTTTGGTGAAATAAGCTCGAGATTGTCAAACGTGCAATCCGTAGACGCACCGTCGAAATAAATGACGCGTCCGTACGAATTGTTGGTCGCTTCCATGGTCATGTTCTTGAAGGTCACGAACTTGGCGGAACCCAGTGCGACGATATAGTTGTCGCCTGTGCCGCTTGCATTCCAGACCAGCTCGACATCCGCCTTGTTCCCGGTTTCGGACTGGAAGGTGATGGTGTTGATGGCGGAGGCGCCGTCAATACCCTGCAGACCGATTTGCTCATTGTACGTTCCGGAGCGGACGTTGAATACCACCGGACCGCATACGCCGTACTGGTTGAGATCCGCCACTGCGGAGGCGAAGTCGGAATAATCCGGTGACGCGCCACCGAGGGTGAACGTGCCGCTGAGGGCCGGCTGAACTGTTACGTCAAGGGAATCGTTGGCGGAGAAGCTGTCGTTGGTGTTATTCGGGTTTGAAGTCCATGCGACGATGTGCACAGGCACGCCGGCGGCGAAGTTATGCGATCCAAGGGTGATCGTTGCGTCAGCCAGTGTCGGCATCGGTGTTGTGTAATTGATCGCCGTCTGCGGCACGCCGTTGAGCGACCAGTTAATGGTCACACTGTTGAGCGTGTTCGTCCCGAAGTTTTTAAGATTGACTTTGATGTCCTGCTGCCCGGCGCAGAAATTCACCGGGGAGAGCAGCTTCGAGATGCCTGCATCGTCGGGCAGCGCCGGCGACATGTCGATTCCAAAGCTGTAGCGGGCATAGTCAGCACCGTATCCGCCAGTCGCGGAACAAGAGGATCCTCCGTAAATACGGCGATATCCGCCACCACTGGTGTTGTAATAACGCACGTAGAAGCCGCCACTGTATCCATCCTGACAGATATTCACAATCAGAGCCTGGCTCGGATTGTAATAGAACGGCGTCTGCAGTGTGATACCAATCCAGTCGTTTGTGTTTCCGCTGGCCAGCGTGGTGCTGGAGGCATTATAGCAGGTGGTCAGACCAGTCGTGAACGTTGTTGTGTACGGAAAACTCGTCGTCGTGCTCTGTCCGAGCTTCACGGTCAGGTTCGTGAACGTCGGGTTGGTGGTTGAGTTTCCACGCTTGAACCAGATTTTGGTAATGTTTCCGGAGTAAGCGCCGGTGAACTCGTTCGCCAGGTAGTGATGCTCGGTGTGAGGAGAAGTTGTTGTCGAGAAGGGAAAAACATTCGTTCCCGAAGCATTATCTACATAATACTGCGGTGTTTGCGCCTGGGAAACGAACGTCCCCAGAAGGAGGAAGACGCTGACCGCGAGTCCGCGGATAAGCATCGACCGTGGGTTGGTCTGTAGCGTTTGAGACATCCTGTACCTCATATTTACTGGTGGGACACTGCGTGATTGTTCTATGTTGTCTCTGGAATGCGGTAGGAGGTGGGACTCCGATGCATTGAGTAATTACTGGCATTCTCCGTGGATGGTTATCGCGTCTTGCCTCTGACAGCAGGCCTGTCTGGTTGTGGCTAAGCTGGATACCTGGGCAACAACAGGGATTGACACTATCACTACGGCGTGATATCGCCAATCCAATCATCATTTCCGTTCCATCAACCTGGCAGATTGAGTTGTCTGCCTCTATTGTCAGATCGCAGCTGTCTGTAGCTAGTGAATAAAAGATACAGTGAAAAGTAGCATTATGTCAACCGGAATCGGTTTTTACGTGCATTTTTTTCACAGTGTGAATAATGGGCATGCAGGTGGGGAAATTTGAGGGGAAAATGGGGGTATTGTGAAGCAAGTGCCAAAAAACCGGGTCCCTGTTACTGGGGACCCGGTTTCAATGAGGTATAGCTAATAATGATCGAGGCCCTGTTCAGGAGAATGAACAGGGCCTCGATCAAGAAGTCAGCTGTGAGCAGCGGGAGCTTATTTATTCAGCGCCATCTTGATGGTTTTGGTGAAGCTCATGCCGGATTCGATACCGGTCATGGTCACGGTTGCGATGTAGGTACCGGTGCTCAGGTCACTGGCATCGAAGAGTACATCGTGAATTCCCTGGGCTTTGTTGTCGTTAACCAGTTCCGCCACCTGACGACCAAGAGCGTCGGTCACGACCAGGCGCACATGCGACTGCTCGGGAACCGCGAAGCGAATCGTCGTCGACGGATTGAAGGGGTTCGGGTAGTTCTGATCCATCGCGAAGCTGGCTGCGGCAGGAGCGCCCGACTTCGGCGTGCCGCCGTAGTACGGAGTCGTCTGTGCCCAGTTCAGCTTCATGGCGATGTAGTCCATGTTATTGACAACGCCGTTTCCGTCAGTATCCATGTAGCAACCCTCCGGTGTGTACCACGGGGCGGCTGCCTGCGGTTTCCATTCGATATACGTGAACGGATTCGTCTCGGAATCAGCCTGGTAACGCGCGGGACCGTTGAGCCAGGACGTACGGAGATTGGCGTTGTAGATGTAAAGATTCAGTTCGCGGCGATCAACGTAGGTCACGATGCCATCGTTGTTGACATCACCCGGCCAGACGACGCACGGCAGTTGTCCTTCACCGACGAGGAGCAGGGCCGTGGGATACGGCATGTAATCGCGATATGCGTCACAGCTGTTCTTCGTCCAGAACACCACTTCAATCTTGTAGGTGCCGGGCTGGAGGGAGGGAGGAAGTGTGATGTACTGAATGCCGTCGAGATTGACGCCGTATTGCTTCTGCGCGGTAAGCATTGTGGAATAGACAAGCTGCTCAGAAGGAATGGCATAGAAATTCACCGTCATGTTGATGGTTGCATCGTACTCAGGGAAGGCCACCGAGTAATGCACACCAATGCTGCCGGGTGCTTCGGCGTAGGCGGCAGGGTAACCCTGTCCGTCGACGAAGTCATAGTTGACCGAGCCCGGCGTGATGTAGCAGGCTTCGTCCGCACCCATGTACGGCTGAATGCGCACTTCGCCGTCAATATCGTCGGTGACCTGGGGAAGAAGCATCCCGAACAGGTCCGTGTCATCCTCCGAGGGCGAGGTCAGGTGCATATCGCCACCGTACAGGTCCTTGAACGACACAATTTTGCTGATGGAATTCGCATTCATTCCGCTGGCGGCCTGGAAGGCCGCGAGGTCGGTGCGTGCACCGCCCCAGTAGGCGATGTAGGTGCCGTTCGTATACCAGTTGTTGTAATCCATGGCAGACACGTATCCGTTGCCGACTTCATACCAGCAATATCCTGCACCCGTCTGATGCATGATATTATTGTAGATCTGGCTTCCGTTGGCATACGGGGCATAGACGAGGTAGCTGCTGGCATACGGCGTGTTGCTGTGGAAGGTGTTGTGCGCGAACAGGGTGTTGTTCATCTGATACGCGTACATGCCATAATACACCTGCGGACAGTCGAGCAAGTCAACCATGTTGTTCACGAAGCGGGAGTTGCCGCTCTGGTAGTAATTCTCGTAATAGAAGTACACACCGTAGCAGTAGGTGCCGCCGTAGGAAATGATCTTGTTGCGTTCGACCTGGGAATCGTATCCGTAATAGAAGGCCACGGGGTAGTGGTAGGTGTACGTGTTGTTCGCGTCCTGGATAACGGTATTGTCAAGGAACTTGATCTTTCCGAGATAATAACCGTAGTAGGGACGATAGTACTGACCGGTGAATTCACAGCCCTGGATGAGGACGTCATCTTCGGTGCTCGTCGTGCCGCTGCCGTACATGTACATACCATATCCACCCTCACGGAAACCGCAGTTGATGAAGCTGGTACGATGGTTGAGTGTGCCGGTATTCGAGCAGACTGGGGCGAGATAGTTGGAGGTCGAATTGACGTCAGGAGCGATGAGCTCGAGGTTTTCGAAGGTACAGTCGGTGGAACCACCATCGAGGAACACCACGATGCCGTACGAAGTGTTGGTCGCACGCATGGTCATGTTTCTGAATGTCACAAATTTTGAGGATCCCATGGCGACGACATAGTTATCGCCGGTGCCACTTGCGTTCCAGATGATTTCGACATCTGTCTTGTTTCCAGTCTCGGACTGGAATGTGACCGTATTGATGGACGAGGTACCGGCGATGTCCTGCAGTCCGATCTGCTCATTGTACGTTCCGGAGCGGATGTTGAAGACGACGGGACCGCACACACCGAACTGATTCAGGTCAGCTACCGCAGCGGCGAAGTTGGTGTAATCCGGGGATGCTCCACCGATGGTGAAGGTGCCGCTCAGTGCAGGCTGCACCGTCACGTCGAGCGAGTCATTGGCTGAGAAACTATCATTTGTGTTGTTCGGATTGCTGGTCCATGCCACGATGTGCACGGGCACACCAGCTGCGAAGTTCTGGGAACCGAGGGTGATGGTCGCATCGCCGAGCGTCGGCATCGGTGTCGTGTAGTTGATGGGTGTCTGCGGTACGCCGTTCAGCGACCAGTTAACCGTGACACTGTTCAACGTGTTCGTACCATAATTCTTCAGGTTAACCTGGATGGGATGCGTGCCGGCGCAGAAGTTCACTGGACTCAGTAGCTCGGAGATACCAGCGTCATCAGGCAGTGCCGGCGACATATCCACACCGAAGGCATAGCGGGAATAATCCGAACCAGATCCGCCCGTTGAAGAACATCCGGCTCCGCCGTAGATACGGCGATATCCACCGGTGCTTGCGCTGTAATAGCGAACGTAGAAGCCGGTCGAATACCCATCATGACAGATAGTCACGATAAGTGACTGGCTGGGATTATAGTAAAACGGAGTCTGCAGCGTGATGGGAATCCAGTCATCGATCGCACCGCTGGGCAGTGTCACCGACGAAGCATAGTATACGGTGGAAAGTCCCGTGGCAAATGTTGTCGTATATGGGAAGTTTGTTGTCGTGCTCTGTCCGAGCTTCACAGTAAGATTCGTGTACGTCGGGTTGGTGGTGGCATTGCCACGCTTGAAGTAAATCTTCGTGATGTTCCCAGGATACGCGCCGGTAAGCTCATTGGGAATATAATTATGCTGCGTATGGGAGGAGGTTGTCGTCGCGAAGGGATAAACGTTGGTGCCTGTTGCCTGATCGCAGTAGTACTGCGGCGTCTGAGCGAACAGAGTCCCACTCATGATGAGCAGTGCTGCAAACAGTGATGGCCACCTGCGCCAGCGACTGCCGTACCGCGGGATCGGTAATAGTTGCTTCATGGAATACCTCGTGGATATGGATGTGGAATGGATCTGCGTTGGTCTGCAGGTAGAATACAAATGGTGCTTTGGAACAGGCCTTGGACAGGACGCCATTCTCCGCACTCCTTTCGTAGCAACTGGTTGGGTTGGAAGTATATCTATGAAAATGCTCGGCACGCGCCGCCGTCAGTGCTTCCGTGTATCAGCATTCCCGGTATCCCGCTGTTGGACAGCGGTCTGAGTAAGTATACCGGGAATGTGATGACACTGCTTGAGGTCCGAAACAACTGGATCCATCAATTAAAGATGCGCGAATATACACCGTGACGATTCCCCCAGTCAATGGCCTTATTTTCACGCTGTGCCACCCGTTCACGCGACATTCCGCCCGTCCGTAATGCCCGGTGTGCCCTCGGGGCACAACAGCCCTCGGGGCACAACAGCCCTCGGGGCACAACATATACGGCAAAGGCCCCGGGCAATTGAATGCCCGGGGCCTTTACGGTAAGTCAGGAGACAGCGCGGGAGCTTATTTGCTCAGGGCCATCTTGATGGTCTTCGTGAAGCTCATGCCCGATTCGGCACCGGTCATGCTCACGGTTGCGATGTACGTCCCGCTCGAAAGCTGCGAAGCGTCGAACTGCACTTCATGCAGACCCTGGTCGACGTTGCCGTTGACCAGTTCCGCAACCTGACGTCCAAGCGCGTCGGTCACCACCAGGCGCACATGCGACTGTTCGGGAACCGAGAACTTGATCATCGTGGTCGGATTGAAGGGGTTCGGGTAGTTCTGATCCATCGCGAAGCTGGCCGCGGCCGGCGTGCCGGACTTCGGCGTGCCACCGTAGTACGGAGTCGTCTGTGCCCAGTTCAGCTTCATGGCGATGTAGTCCATGTTGTTGACAACGCCGTTACCGTCGGTATCCATGTAGCAACCTTCGGGGGTGTACCACGGGGCGGCTGCCTGCGGCTTCCACTCGATGTAGGTGAACGGATTGGTCTCGGCATCGGCCTGGTAACGGGCGGGACCGCTCAGCCAGGTCGAACGCAGGTTGGCGTTGTAGATATAGAGATTGAGCTCGCGGCGGTCAGTGTAGTTGACGATGCCGTCATTGTTGACGTCACCCGGCCACACGACGCAGGGCTTCTGTCCTTCACCCACGACGAGCAGAGCGACAGGATACGGCATGTAATCGCGGTACACGTCGCAGCTGTTCTTCGTGTTGAAAATGACTTCGACCTTGTAGGTGCCTGCCTGCAGCGACTGCGGGAGGGTGATGTACTGCACGCCGCTCAGCGGCATGTTGTATGCCTTGGCTGCCTGGAAGCTGGTCTGCCATGCGAGGGTGTTGGTGGTCACGTCGAAGAACTGCACGGTGAAGGTGACCGTGGAAGCAAACTCGGGGAAGGTGACCGAGTATTCGACACCGACGGTGCCGGGTGCTTCGGCGTAGGCGGCGGGGAAGCCGTTGCCATCGACGAAGCTGTAGTTGAGGCTGCCCGGTGCGACGTAGCAGGCTTCGTCGGCGCCACGGTAGGGATTGACGCGCGCTTCGCCGTCGAAGTCATCGGTCACTGCCGGGAGCAGGGTGCCAAAGAGGTCGGTGTCGTCGTCGGAGGGACTCGCCAGGTGCAGGTCGCCGCTGTTGACGTCGGCGAAGCTGACGGCCTTCGTGATGGAGTTCGCATCCATGCCCGTGTATGCCTGCAGTGCGTTGAGATCGGCGCGTGCACCACCCCAGTAGATGAGGTTGTTGCCGTTCGAGTACCAGACATTGTAGTCGGAAGAATTGACGTATCCGTTGCCGACTTCGTACCAGCAATAACCCGCACCGGCCATGTACATGATGTTATTGAGAATGTCGCTGCCCTGCGCATACGGTGCATAGACCAGGTAGCTGCTGGTATATGTCGTGTTGGTGTAGAAGGTGTTGTGTGCGAACAGGGTGTTGTACATACGGTATGCATACATGCCGTAGTACACCTGCGGACAGTCGAGCAAGGTCACCATGTTGTTGACGAAACGAGAGCTGCCATTCTGGTAGTAATTCTCGTAGTAGAAGTATACACCGTAGCAGTACGTGCCGCCGTAGGAGACGATCTTGTTGCGCTCGACCTGGGAGTCATATCCGTAGTAAAACGCCACCGGATAATGATAGGTGTAGGTATTGTTCGCATCCTGGATAACGGTGTTGTCGAGGAACTTGATCTTGCCGAGATAGTAGCCGTAGTAGGGACGGTAGTACTGGCCGGTGAATTCGCAGCCCTGGATCAGGACATCATCTTCAGTGCTTGTGGATCCACTGCCGTACATGTACATGCCGTAGCCGCCTTCGCGGATGCCGCAGTTGATGAAGCTGGTGCGGTGGTTGAGCGTACCCGTCGCGGAAAGCACGGGGGACACGTAGTTGGAAGTGGAGTTCACATCCGGTGAAACCAGCTCGCAGTTGATGAAGCTGTTGTCGGTGCCACTGCCGCTGAAATACACGGCCGCGCCGTAGGAGGTACCCAATGCGGTGATGGTCATATCCTTGAAGGTTACCCACTCAGCCAGTCCGATGTTCACCACCCAGTTGTCGGCGGTGCTTGAGGCCTGGTAGGTCAGGTTGACATCGTTCTTGTTCCCGGTCTCGGACTGGAAGGTCACGGTGTTGACCGAGGAGGCGCCGGGGACAGCATCGAGCTCGATTTGCTCGTTGTAGGTGCCAGGACGCACGTTGAAGACCACGGGACCGCAGAGACCGTATGCGGTCAGATCAGCTGCTGCATCACTGAACGTTGCATAGTCCGGAGAGGCACCGCCAATGGTGTAGGTCCCGGAAATTGCAGCCTGGACGGTGACGATGGCAGTGTCGTTGCGCGAAACCGTGTCAGGCACGCCGTTCGGCATCGTCGGCCATGCGGCGATGGTGTAAGGAATACCCGACTGGAAGTTCATGTTGGCAAGCGTCACCTGCGTCGAGCGCGTGGTGATGTTCAGGGTATCCAGCAAACCGGTCCAGCTGTACGGGGTCTGTGCAACGCCGTTCAGCGACCAGTTGATGGTTGCCGAGGTGAGAGGATTCGTGCCGTAGTTGCGAAGTGTCACGGTGACATCTTCGTTACCCGCGCAGAAATTCATCGGGGAATCGATGGAGTAAATACCTGCGTCATCCGGACCGGTGATGGGCGGAATATAATAGACTTCGGTACGGGCGATGGAGCCACCGGTTTCCTGCGAGCAGCCACCGACCGGCCATGTGCCAGACTGCCACACCATGCGCGTGAGCGTACACGACTGTCCGAGGATCGAGGAAGTGAACGGACCGGCAGGAGTTGCGTAGGAGTTGTAGTTGGTCGTTCCGCCACCACTGCGTGCGCCGAAAACGGCGATGTGGTCGCCGGCATTAATCTCGACATAACAGGAAATAATGTTCGTGCCTGTCACGTTGGTCCACAGTCCCAGCGTCGTGCCGGTCGCTGTGGTCGGATATGCGGGAGGAGTATTGGCAAACTTGATGATCTGCACACTCTGCGGCGTGGTACCGACATCAGTCGGAACGCGAACGCCAACAATCACGAAATCGGTAGGAGCGGTGAACCAGAATCCACGGACCTGTGAGGCCGTGTAGGTGCTGCCGTAATTCGGCAGGGGGATCATGGTCTGGGCCTGCAGGGCAAGCGGTGAGAGGAGGAAAAGCAGTGCTACAAGAATAGCAGCCCGGCTTCTCTCGAGCGGGCGAGATTGTAGCTGAGTATTCATGACTACCTCATGGATTGGGTATTGGTGGAGCTTTCACTGCCCGATCCTCAGAGCCGAGGTGGCGACAGGCAGGTGGAAGCGATTGGAATTCCTTATAGGAACCTTTTCTTAAATAGTACGATAGTTCAAGGCAATCGAATATACATGCATGGAATCAGGAAAGCAATAGCAACATGTGGCAGTTGCGCACAGGGCCAAAAATGCAGATCGCAGATTACGAATCGCAAATTGCAGATTTCAGATGGCAAACCGGGCAGGAGCGGGGATCGCTTCCCGTTGTGTGTCCCGGGATGCTTGCTGGATGCCCGGAAGCAATCCCTGAT